>DAHXND010000063.1 GCA_027366675.1 Acidimicrobiales bacterium
GCTGAGCCGTCATCACGCTTATCCTGGAACCGGCTCGGCCCGTAGCACCTGCTGGCTCCAGGTGATTTGCCGGGAGGTAGGGTGGCAGGCAACACTGACGCGTGCAAAGTGGAGACTCGCGAGCAGTGCTGGCATCTCTGGCCTCGCGGTGCACGGGTTCAGGCGCCGGCGCCGGCTTGGCCGCGGTAGCGGTCGCGGCGAGCTCACGACAGGCAGTAGACAATGAACGACGGGGGTAGCGTGGATCCCAAGGCATCAGGAGGATCAGGAGCTGTGCATCCGGAGCGGAAGGTGCTCGTTGCCGGGAACTGGAAGATGCATCACACGCACCTCGAGGCGATTCGCCTGGTACAGACCCTGGGCTTTGCCCTGGAGCGAATGGACCTACGGCATGTGGAGGTATCGGCTCACCCACCTTTCACGAGCATCCGATCGGTGCAGACCGTGGTGGACGGGGACGACCTGCCGATCTCGCTCGGTGCCCAGACCTGCCATTTCGAGGATCTCGGTGCATTCACCGGAGAGGTGAGCCCGGTCATGCTCGCGAAGCTCGGCGTTCGCTATGTGATCACGGGCCATTCGGAGAGGCGCGCTATGTGCGGGGAGACCGACGAGATCGTTCAAGCGAAGCTGAAGGCTGTGTATCGCAATCACATGGTTCCGGTGCTGTGCGTAGGGGAGTCCGGGGCGGAGCGGGCCAGGGGACTGACGGAGGAGCGTCTTTCAGAGCAGCTCGGTTCGGCGCTCGCTGTCTTGAACGCAGAGCAGATCGCCAGCCTGGTGGTGGCCTACGAGCCGATCTGGGCAATCGGAACTGGTGAGAACGCGAGCCTGAAGGACGCCGAGGAGGCAGCGTCGTTCATCCGCTCCGTCGTGGCAGGCAACGCCGGGGCGGCGGCGGCCGGATCTGTCCGGGTCCTCTACGGTGGGTCCGCAACGGACGAGAACGCGGCAGAGCTGCTCGGTGGTGACGACGTGGATGGGCTTCTCGTGGGAGGGGCCAGCCTGGATCCCGATCGTTTCGCCAGGATAGTGGAGAGAGCGGTCGAGGCTGTGAAGGAGCGGGGCAGTGCATCCTCGTAGGCAGCGGCTCCCAGTGGATGCGCTTTCCGGTGGGCGCGCTGGTGATCTGCCTGTTGAGATGCTAGGTTCGGTAGGCGCATGAGGAGGGCGTCCCGGGCATGTTGACCATAGCGTTCATAGTTATCCAGGTGCTGGCGTCTCTGTCTCTGGTCTTTCTGATCCTGCTCCACAGCGGGCGAGGAGGGGGACTCTCTGACATGTTCGGCTCGATCGGTTCCGCCGCGGCTGGATCCACCGTCGCCGAGAAGAACCTGGACCGCATCACTGTGACAGTCGCGCTGATATTCGCCTTTACCACCATCACCCTCGACCTGCGCATACGGTGAGGAGGGCGAGGCGGGGGCTCCGTCTCATAGCTGTGGCTACCGGCTTGGCGACGGTGCTCGGCGCGTGCACCACCAACCCCATCGGAACCCGCCCTGTGGTCAACCATCACGAAAGCGGGAAATGGGTTATAAGCACCGGCGGCACGGTGACCATCGACGTGCCTTCGGTGCCCGCGAACCTGAACCCGGGCACACCTGGCGGTGACGACGCCACCGGTCGCATGGTCATGAGCCTGGTGTGGCCTTCGGCGTTCGTCACGGGCCCCGGCCTGGGCCCCGTAGCTGACACCAATCTGGTCACCAGCGCGGAGGTGGTGGGCCTGAGCCCGCAGACGGTTGTCTACCGGCTGAACCCGCGAGCCGTCTGGTCGGACGGGAGCCCCATAAACGCCGGGGACTTCAAGTACCTGTGGCAGTCGCACGAGGGGGTCGGAACGAACCCCGGAGGGCAACCGGTCGAGGCGGCACGCGTGCCGGGCTACGGGGACATAGCCTCGATACGGCCTTATGGTGCGGCTAACGCCGTAGAGGTGCGATTCGCCACCACGGATGCTGACTGGGAGGCCCTGTTCTCGTACCTCCTTCCGGCGCAGGTGACCAAGCGCTCCGGTTGGAACGATGGATTCGGTCGCGCTGGTGCGGCTCTTGCTGTTTCCGGCGGGCCATTCGAGGTGAGCCAATTCGAGCCGTCGAGGGAGATAGTGCTCGAGAGGAACCCGAAGTGGTGGGGAACGAAGCCTTCGGTCAAGAAGATCGTCGTAAGAGCCGTAGGCACATCAGCCGGCGCTGAAGCCCAGCTCGACGCAGGGACGATCCAGATGATGGCCGGCTATCCAGGCACACCGTCGCTTCTGCAGGCAGCCTCGAGCATCACCTCGGCCAGCAGCTCCGTGGTGAGCGGGAGTGTGGTGGAGGAGCTGGCGTTCAACATGGATAGCCCGATCATGGCCAACCAGGGGGTGCGCCAAGCCGTGAACGACGTGCTTGACCGAGATGCCATTGCCGGAGCGACGATAGCCTCGGTCGAGGGAGGGGCCGTGCCCTGCGACAGCTTCCTCTCCGCGAATGGCGAGCCGCTCTACGAGCCTGCTCCGGGGCTCGCCAACACGGGGAACCTGGCGGCAGCGGACCGAGCGCTCACCGAGGCCGGATGGTCTGTGGTTGCGGGTCGTCCAGCGGAGCTGCACGGCAAGCCGGTCACGCTCACCCTGGAGATATCGAGGAGTGATGTGTGGGGCAGCACTATAGCCAGCCTCCTGAGGAGCGAGCTTGCGGGACTCGGAATCGGGTTGGACGTGGTATCGGGAACGGCGCCCCCGGCAGGTCGGTTGCGCTCCAGCGAGGCTGGTAGGGCTACAGGTGGGGCCGGCGCTGCCGGGACCGGGGTGGCTGGCAGCGCCACAGGTGGGGCCGGCGCTGCCGGGACCGGGGTGGCTGCCTGGGATATGGCCCTCGAACAGGTGCGCACGGGCAACTTCCCGAGCCAGACCGTCCTCCCCTATTCGAAAGTGCCTGGCGTGGCTAGCCTTGCCAGCGTCGCAGAGGCTGACCTGAGCCCGTCGCGGGCGGCGATAGCCTGGCAAGCCGTTCAAGCCCTCCTGGTGCAGTACCTTCCCATGACCCCTCTGTTCGCAGAGCCGGTCTTCGCTGCATGGTCGAGCCGTTTGACCGGGGTCACGCTCGATCCGGGCTCACCGGGTCCGCTGTTCGGTGCACAGCACTGGGGTCTCCTCGTGCACGAGCCCCCTCACCCGGCCAGGGATCCAGGGAGTCGTTGAACCAAGTGCTTGCCATAGGGCTTACGGGTGGGATCGGATCGGGGAAGTCGACGGTGGCTCACCTGCTCGCGGAGCGCGGAGCTGTCGTGATCGACGCGGATGCCCTGGCCCGCGCGGTGGTAGAGCCTGGCACTCCAGGCTATGACGCCGTTGTGGCGCGCTTTGGACCGTCCTATCTCGTGCAGGACGGATCGATCGACCGCGAGCGCCTTGCCGGGCTCGTTTTCCGGGACGAGGCAGCGCTCAGAGACCTCGAGGCTATAGTGCACCCGGCCGTGGCAGCCCGCATCGCCCACGATATCGGGGAGCTTACAGGGAGTGACGAGGTAGTGATCCTGGACGTGCCCCTCCTTGCCGAGTCGGCCCGCGGAAGGGGTCAGGCCGGTACCGCCAGCGCGGCAGGGGCCAGCGCGGCAGGGGCCAGCGCG
>DAHXND010000115.1 GCA_027366675.1 Acidimicrobiales bacterium
AAGATATTCTGCAAAAAATATATCCCTTGCTGTGGATTTAATGTAATAGACACCTGCATTTATAAAATATCTCAAGAATGGCTTTTCCTTGAAGCTTGTTACCTGATCGCCCAGAGTCTCAACAATACCAAAGGGGCTCTCCCCGCGTCTCCACGATCCCAGACTGGGAACCCACGTATGGTATATGAATAGCTATCGTGCCGGAGCCGCTCAAACCCATTTCCATCCTTCCCGTCGAAGGGCTTCCCGAGATAGCCCCCGGTGACATCATCGCTGATCTGGTAGCCGGGCGGGCCGCTCTCGAGAACCTGGACGTCGTAGTGGTGACCCAGAAGGTCGTGTCGAAAGCCGAAGGCCGTCTGGTGCCCGTTGACCCAGACGATCCCGATTCCACCTACCGGCAGGCTGTCATGGACGAGTCAGCCCGCGTGCTGCGCAGGCGCGGATCGCTGGTCATATCCGAGACGCGCCACGGCTTCATCTGCGCGAACGCAGGGGTGGACAGATCGAATGTCGACTCCGGCCATGTAGTGCTGCTCCCTATCGACCCTGACCGCTCGGCCCGCAGGATCCGCGACCGCCTCCAGGCGCTGGCGAAGGTCACGGTAGCCGTAGTGATCTCGGACACCTTCGGGAGGACGTGGAGGCGCGGGTTGACTGATATCGCTATCGGATGTGCAGGCATCCGTCCGATCATAGACCTGCGTGGCACCGTCGACAGCCATGGGCGCGAGCTGGCTGCCACCGAGATCTGCATCGCGGACGAGATCGCCGCTGCAGCAGAGCTTGTCATGGGAAAGTCAAGCGGGACAGCCGCAGCCATAGTGCGCGGAGTGGATCCTACCTTCTTCGCTGAGGGATATGTTGTTCAGGAAGTCATCCGCCCACCGGAAGAGGACCTGTTTCGCTGAGATGCTGGAGCGGCCGCGGCAGGCAGCGGCGAAACCAGGGACCGGCAGGCACCAGGCGGCAGCACCAGGCTCCGGCACCAGGCAGCACCTGGCGGCTCTCGCACCAGGCGGCGGCAGGGAGCAGCGGCACCAGGCAGCTCTGGGCATCGCCCACATCTGACCACTATATTCGTGTCACGATATTGATGTGAATACTGCACGCAGCCCGTCCTCCATGGACGTCCAGGGCTGCCATCCCAGGTAGAGGCTGGCCCTACCAGGATCGAGGGCGTTGTTACGAAGCTCGCCCGGGCGTGCCGGGACATGACGGGGAGCAGCGTCAGAGCCATATACCCGCGCCATGGTGGCATATAGCTCGTTCACGGAGACGGGTACCCCAGTGCCGATGTTCGCGATTAGCCCGCTCCCGCGCGATCCTGCACGCACGAACGCGTCGACCACGTCGTCGACGAAGACGAAGTCGCGTGTCTGGCAACCGTCGCCGTAGATGGTGCAGGGCGCACCCGCCTTCAGATTCCCCGCGAATATGGCGATAACCCCGGCCTCCCCGTGGGGATCCTGGCGGGGACCGTATACGTTACCGAGAGCGAGCGCCACGTACTCGAGCTGGTGCAGCTCCCTGTACATCGCCAGGTAGTTCAGCCCGGTCAGCTTCGACACGCCGTAGGGAGAGAGGGGACGCCTCTCGTGGCGCTCGTCGACCGGCAGCTCCTCCAGGTCTGCATCGCCATAGAGAGTGCCTCCGCTCGCGGCGAATACGACCTTGGATGCGGAGCATGCCCTGGCAGCTTCCAAGACCTGCAAGGTGCCTATCACGTTCACCTCGGCGTCGAACACGGGCCGCGCCACCGAGACGCGAACGTCGGCCTGGGCTGCGAGATGGTAGATAACGTCAGGCGACCTACGCACGGCCAGCTCGACCAGCTCCGGGTGCCTGATGTCGAGCTGGTGAACGCTCAGCTCCGCTCCCTGCGTAGCTGCGATGCGGGCACTGGCCAGGTTCGCGAGCGAGCCTGTCGACAAGTCGTCGACCACATCCACAGCGTGCCCTTCTGCCAGCAGCCTGTCCACGAGCGTGGATCCTATGAATCCCGCTCCACCAGTCACCAGCGCCCGCATGCCTGCCTCCGATCCTGGGCGTTGCCGTCATCGCTCGGGTCTGCTGGCCAGCGCTTGCCACGCATCTTCGATCCGGCCGCCACTACTGCTCCGTCGCCTATCACCGAATCCACCAGGGTGGCGCCGACGCCGACGCACGCGCCGGATCCCACTATGGTGCGCTCGACCCTGGATCCATCTTCCAACACAGCTCCATCGAGGAGGACCGCGTCGACTACCGCTACATCACGCCCGATCACGCTGCCAGGGCCGACCACGACATTCGAGAGCGAGGCAGCAGGATCGACTCTGACCCCGGCCGCCAGAAGCACGGCACCGTGGGCTCCAGGTGCATCCAGCTCCCCCATGCCAGGTGCATCCAGCTCCCCCGTAACGGCTAGGCCAGGGATGCCCACAGGGTCAACACTCCAGACGCACCCCGCCAGCCTGCGCGCACCCGGCATAGGAGACGTGCCAGCAGTCAGGTAGTGCCACTGCGCTGCCAGGAACGTACCCGGGGTGCCCGCATCTATCCAGAATCCGTCGTAGCCGAGAGCGAAAAGGCGCTTCTCGGCTACGATCGACGGGAACACCACTCTCTCCACCGACACGCGAACCCCCGACGGTATACGGTCCAGGATCTCGGGTTCGAAGACATAGATCCCCGCATTCACCATGTTCGTCGGCGCCTTGCCGGGATCCGGCTTCTCCACGAACTCGATCACCCGGCCGCTGCGGGCGGTCGGCACCACGCCGAAGGAGGAGGGATCGTCTACAGGCGTTAGCGCGATCGTTGCCAGGGCGTTGCTCGATTCGTGCAGATCTATGAGAGCGCCGCCATCCAGATCGGTAAGGACGTCCCCGTTGCAGACGACGAAGCGCTCGGAGATACCTGCTTGTTCGGCTGCGAAGCGGATCGCCCCACCCGTGTCCAGGGGCTCCGGCTCCACAGCGAAGTCCAGGCCAACACCAGCCACACTCTTGCCCGGGTACGCTGCCACGAAAGCATCGGGTCGGTAGCCGAGAGACAAGATTGCCTCATCGACTCCCCATGCGGATAGCTGGGACAGAACCCGCTCCAGCATTGGTACGCCTGCGATGGGCAAGAGCTGCTTCGGCCTGGACAAGGTCAGAGGCCTGAGGCGGGTACCTTCCCCCCCCACGAGCACTATCGCCTTCAACAGACCAGCGCCTTTACCGGCAATGATGCATAGAGGAGACCTGCGGCGTTCATCTCAGGGACACTCTTGCACGCGGACATCACGCCTGCAGCGGGCGCTTGCCCTCTGGCTAGCTCTTCTTCGAGGGAGTAGACGGCGTAGTCGTAGACGGCGTAGTCGTAGACGGCGTAGTCGTAGACGGCGTAGTCGTAGACGGCGTAGTCGTAGACGGCGTAGTCGTAGACGGCGTAGTCGTAGACGGCGTAGTCGTAGACGGCGTAGTCG
>DAHXND010000159.1 GCA_027366675.1 Acidimicrobiales bacterium
CCTCTATGACATCTATCTCACGGGAGACATCCGGACGGAAGCTGGGCACTCTGGCCAGAATGTCACCCCCCGAGATCTCCACTTGGAATCCTATCGGTTCCAGGTAGCGCCGCATCTCCTCTTCCGGTAGCTGTGCGCCGAGCACAACGTTGACCCGCGGCGGACGAACACGCACCGTGTGGGCGTCTGGAAGCTGACCACGCTTGTCCAGCATCCCCGGCGCCACCACGACAGACGGACCGCTTGATTCCTGGACAAGCTCGCAGAAGCGGGATGCCGCCAGGTCAATTCCCGCCCAGTCGCAGCCTCGCTCGAAACGAACCGACGCCTCGGTCCGCAGTCCGAGCCGCTTCGCTGTACGGGCTATCGCCATCGGATCGAAATATGCTGTCTCCAGTACCACCCTCTGCGTAGCCTCGGTTATCTGAGAGCCCGCCCCCCCCATTATCCCGGCTATGCCCTCGGGACGCCCGGTAGCGTCACATATCACGCAGTCCTTCGCCGGCAAGCCGCGAGCCACCCTGGGGTCTGGAAGCCCGAGAGTCCTCTCGACGCCATCCAACGTCACCAACGACTCGCCGCGGTCTGCAGCTCGAACGATCAGCCCACCACCGGCAAGGCAATCCAGATCGTAGGGGTGTGTAGGCTGTCCCAGCTCGAGCATAACGTAGTTAGATGCATCTACGATCGAGTTGACAGGGCGCATTCCCGAGAGAAGGAGCCTACGCGCCATCCACCAGGGCGACGGTTGGACCTCGAGGCCGGTCAGGACTCGCAGCGTGAACCGACCCGAGAGATCCGGTGCCTCGACTGCAAGCGTGACAAGCTCCTCCACCCGAGGACCGGACTCATCCACGACGGGCTCGGGCAGGGCGAACGGAATGCGGAGTCTGGCCGCGATATCTCGAGCGACCCCTGCGATGCTCAGAGCGTCAGGGCGGTTGCCCTCTATTGCCATATCGAACACCACATCCCCTGCGATATGTAGTGCCTCGAGCAGCGGCTGGCCTATCGCCAGATCGCTCGACGGTCCCAGGATGAGAAGCCCTCTACCATCGGTCCCGAGTCCGAGCTCTGACGGTGAGCAGCACATTCCCTCTGACAGCACACCCTTCATCTTCCGGCGCCCTATGGCCATGCCATTAGGCAAAGAGGCTCCTACAGGTGCCAGGGGAACCAGATCGCCGACTCCCACATTCGATGCACCGCACACCACTGACAGGACCTTCCCTTCCCCAACTTCCACCGCCAGCTCGCGAATGCGATCCGCTCCAGGTATGGCCTGGACCGACAGGACGCGGCCTACCACCACGTCTTCCAGGCCCTGGCCGGTCGCCTCTATCTCCTCGACGACCATCCCCAGATCCGTCGCGACCTCGGCAAGCGCATCTGGGGCCAGGGAGAAGGGAGCGAACTCCTTCAGCCATGAATAGAGCACTCGCACGATAAGCTTCCTTCCGTCCCGAGTCAGACCTGCGTCAAGAATCGGATGTCGTTCTCTGTCAGCACCCTGAGATCTGCGAGACCATAGCGCATCTGGACAAGACGATCGATTCCGAAGCCGAAGGCGAAGCCAGTCCATTCCTCAGGGTCGATGTGAAGCGCGTCGAAAACGGCTGGGTCCACCATTCCACAACCTCCCAGCTCGATCCACCCGCTGCCAGAGCATGTGTGGCAGCCCGACCCGCGGCAGATGGTGCAGGTTATCTCGAACTCAGCGGACGGCTCGGTAAAAGGGAAGTATGCGGGCCGCAACCTGGCATGGATCGCAGAGCCGAAATAGGCGTTCGTAAAGGTCTCTATCGTTCCCGCCAGGTCGGCGAAGCTGGTCCCCCGATCCACCACGAGACCTTCGATCTGATGGAAGACCGGGAGGTGGCGAGCGTCCGCTGTGTCGCGCCGGTAGCATTTACCGGGCATTACGGCGTAGATAGGCAACTGACGCGACTCGAGCAGCCTGACTTGAACAGGTGAGGTGTGAGTCCTGAGCAAGACAGCGCCTGGATCACCAAGCTCCAGGTAGAAGGTATCCCACATCCCCCGTGCCGGATGATCCGGGGGAATGTTCAGGGCCTCGAAGTTGTACCAATCGGACTCCGCCTCCGGCCCCTCTGCGACCTCGAATCCCATTCCTACAAAGGTGTCCTCCAACTCCGCCTGCGTCCGGCTCACGAGGTGAAGATGGCCGCGCCGCCTGCCAGGCAGCACCTCGGTCAGGTCGAGGCGCTCAGCCACCAGCCGCCTGCGCTGATCGGCCTCGCCAAGGACAGCCCTCCGCGACTCCAGAGCTGCCTCGAGCTGAGCACGGATATCGTTCAGGTGCTTACCCGCGCTCTTGCGATCTTCGGGATCGAGGGTACCCAGCGAGCGATGAGCAAGTGCAAGCAAAGACCGCTTGCCCAGCACTTCCGTACCTACCCGATCAACGGCCGCCAGGTCAGGAGCATCCGCTATGCGCCTGACGGCATCCTCGGCGTAGGAGTCGAGCTCGCCTCGGTCGTAGGCTACGCTCACATACCCTCCCTGGTGGTGTTTACACGTCCCCCGGCCGCCTGGCGCAGGGTCAGGCCGCGCTGCCTGGCCGCCTCGAAGCACAGGATCGCCGCGGCGCTGCTCACGCTGAGCGATTCGACTGAGCTGGCGATAGGAATATGCACCATGCAGTCAAGTGAAGCGGCTAGGTCCCTACTGAGGCCAGTCGATTCGTTCCCCAGGAATATTGCCCAGCTCCCGCCCAGGCCGCAGTCTGTATAGGCCGTTCCGTGGAGCGCGCTCGTCCCGTAGCACGGGACTGACCTGCCTCTAGCCACCCGAATCACCAAAAGCGGATCGACATCCAGGGCAAGCGGGACAGAGAACACCGAACCGGCCGAAGCGCGCACCGCCTTCGGTGACCAGGGATCAGCGCAACCCGCGCTGCACGCCAGGCCGGTCGCCCCGGAAGCTGCCACGACCCTGACGATCGTGCCCATGTTCCCAGGGTCCCGCACATCCACGCAGACAAGAACGCAGGGGGCGTCGCCAACAGCACCGAAGACCTCTTCAGCCGGGCAGCTAGCCACCTCGACCACGGCCATCACGCCTTGTGGAGTCGTGCTATCTGCGACCCGGCCGAGCACACCGTGTTGCAATCTCACGACCGGCACCCCCAGGGCATCGACCCGGCCGAGCAGATCCATGTCCATACTCCGATCAGGGTCGATGAATACCGAGAGCAGCTTCGCTCCAGTGTCCAGCGCTGCCTCGACTACCTTCCAGCCCTCCGCGACTGCCAGCCCTTCCGCTCGCCGGACGCGCTTGTCGCTCACCAACCTCCGCAGCCACAGCACTTTCGGGTGCGTGAATGATCGGCTCTCCACTGCAGCTCCTAGCGCACCGGCCGAGCAAAGAATCTCTGATGGCTCCCGGGCTGACCACCCAGAGATAGCCCTGAGGTGGTCTGCCGCCGGCCCGAGCGGCCTAGTCCGATGCCTGAGCTGCCCCGCAGCCAGCTTGGGAGGTCTACTCCGATGCCTGCGCTGCTCCGCCGCCGACCTGAGCGGCCTCGTTCCCTTCGCGCGCCAGAGCCACAAGCCCAGAGAAGGCACCAGGGTCCGACACCGCAAGCTCCGCGAGCACCTTCCTGTCGACTGGCACCCCAGAGCAGTGAAGCCCGGAGATGAGCCTGCTGTAGCTTATGTCGTTCTGCCTGGCAGCCGCGTTTATACGCTGTATCCACAAACGACGGAAGTCTCCCTTCCTGGCACGCCTGTCCCTGTAGGCGTACTGAAGTGAGTGCATTACCTGTTCGTTCGCAGCACGATACGAGCGGCTCTTGTTCCCGTAGTAGCCCTTGGCCTGCTCGAGGACGCTGCGATGGCTCTTCAGCGCATGCACTCCCCGTTTCACTCGTGCCATGATCTTCCTCTCTATCGTGTACCACCAGCCTGCTCAGGCTGGATCAGATCCCGAGCAGGCGCCGGACCTGCTTCTCGTCGCCGGGTGCAACCTCGGTGCTACGTCCGAGTCGGCGTTTACGCTGGGACGACTTCTTCTCTAGCAGGTGCGACCGGAATGCCTGGCGCCTGCGAAGGCGCCCGGAACCCGTTACCTTGAACCGCTTCGCGGCCCCCCGATCCGTCTTCATTTTCGGCATCTCCGCCGTCTCCCTTCCGCAATCCTCTTATCGTCACCGCTCGTTGTCCATGTGGCTTCTGCTGCTCTCACCCGAGTCCGGAGCCGCAGCATCCATGCCCGCTACCGGGGACGACCCGCCTGCTCCGGCTTCATGGGAGCTGGTTCCTCCATCCGCGGCCTGACTGCGATGCCGCTTCTCGGGCGCCAGCACCATCGTCATGTTCCGCCCGTCCAGTCGCGCCTCGGTCTCCACCCTGGAGAGGCCATCCACCTCCTCGGTTATGCGATCAAGGATACGCTTGCCGAGCTCAGGATAGTGCACCTCCCTGCCACGGAACATAATGGTGACCTTGACCTTGTGACCGTCCTCCAGGAAGCGCTGGACCTGACGGGTCTTGGTCTCGAAATCACCGGGACCGATCTTCGGTCGATACTTCATCTCCTTCAGGGACAGGTGGCTGGCCTTACGCCGTGATTCCCGTGCCTTCTGGGATGCGTCGAACTTGAACTTCCCGTAGTCCATGATCCTGCACACCGGTGGCGTAGCCTGGGCCGCGACCTCGACTAGATCCAGATTCGACTGACGGGCAATAGCTATCGCTTCCGGAACCGATTTTATCCCTAGCTGGGTGCCATCAGCTCCTATCAACCGGACCTCGCGCTCACGGATGCGCTCGTTCACCCTCGGCTCGTTGGTAACAGGGATAGTGGCTATTCGGTCCTCCTTGGTCGGCTCACGGTCAGGGCTCTCGACCTAACCGCCACAGGGAGAAGCCCGCCCATCCACGGATCCCTACCTGACGCGCTCACCAGCCCTACCGTCCTCGCCATGAGGTCCGGCGCGCCACGTGGCCAGGTGGAGGGTACCGGATAGGACCCTCGCTTCCCACTGCGGTGTGTGTTCCCTTGCAGATTATCTAACGTTCTGGTTCCTGTCCTGCTCGTCGCTGCCATGCCCGAGGAAAGCGCCTGGTCTCGCACCTGGTGCAGCCTCATGCCGGATGACATCTTAGGCTAGCACCCGTGAGAACCTTGTGGACACCCGAAGGAGAATACCCGGTGCAAGCCTCGAAGGCGCCTCCGAAGACCGCACGGCAGGCTCCTGCCGAGCCCCCCACAGAAGGCCAGGCCGAGGCTCCTGCCGAGCCCCCCACAGAAGGCCAGGCCGAGGCTCCAGCCGAGCCCCCCACAGAAGGCCAGGCCGGACCTGGTACGACCCCTGGGAGAGACATACCTGGGAAGGCCGGAACCCGGCCCCGGCCCGGCGATGCTACGCAGGAGGCTGGCAGTTCGGAGGCAGAGCTCGCTGCCCTTAGGAGAGAGCTTGCATCGACTCCTGCAGCCATCGTCATCGCGAATCACTGCTACGGCTTGTTCGAGCTGGCAGCCCTCCACCTTTCCAGCCAGCCCCCGAAGCTCGAAGAGGCAAGACTCGCCATCGACAGCCTGGCCCTGCTGGTCGAAGGCCTGGGCAACCGGCTGGGTGAGCCTGCGGAGCCCTTGCGCGAAGCGCTGACTCAGATCCGCCTCGCCTTCGTCAAGATCGCCGAGGCGCCGGCCTAGCCTCCAGCTTCACCACGTCCCACGCCTCCCACCTGCCCAGGTTCCCGGCCCGTATGACGAAGGCGACCTCGGTTCCCTCACTGACATCGCGGCTGCCGTCTGCAATCGCCACGCAATGGAACGGGTAATCACGACCGTCCTCGCCTCCTATCATGCCGAGCCCACGGTCGACGTCGAACTGGACGACCCTGCCCGTCCTGTGAAGCGTAGCGGGTAGTGACCCGACGCTCTCCGTCATATGACCAGCACCCATATGACCCACGCTCATACGGGCCACACTACTGCTGAGCGCGCTGCTCGGTGACCAGCACTCCCGGCATGATCAATGCATCGGTCGCTCGTCTCACTCGTCGCCGTTAGCCGCTAGCCCTCAATGGACGATCTTCGAGATCGGAAGCTCCACGATGTCAGTGGCACCTAGATCCTTCAGCGCTGGGATCAAGATGTTCATCTGACGCTTCTCGACGACAGTCTCTATGGCAAAGCCTCCCCTGCCGACCAGCTCCGAGACAGTTGGCGCCTTCATGGACGGCAGCACAGCGGCCACGGAGTCGAACTGCTCCGCGCTCACGTTCAGCTTCACCAGCACGCGACCACGAGCCTCCAACGTACCCTGGAGAAGGGTAGCGATCTGGTCCATCGCGTGCCGTCGCTCGTCGTCACGCGCAGACTCCGGATACGCGATCAGCTCCGTGTAGGATTCGATCACAGTTTCGACGATTCGGAGCCCAGCCGCCCGGAGCGCTCGCCCTGTCTCGGTTATCTCGACGACAGCGTCGGCTATATCCGGCACCTTCGCCTCCGTAGCACCGTGTGACAGGGTAACTTCTGCCTGCACTCCACGACTCTCCAGGTAACGCCGAGTCAGGCCCGGGTACTCTGTTGCCACACGTGCCCCCAGCGGAAGATCCTCGACGCGCCTCACCGGCGATCCTTCAGCCACAGCCAAGACCACTCGCACGGGCCGGCTCGTAGCTTTCGAGTAGTGCAGCACACCCAGGGAGGTAACTGACGCGTCGGTCTCCTCGATCCAGTCCCGACCTGTCACCCCCATGTCAAACAGTCCCTGCTCGACATACAGCGGTATCTCCTGCGGCCTGAGGATACGTACCGATTCGATCCTAGGATCGTCGATTGCTCCGCGATAGTCCACATCGGAGGAGCGCTGGACGGGAAGGTCGGCAGCGGCGAATAGCTCGAGCGTTGCACGCTCGAGAGAGCCTTTCGGGAGAACCAGACGAAGCACCCTCCCAGAATCCCCCTTCAGCCAAAGCTCGCGCCAGTCGGGTGATTCAGCCTGTGAACCGCCTACCCTGAACCAACCAGGTTGGCACTTCGACAAGACGGGCACCTGAGGGAACGGATCGTACCGGCCTGCCTGGCTCTTCTGACGTGCACCACCTGCTCAGCTTCCGGCTAGTTGCCACCCTGTAACGCGCCATCGCAGATCTCGGCTCTAACCCACGCCATCTCCAGGGCAGCTGATGCCGCTTCCGCACCCTTATTGCCAGTGTTACCCGCAACGCCGGCATCATCCTCTACACCTGAGCGAGCGAAGGCCTGCTCGGGCGTGTCGGTCGTGAGCACACCGAAGATCACGGGAATCCCGGTGCTCAGCTGAACTTGCTGGATGCCCGACGCGCACTGCCCAGCCACGAGATCGAAGTGCGCCGTCTCCCCCCGTATCACCGCCCCCAGGCATACCACGACATCGCAGTGCTCCACGCTAGCGAGCATGTTCGCGGCGAACGGCAGCTCGAAGGCTCCGGGGACCCAGACGATAACGATACTATCTCGCGGCGTACCGGCGGCGGCCAGCGTCACCAGCGCCCCCGCGAGTAGGCGCTCACTGATGGCGCCATTGAACCTGCTGCAGGCCAGGCCGATGCGGGGCATCCGACCGGATGCGCCGGTAGCTGCCGCCCTGCCAGAGAGGGCAGCACGCACCCCTCGAATCGCCCCATCGTCCCCCGTGGCACGCGACCTCCCACTCAGGACGAGGCGCTCCCATAGCTCGCTCCCATCCATCGACGCAGCGTCCAGGACGCGTCCCGCCAGCTCCCCCGGGTAGCTCCCGCTGGGTTCGAGCGACGGCCTAGAGCGCATCGTCGAGCCCACCGAGCGACGGCCTAGAGCGCATCGTCGAGCCCACCGAGAAGGTGGCCCATACGATCGCGCTTGGTTCTCAGATACTCGATGTTCAGCGGATTCGGGATCGACTCCAGAGGAACCCGTTCGGCTATCGTGAGGCCGAAGCCCTCTAGCCCGCCATACTTGGCAGGATTGTTCGTCATCAGGCGCATGCTCGACACACCGAGATCCACGAGGATCTGGGCGCCTATGCCATACTCGCGCGAGTCCACAGGTAGACCCAGCTCGACGTTCGCCTCCACCGTGTCCCTGCCCTGCTCCTGAAGATGGTACGCACGGATCTTGTGAGCGAGTCCTATCCCCCGTCCCTCGTGGCCCCGGAGATACAGGATTACTCCCCGGCCCTCGCTCTCCACCAGGCTCATCGCAGCCTCCAGTTGGAGGCCACAGTCGCACCGCATCGAACCGAACACGTCCCCGGTAAGGCACTCGCTGTGCACACGCACGAGGACCGGCTCCGGACCACCGAGATCCCCCATCACGAGAGCGACGTGCTGCTCACCATCGAGGACGGATTCGTATACGTGCGCGGTGAACTCTCCCCGCTCGGTGGGAAGCCGCGCGTGGGACACACGCTTTACCAGCTTCTCCTTCCGGTGGCGGTAGCGAACCAGGTCAGCTATCGACACGAGCACCAGGCCATGCTTCTCCGCGAAGCCTTCCAGCTCAGGCAGGCGCGCCATCCCCTGCTTGTCCTCGCTCACGACCTCGCATAGCACCCCTGCGGGGTAGCAACCCGCGAACCGGCAGAGATCAACGCTCGCCTCGGTGTGCCCCGCGCGCTTCAGCACCCCACCTTCGCGGTAACGCAGCGGGAAGATATGGCCCGGCCGGTTCAGATCATTAGCCCGCGTCGCAGGATCTATCAGCGCCCCGATCGTGGCTGAGCGATCCACCGCCGATATACCGGTGGAGGTGCCCCTGCTGTAGTCGACGCTCACAGTGAAGGCCGTACGCTGGGATTCCGTGTTCTCGCTGACCATGAGGGGAAGCTTCAGCTCGTCGAGGCGCTCAGGCAGAAGGGGTACGCAGATAAGGCCTGAGGTATGAGCCAGAAAGAACGCGATCTTCTCCGGAGTGGCGAACTCCGCAGCCATGATCAGATCACCTTCGTTCTCCCTATCCTCGTCATCGACCACGATGACTGGCTCGCCGGCCGCCACGGCCCGGATCGCCTCTTCTATCGCGGCAAATGGCGGCATCAGGCCAGGCCCTCCCATGCGCCAAGAGCATCCATCTCCACCCGAAGATCATCCCCCACGCGCGTCACTGAGCGCCACTGCCCACGCCACGCCTGGCTCATTGATGGAGCGCCCGATCCTTCCAGCAGGGGTATCCCATCACTGCCCCCGAGCAGGACCGGGGCGATATAGATAACGTACCGATCGACCAGCCCTGCGTGATGGAAGCTATAGGCGACTCGAGCTCCACCCTCCACCAGTAGCTGCAGGATACCCATCCCGCCCAGCTCGTCTAGGAGATCATCCAGAGGTCCACTGTAGGCAATAGCCGGCTGAGCACGAGCATCACGTGCGAGGTGCTTCGTCAAGACGACGCGCAATGGCTGATCGCTCGGGCCCGATGGCAGCTCATCGTGAAGGCGGACAGTCAGCGCGGGATCATCCCTCGCCACCGTTCCGGCCCCCACCAGCACGGCATCGCTCTCAGCCCGCAGCCGGTGCACCTCCTCACGAGCAGCGGGCCCCGTTATCCATCTGCTGCTGCCATCTGGGGCAGCGATGCGCCCGTCAAGCGTAGCCGCCAGCTTCAGCACCACGTATGGCCGCCCCGTGATCCGGTGCTTCCTGTAGGCTCGTAGCTGCTCCGCTACACGGGATTCGAGCACCCCTACAGTAACGGGGATGCCCGCGTCCCCGAGTGCCTTCACGCCGGCACCGTCCACTGCCGCGTCCGGGTCGCGAATGCCCACTACCACCCTTCCGACACCAGCATCCACGATGGCGTCGGTACAGGGTCCTGTCCGTCCACGATGTGCGCACGGCTCCAGGGTCGTAACCAGAGTCGATCCTCGGGCTGCAGAGCCAGCCTTGCCCAGCGCCACTATCTCGGCATGCGGCCCGCCAGGCCGCGAGGTAGCCCCGACGAACTGCTGGCCATCCTTCGAGACGACACAACCCACCCAGGGATTAGGTGCCGTCGTAGCCCGAACTCCAGCCGCGGCGCTTATGGCTAGCTCCATCAGCACCTCATCTGATGGCTGCTCGTTGCCCCTTGGCCGCTTCACCGTATCGCTCACCATTGCATCGGATCTCGGGCTATCACGGCCTTCCGCGGCCGCCGCGACGCCGCTGCGGGATGCGCGCTTCATCTCTACGCTGTCCGCGGTCCGGCCACGGCCTTCCGCAGCCGCCGCGACGCCTCTGCGGGATGGTCATCACCGAAGATCGCTGTGCCAGCCACGAAAACGTCGGCTCCTGCTTCGGCAGCTACCGCTCCCGTGTCCTCGTCTATGCCCCCGTCGACCTCGAGGTGGACGGGAAGTGCGCGCTCGTCGATGGCTTGGCGTGCCATCCTCACCTTCCCCATCACCTCCCCCATGAAAGACTGGCCACCGAAGCCAGGAAAGACCGTCATGAGCAGCAAGAGATCTATCTTGTCAAGATATGGTGCAACTGCTTCATAGGGGGTGTCGGGGTTCGCGGCCAAGCCGGCCTGAAGACCCAGATCTCGCATCTGGGCCAGGAGCTCCCCGGTCCTGCCCACCTCTACGTGAACAGTGCACCCGCCGGCTCCCGCCTGCTTGAAGGCTTCCAGATACGGCCCAGGATCGCTCATCATCAGATGGCAGTCGAAGAACATTCCCGTATGCCTGCGCAGCGAGGCAACCACTGGGGGACCCACGGTCAGGTTCGGCACGAAGTGAGCGTCCATCACGTCGATATGGAGCCAGTCAGCGTCGCCGGCCACCTCGCTAACGGCATCCGCCAGGACTCCGAAGTCGGCTGCCAGAAGCGACGGAGCGATAATAGCCATGAGAGATCCAGCTTAGATGCGGGTTCGCCGGAACCCCGCCAACGGCCTGCCAGGCAAATGAATGGAGCCTGCCACTGGACCAGCTGGGCCTGATAGTGGAACCAGCTGGGCCTGCCACTGAACCAGCCAGGCCTGATAGTGGAACCAGCCAGGCCTGATAGTGGAACGAGCCAGGCCTGCCACTGGAACGAGTGGGGACCCGCTTACTCGAACAAGTGAGGCCCGGGGCCTGCGCCACGCAGCCATTCGTCGCCACCCTGCTCTTTACGCCCCTCGACCTGTACCCTGGTGAGAACGAGCAGCCCCTCTCCACATACCACCGCAGGTAGCACGCTGCTCGCAGCACCGCCAGATGCGACCAAGCCAGCCCCGGCATCGGGCACATGGCCAGCCCTGACCCGCACCACGGATCCGGGTGGCCGGGCCTCTCCTTCTCCGGCTCCCTCTCCCTCTCCAGCCCCCTCTCGCGCTCCGGTGCCCTCTCCGGTAATCGCCACAGCCCGGCATACGAGGAGGCGCTTACCACGCCAGCAGGTCCATGCCCTACCGGCCCGTACCAGCCGGGCTAGCTCGCTAGCACCTCTATCCCAGGAAAGCCGCCAGTCGTCCCGACCGAGCTTTCGGGCGTAAGTGGGCTCTCCGCTCTGACCCACAGGCTTGCCCAGGCTTTCCGGCAGGCGGCTCACCTTCTCCAACAGCAGCTCGGTTCCTGCCTGGCACAGCCTGTCACGCAGCTCATCTGCTGTCTCTCCATCTTCTACGTGGAGACGCCGGCACCCATACAGCGGACCTGTGTCCAGCCCAGCCTCCAGCTCCATGAGACAGACCCCGGTGTCCCGATCGCCTTCCAGGATTGCCCACTCCACAGGGGCCGCACCGCGCCACCTCGGCAGGAGCGAGAAGTGCAGGTTCACGAACCTATGGCGCTCCAGGAGCGCGGGCCTGACCAGCTCGCCGAAGGCCACGACCACGCCCAGATCTATATCCATCTCAGCCAGGACATCCGGCCGCTCCACAACCGGGATCCCGAGCTCAGAGGCCGCGACCTTGACCGGGCTCGGAGTTAGGGCAGCCCCACGACCCCTCCGCCTGTCAGAGCGCGTCACGACCGTGACGACTTCGTGGCCTGCCTCCACAAGCGCCCTGAGCGGGGGTACTGCGACTGCTGGCGTTCCCAGGTACGCGAGCTTCGCTCGCCTCCCTGCCTGCCTGATCACCCGCCAAGACCGCCAGGGGCGCCTTCCTGCGAAGGTGAACCAGCCGTTCCACTCCTGGCGAGCGAGCCGCCCGCAGGTCCCAATCGCTGGCGAAGCGTCCGAAGCGCCTCCCGCTTCTGATCGGCATCCAAGCGCTCTATCAGGAGGACGCCGTCCAAGTGATCCACCTCGTGCTGGAAAACCCTCGCCAGGAACTCATCTGCCTCGATCCTCAGCTCGCTCCCATCGAGGTCCACTCCACTGAGCTCGACCTCCTTCGGCCTCACGATCGGCCACGAGAACCCAGGGATCGACAGGCAGCCCTCTTCGTAGGTCCACTCCCCGCGCGCTCCGCTGAGCGTGGCATTCAGTATCGCCTGGGGCCCATCTCCCACGTCGTAGACGAATACACGCTTGCGCACCCCTATCTGAGTAGCGGCAAGACCGACCCCTGGCGCTGCCTTCATCGTCTCGATCATGTCGTCCACGAGGCGCACGACGTCACCGTCTATATCGTGAAGTGGGCCAACCGCCTCGCGGAGTACCGGATCCCCGTATATACGGATCTGCCGCTCTGCCATGCCTAGAGCCTAACTTGGCGAGCGCCTGACCTGGCCACATCAGAGAACTTGGCGAGCCAAGCTTTCAAGGCTGGGGGCCGGGCGGCCAGGCCATCGGACAGGCTGGGGGCCGGGCGGCCAGGCCATCGGACAGGCGACTCCGGCGAGAGGCTGCTAGGTTCCATAGCCGTGTCGTCCCGCCCTCACGCAGAGCGGAGCCCCACCACTTGGCGGAACCGCAACGTCTGGGCATGCGCCGGATCGGCTTTCTTCGCTGACCTCGGCTACCAGGCGATCCTGGCGGGACTCCCTCTCTACATAGTCGACAGGCTGCACGGGACCACCACGGAATTCGCCCTCGCGAGCGCCCTGGGATACGGAATCGGCTCTCTGGCCGGATATGCAGGCGGGCGCCTCGGGGACCGCTACGGGTACAAACGCGTTGCCATCATCGGCAACGTGGGCATCCTCCTGCTCAGCCTTATTGGTCTCGCCAGGGTTCCGTGGGTGGTGATACTCCTGTTCGTGATCGGCTGGTGCGCCAGGAACTTCCGGTCCCCACCGCGGCGAGCACTGCTTGCCGCATCAGTGGAAGAAGGACAGCATGGCCGTGCCTTCGGCTTCCTCCACGCATTGGACGTCGGAGGGGGGATGCTGGCCGCGCTCGGCATGGTAGGCCTGCTCGCTGCCGGCGAAGGCTTCGCTGCGATCTTCCTCCTGACCTTGATCCCGATCACAGCCTCCACCGTGGTCCTATCGAGAGCAAGGGAGCCTGGGCGGCGGATGCCACAGCCAGCCCCGGCGCCATCAGCCGGTGGCATGGAAGCCGGCCCACAGCCCCGCCAGCGCCTGCAGCCGATCGTTAAGGCGATGCTCGTCTCTACCGCCATGTACGGCTTCAGCTCTTACTCGATGGGCTTCCCCATACTGACGGTCGCCCACAACAGCCGCAGCCTCGTCCAGGGAGTCGGTTCTTACGCTGTCTTCCTCGGTCTATCCGCTCTGACCGGCTATGCCATCGGAGGGCGCAGGTGGCGAATCGTCCCATCCCTCGTTCTTGGCGGGTATGGCCTGAGCGCCCTGGCTACGCTCTCCCTCGGTCTTCTCGCATCGAGACACCTGGGGGCCCTTCCCCTCGATCTGGCAGTAGGAGGCATCGGCGTCGCCCTCGGGTTCGTCGAGACTGCTGAGCCCACCCTCATCTCGACCGTCGTTCCAGAGGCCGCACGGGGGCGCGCCATGGGAAGCCTCACCGCCGCACGAAGTCTGGGGCTCCTGGCAGGGAACCTGGTAATGGGGCTTCTGTATCTGATAAGCCCTCTGGCTGCCTACAGCTACGCCGCTGCGCTGGCCTTGCTCGCGGCCTTCGTTCTGGCCGGAGCAGGAGCGAAGGCCCGTCTCCGTGCAACTCTCTCCTCCAACGACTAACCTCTCCTCCAACGACTGATCCAGGCATCACATTCGCGGGTCCACCTCGACCCTGACCCGCCCTGGCCCCCTTGGCAAGCGCTCCAGGCGGTTACAGAGGAGCTCGTGGCTCTCTGCCAGAACGAGCCAGCCCGGCGCTCCCCTGCCGGCCGGAAGCTCTACCACATCCAGATCCACGCATGCACCGCTCTCTCGCCATCGCGCGACGGCGTCGCTCGAGCCACTACCCGAGATCCTCGCCAGCGCGCGAAAGGGCGGCATCCTCGTTTCACGCCTCTCTGACTCCTCGCCGTGCAGCGCGATCTCCGGGTCACCGCTACGGATTGCCCTCACCACCGCATGAGCGGGCACACGCGTCTGAACGACTATCCTCCCCCGCCGGAAAGCCACGCGCCGCGCCGCCAGGGCAACGAGTGCGATCGCGTGCTCACCAGCGGTGAAACGAGGAGCGAAAAGGTCCTCGTCCAGATCCGCGAACACCACGACAGACGCTCTCGGTGTCCGATATAGTAATGCCTCGGTACCCAAGAGAGCTCTCGCCTTCGTGGATGTGTCCCTACCCCCGTCATCTCCCCCGTCTCTCTCCGAGCCACCTGCCTCTGGCCCGCCTGCCCCTGGCCTTCCTCGCTCTGGCCTTCCTCCCCCTGGCCCGCCTCCCGCCGGGCCCATCACGAGATCCACTGGCTCGCCGAGGAGGCTGGACAGTTCCTTCGCTAGCCGCTCTGCTCCGGAGCGCAGCACCCGGAAACGCAGGCTCCCGCACGCCTGACACACGGCAGGGCGCACCATCCCACACGACGGGCAGGCGAGCACGTCCTTTGCCACACCGCTGCCACCTTGCCACGGGACGGTGCTATCCTGCCGCAGGACCGCGCCACAGTACTCGCAGCGGGCCAGCTCACCGCATGCTGCACAACCGAGCAACCGCGCTGCCCCCACCCGGTTGTGCACCACCAAGGCCGGAACCTCAGCCGTGCTCTCAGCTAGGGCGCCCCGCAGCACCCGAAGAAGAGTCCCGGTCAACAGACCCTCGCGGGGGTCAGCTTCGCGAAGGTCCACTACCTCCACCGGCGCCCACCCGCTCCGCTCGCCGGCACGTGGCAAAGGGACGATGGGTAGCTCCACGCTCTGCTCCACGCTCGGGCAGGGTGACACAAGCACGCATGGAATCCCTGCGCTCCTCGCCCTCTGCACTGCGACCCGCCAAGCGTCCCATGTCGGAGAGCGCTCCTCCTTGTACGCGTCGTCGTGGGCATCGAGCACCACGATGAGCCCGAGACGGCGCACGCTTGCCAGGACTGCTCCCCTGCTCCCGAGCACGACCCGCCCCCCCGACGCCGCTTCAGCCCATCCCTCGGGCCATGTTGCTACGGGGATGCCGATACGCGAAAGGCGCGAGGCCAGGGCGGTGGCTCCACGAAGGGTCGGGTGGAGCACGAGCGCTGAGGTTCGAAGAGGACTCTCCCCGTCCCCCGCCACAGCGGCCAGCATCTCCAACAGGCTCGGCAACGGGTCGATGCCCGGGGGCAGCCGAAGGACGCCATAGCGGCAATCGAGAGCCTTGGAGACCGCTGCTCGCTCCAGAGAGCTCCCGCCTCGCGCCAGCCTCCTCCCCTCATCACCAACACGCTCGCTCCAGCCCGGCCCTGGCGGTGGCAGCCGACTGACGAGGCGCGGCCCTGTGGCCGCCGTCAGCAAGTGAGCTACCGGCCCAGCCCAGCGCCAGGCGGCCCACCTGCAAAGACCGACAACCTCGGCATCTGGCCCGATCCCTCTCCAACGGATTACCTCGGCAAGCGCTACACCCGGCGGTCTCCCGGGATCGGTGTCCACGACCCAGCCCTTCACCCGCCGGCCATGCAGGGGAACGATTACCAGGCTCCCCACGGCGAGCTCGGGAACCACCAGGCTAATGGGTAGACGATAGGTAAATGTGCGCTGCACTGCGGGGAGATCGGGCAGCACCTCCACCAGACGAAGATCATCGCCCTCCGCGCTCTCCCCGAGCGCCCGCTTGCCTCCCCTGCGGCTCTCAGTCAAGCCCGAGCGCGGCTCGCAGCTGATCCACCCGCGGAGTGGCCTCCCAGGCGAGCTCCTTGTCTGCGCGGCCGAAGTGCCCATAGGCAGCAGTCCGCCGGTAGATCGGACGGAGCAGATCCAGATCGCGGATGATCGCAGCAGGCCTTAGATCGAATATCTCTCCGACAGCAGATTCGATACGCGACGGATCGACCACCTCAGTACCGAAGGTATCCACCATGATCGACACAGGACGGGCCATGCCTATCGCATACGCCACCTGTATCTCACAACGGCGCGCAGCGCCGGACGCCACGATATGCTTCGCTATCCACCGGGCCGCATATGCCCCAGAGCGATCGACTTTCGAGGGATCCTTCCCAGAGAAAGCCCCACCACCATGTCGTGCGTAACCCCCGTAAGTGTCAACGATGATCTTCCTACCGGTAAGGCCCGTATCGGCATGTGGACCTCCGAGCTCGAAACGGCCCGTGGGGTTCGCCAGCACCTGCACCCTCGACGTGTCGATGTCGACTGGCAACAAGGGCTGTATCACATGCTCCCGCAGATCGGGCAACAGAAGTGTCTCTATATCTATGCCGCGCTGGTGCTGCGTAGATATAAGGACCGTGCGTAGAGCAACCGGCCGGTCGCCCTCGTACTCGACGGTAACCTGGGTCTTGCCGTCAGGTCGAAGGTAGGGAAGTACCCCTACACGACGCACCTGTGCGAGCCTCTGGGCCAGACGGTGAGCGAGCCATATCGCCAGCGGCATGAGGTCGGGCGTCTCGTCACACGCATAGCCGAACATCATCCCCTGATCGCCGGCACCCTGGGAGTTCAGGATGTCCTCACCTCCGGAACCTGTTCTCAGCTCTGCTGCCACATCCACGCCCATGCGAATGTCAGGGGACTGATCATCCAGCGCGACCATCACCCCGCAAGTCCGACCGTTGAAGCCGAAAGCCTCCTCGTCGTAACCGATATCACAGATCACCTGCCGCACCGTAGCTGGAATGTCCAGGTACCCATTGGTAGATATCTCTCCCGCCACGAGAACCAGGCCAGTCGTCAGAAGAGTCTCGCACGCCACCTTGCACGCTTTATCCTGAGCCAGCAGCCCATCGAGGATGGCATCGGATATCTGGTCCGCCATCTTGTCTGGATGTCCCTCTGTGACCGATTCTGATGTGAATAGATGGCGCTTGCTCATATCCTCTCCTTGGCTTCCGGGTACCGCAGCCGCGCCGCTCCAGGCGACTCGTGGGTCTCCAGCATCTCCGCTGCACGCTCCAGCACGCTTCGCGCGACAGCCTGTTTCGTGGTAAGACCTGTTTCGCTGGCCCCGCCGAACCGGTCGAGTATCAGCACGGCGTTCGTCTCGTGCTCGAAGCCTACGCCTGCCTCGCTCACGTCGTTGGCTACCAGGATGTCGACACCCTTCTCATGGAGCTTCCTCCTCGCTCGGTCCCCGAGCTCGCCGATCTCGGCAGCGAAGCCGACTATCACCTGACCGGCCCTCCGGCGCCGGACCACCTCGGCCAGAACGTCAGGCGTTGGCTCCAGGACGACCTCGGGCAGGCCGTCATGGCGATGAAGCTTCGAGGCAGACGGGGCCTTCGGCCTGAAGTCCGCTACTGCGGCAGCGAGGATGACGACATCAGCCATATCTGAGAACGACCATACGGCTTCCGCCATCTCCTCGGCGCTCTCCACCCGGACACAGGTAACTCCAGGCGAGTCTGCCAGGGAAGACGCGGTCACCAGGGTTACCTCGGCCCCGAGCGCCAGCGCCTCTTCGGCAAGGGCATGCCCCTGGCGCCCCGATGACCGGTTCGATATGTAGCGAACCGGATCGATGGCCTCTCGCGTGCCGCCTGCGCTCACGAGGACCCGACGACCTGCGAGCGGCGAGCGGGCCGATCCGCCGGCACCGCTACCGACGACCTCCAGGTCGCAGGGATCACCACTGCCACGCAGGATCCCACCCAGGGCATCCAGGATCTCTGCTGGCTCCGCCATGCGCCCGGAGCCCGTGTCGCCGCCTGCCAGGCGCCCCGTAGCGGGTCCCACTGCGAGCACGCCCCTCCTGCGCAGTGTGGCCAGGTTCTCCTGAACGGCAGGGTGATCCCACATCTCTGCGTGCATGGCTGGGCAGAGAACGACTGGTGCCCTGGTGGAGATCAGAGTCAGAGTCAGGAGATCGGAGCTGATGCCGTTGGCATAGCGACCGATGAGCGCGGCCGACGCTGGAGCCACTACGACGAGATCGGCTCTCTGCCCGAGCCGTGTATGGGGGATGGGGTCGCGGTCACTGAAGACGTGCTGGTGAGCTGGCTCGGAAGCGAGAGCGTCAAACGTTGCCCTGCCAACGAATCGGGTGGCTTCCTCGCTGAGCACCGGCACTACCCAGGACCCCGCGTCAACGAGCCGCCGGCACAGCTCGACCGCCTTGTACGCGGCGATGCCGCCACTAACACCCAGCAGGACACACCGTCCAGCCAGCCCATCGGCTGGCTCCGGCCGGGTCTCGCCCGTCACAGAGCGACCACCGTTCGCCTGCCTACCCGCCGAACCGCTGGCCTGGCATTCCCTCAGGCCGGGGAGTCGGGCTCTGAGCCGGCTCCCTCGACCTCTGCGCCGGGAGCTCCGTCCAGCCTCTCGAAGGTTACCTTGCCCTGGGCTATCTCCTCGAAGGCGATAGAGAGCGGCTTACGGGCGACCGAGGTGACCTGCGGAGGGACGATCCTTCCAAGGCCTTCGCCGAGCTGGCTGAAGTAGGAGTTTATCTCCCGCGCGCGACCAGCAGCCAGGGTCACGAGCGTGAACTTCGAGTCGACCCGGGAGAGAAGCTCCTCTATGGGTGGGTCCATCATGGTATTCCTGACCTCTGGCATCTCCTGCATCCTTCCCTGTGGCTATTGCCCGTGCCTATTGCCCGCCCTGGAATCGGGCGGCTCTATCGTGAGAGACTTCCGCGCCTAGTCCCGGCCGATCTGCCCGGCAGCTTGGCGGTGCTCCTCGATTATAGCCTGGATCTCGGCTACCGCCTGATCGATATCGTCATTCACCACGACGTGGTCCGCCATGGCACGACCTTGCCGCTCCTCCTCCCGGCCTACGGCCAGGCGCCTCGCTATCTGCTCCGGCCTGTCTCCCCTAAGCCGCAGCCGCTCTGCCTGCGCCTCCTGCGAAGGTGGTACCAGCAGCACGAGGACAGCGCCCGGGCAACGCTCCAGCACCTGGCTGGCTCCCTGAAGATCGATCTCCAGCAGCACGTCACAGCCAGCCGGCGGATCTGGAACAGGAGTCCCGTACTGGTTGCCCAAGAACTCTGCCCATTCCAGGAAGCCGCCCGCTTCCACTCGCTCCATGAACTGCGCAGGGGTCACGAAGACGTAAGCATCCGCTGGTTCTCCCGCGCGCCGCTCACGGGTGGTCCACGAGCGACTCAGCCACAGCCGCTCGTCGGCTGCCACGAGGCGCCCGGCTACAGTCCCCTTGCCGGTCCCACCGGGACCGGACAAGACGATGATCAGTCGCCCACCTGTTCCAGCAGGGCCTCCCGCTGGTTGCTCCCCAGTCCCTGGAGGCGCCGGGTCTCGCTGATGCCTATGGACTCCATCAAACGGCGAGCCTTCACCTTACCGAGGCCTGGCAATGACTCCAGGACAGCCAAGACCTTCATCTTGCCTACCATGTCGTCCTTCTCGGCATCCTTCAGAAGCTTCGCGAGGGTCACCTGACCCATCTTCAGCTTCTCCTTTATCTCGGCACGCTGGCGGCGCGCCTCCGCTGCTTTTGCCAGCGCCTGCTGGCGCTGCTCTGGTGTAAGTGCTGGTGGTTGGGGCATGGCTGAAAACGATAGCGCTTTTCTCGGGCAATGTGCAGGATTTCCACCCCGATGCCTGGCTGAGCAGGCATAATCCCCTCTGACCAGGGATTACGCGCCACTTCCGGGCCACGTTGCAGAAGGGGCTGCCGGCATTCGAGCGGGCGGCGCGCGACCTATGCCAGGCCTCTAGGGTGGTGACCCGTGACTGCCATCCTCGGCATCAACTGCTTCAGCCACGACACTGCCGCGGCCCTGGTAATCGACGGGGTCCCGGTCGTGGTCGGCGAGGAGGAGCGCTTCAACAGGGACATGCACACGAAGGCGTTCCCCGATCAGGCAATCGCTTTCTGCCTGGAGCATGCGGGCCTGTCTATAGCCGACCTCGACCTGGTCACTTTCGCTCACCAACCGTGGCGCGACTTCGTCCTGGGTGCGAACGATGCGATCAGGCGCCTGGCAGGCCGCAGGCTCGCAGCTCAGACGTACATCGACGCGCGACTCGTGGCTCGAGAGATGAGGTTCCGTAGGCGCTGGGCCTACAGGAAGTCGATCGTCCATGTCGGGCACCACCTGGCTCACGGCGCGAGCGCTTACTTCTCGAGCCCCTTCGACGATGCTGCCATCCTCACGATTGATCGGGGCGGCGATTTCCTCTCGACCATGCTCGCCAGGGGTAGGTCCACCGCCATGACCACGCTGGCAGAGGTTAAGAACCCGGACTCCCTCGGAGAGGTCTACTCGGCGATCACCGGGTTCCTGGGCTTCCACGCCGGTATCGACGAGGGCAAGGTGATGGGTCTCGCTCCCTATGGCACGCCAGCCGAAGTGGAGACAGCGAGTGGCTTCGTGAACCTGCGCCCGAATGGGCTGTTCGAAGTCGACCTGTCGTGGTTCGGCTACCAGCGGGAGCGCGAGCTCGTGTCGGCGAAGTTCCGCGAGCGCTACGGAGAGCCGCGCGTGCCAGAGGGACCGATAACGGACCGGGACAAGGATCTCGCCTACGCCGTGCAGGAAGTAGTGGAACGTGCTGGTGTGCACATCGCCCGCTCCCTCCAGCACCGAACGGGTGCCAGCCACCTTGCGCTCGCAGGCGGGGTGGCCCTGAACAGCGTCATGAACGGGCACCTCCTGGCAGAGTGCGGCTTCGACGACATGTTCGTGCAGCCGGCGGCATCCGACGCGGGCAACGCCCTGGGTGCGGCCATGTGGGCGTGGCATACAGTCTTCGGGGGGAAGGAACGTTGGGAGATGCGCCATCCATTCCTCGGAAAGGTTTGGGCAGACGGTACCTGCGAGAGAGCTTTACTGGCCCGAGGTGTGAGCTTCCGGAAGGTCCAGGATCGCTCGCAGGCCGCGGCAGAGCTGCTCGCTGCCGGCAAGGTGGTTGGCTGGTTCCAGGGCCGCGCAGAGGTGGGCCCACGGGCCCTCGGGGCACGGTCCATCCTCGCCGACCCGCGTACCTCGAGGATGCGTGACCAGGTGAACGAGCGCGTGAAGCACAGGGAGTGGTTCCGCCCGTTCGCCCCGGCCGTTCTTGCCGAGCGCGGTGCCGAGTACTTCAAGGGATACGTGCCGAGCCCGTTCATGCTGCTCGTCCTCCCCGTGGCGCCGGACAAGCGCGATGCCATCCCAGCCGTGACCCACGTGGACGGCACCGCCCGGCTCCAGAGCGTCACCGAGTCGTTCCAGCCGGACTTCTACAGGGTCATAGCTGCCTTCGAGCGGCTGACAGGCATACCGATCGTATTGAACACCAGTTTCAATGTTCGAGGAGAGCCCATGGTGCATCGGCCCGAGGAAGCCGTCGCCGACTACCTGGCGACCGACATGGACGCCCTCGTCATCGGCCCCTACGTAGCGACGAAGGATGGCTCCGGCACGGCCTGAACGAGCGGACCCCTATTCACGAGAGATCGCAGAGCGGAGCGGCTGGACGGTAAGGCCCTTGGCTGGCCCGGTAACGTACTGGCCCGACCATGCCCTTGCAACGGGATCATTGCCCTCGGCTAGCCCGATATCGCCTTGTTCGTGACGCACGGAGAGTTACCGCAGACGTCGGGCACATTGCCCGTCTCCAGGAACTCGACCAGCTGCCGCTGCGCAGAAGGCAGCGATCTCGGTATCGTGTCATGAGGGTCCGGGCCCGCTGCCGGCGGGACGTCTCCCGTGGGAGGCTCCTTCACGAACGTGTCATACCATTCGTAGAGAGCGGCCCGACCCCTGTAGGACCCGTGATCGGGCAGCGAGGCAAGTCCCTCGAACGGATGGCCAGCCGCCCGCGCCAGCGATGCCGGAAGCGCTGGGCGGTGCACCGCGGCACCAAGCGTCCGCGCCTCGGTAAACGTGGTCACGTTCGCGACTTGGTGGTCCCCATATGCCATCTGGAGCAGCACCTGGTGGACGGGGGTACCCGGCAGAGGATCACGCACCAGGTCCTCTGCGTAGCCATCAGTCTCGGCACGATCCCATAGCATGCCAAGCAGATCGAAGATGACGAGCTGTTGTGATATGTTTGGATAGCTCTTGTCGAGAAGAGCCTGGAACTCCGAGAAGTCAACGCTCCTTGGAAGGAGAACCGCATAGTTCATGCTCGGCACGCCGAGCACTGCCCTGCGCCACTCCGGGGATATAGCAGTCACTGCCCCGCCCATTAGACTTCCCTCACTGTTCCCGTAGTACACGAGTGGCTCACTCGTGTCTATGAGCGGATGAGCCCTCAGCTCGAAGCTCGGTGATGCCGCGAAACCCTGTGGATCCGCCATGAGCCGTCCCAGGAAGAGCGCGTCGACCATGGACTGGAGCAGTCGATCCGGGATCGTCGGGAAGAGAGATAGGTTCATGACGGCGGATGCGTCGTTGGCGATATCGTTGCCATCCAGCCCCATCCAGTTCGTGGAGCAGAGAACGAACCCGTATCTATCAGCCATATCGATGACCCCAGGTGCATCCATGTCCGTGGCTACGCTGAAGAGGCCCTTACCGTAGAGCATCGGTCTCGCTGGGTGCACCGGCTCGGTCGACTTGCCACCCAGGCCAGTTGACCGCGGGATAAGGCAGGAGAACACGGCCTGCTGGACATTTCCCGGAATCTGGGTGGGCAAGCCGCGCTTCCCGAAATTAAGCGTCGCGCCCTGCGGTCCACCGGGCTCGTCGAGGAAGCTCGGAACGTCGAATGTGCCCGTCACTTGCCTGGCAATCTGAGCACTCTCGTGGGAGCTCGCAGATGTGGTGAAGTTCGTCACCGATGTCACCCGGTAAGGCGGCACCTTCGACCCGAGCTCCCTGAAGGCCTCGTCCCTCATCTGGACTGCCCAGCCGGTGATGTTCTGGCGACTGGCCACCGTGAAGTCCCATGCGAGGTACATACCCTTCCGGCTGACTCCTGCACTGGAGAGCTCGCTTATCACCCTGCCTATATGGGACCCGAGCGCTCTACCCGCCACCCCCCGAAGGTCCGTGCCTGACAAGATCCGGGCGAAAGTCGCCTGAGCCGGCATGGACTTCCCTGAAGAGGTCACCAGATCACGCAGCGCCACTATGATGTCGCTTCCCTCCGGAAGGTTCGCCGCGGGATGTACTATGAGGAGGCGAGTCGCCGGGTCGCTGTTACGCACGTCGAGCTCTGCCCAACAAGGCAACCTCCTCATGGTATTGGCATCGAGCAGGACTATCGGAGAGCTCGCGGCCAGGCACGCATCCACGGCGCCAACCCCTGGGAGGTGGGAACGGCTGGAGCTCAGATCGGGCGCGAGTGCGAGGATCGGGGACCCTGGGCTGAAGCCATCGTTCTCCTCCCAGGCGGATGGGTCGATGTGCTGGCCTGAGCTGCTTGCCGGCATGGCGTCCTGGGGTATGTCGACACGCCAGCCTGACGGCATCCTCGGATCCGGCTGCGCGTAGTAGTCGCTCGGGAACGGAGACATGCATGGTGCGCCACCGAGCGGGTCACAGGCTGGTGCCCCTGTCACAGATACACCCCAGGCAACGGCCGGCTGCGTCAGGACCCTTCGGGGACGAGCGGGCTTTCCTTCACGCGACGGCGTGCTCGAACACGCCCCGGCGATCAGGGAAAGCGCAGAAAGGGACACCCCGAGCATCACAACGGCACGCCAGCGGCTCGCAATCTTCACCTTCCACCCCCTCCACACCTGCTCGGTATGGCCCCACCCAAACCTGCTCGGTATGGCAGGCTCTCAGCTCGAGGCTAGCAACTGCTGGCCGCTATTGCTCGCATGCCAGCTCTCCTTCAGACGTCTCGCCTCACAATCAGAGCTCCCCCTATGGCGATGGCGGCTACCGCGTAGCCGCAGAGGACCCCGAAGCCTACCCAGGGAGAGAAGGAGCTCCCCAGATGGCGAGTGGACAGCAGGACCACCCCTATGTTCGCCGGGAGGTACCTGCCTATCTGGTTCCCGATCGACGAGGGAAGAGCCGCGACTATGAGCGGAAGGATGAGCAGGATCCCGACAAAGGTTCCTATCGCACCGGCGCTATGTCGTACGATCGCAGCGATCCCCAGGGCCAGCAGCCCGAGCACTGCGAGGTACAGACCACCACCCACGACGGCGCGCAGGACGTCCGGCTGGCTTAGTGTCGCGTGCGGCGCTTTGCCCGAGAGAATAGCCTGCCCAGAGAAGAACGCCACGAACGAGACGACCTCACCTGAGACGAGCGCGACCGCTCCGAAGACGATGGCTTTCGCTACCAGCACTGCCGAGCGTCTTGGCGCGACCGAGAAGGTTGCCCTGATGGTCCCGGTGCTGTACTCAGCGCTCACCACGAGGATGCCCAGGATGCCGATCGCGAGCTGGGCGAGCAGGAGACCCGTGAGGCTGACCCGAGTCGGGTCGAAGCTCAGGCGGCGCAGAGGCGACATCCTCGACCAGCGAGCAGCGGTAGCGGCCGTGGCGATCGCGCCTATGCCTATGCCGGCCACCGCTGTCGCGAGCAGCGTCCACATGGTGGAACGCACCGTCCTGAGCTTCGTCCACTCAGAGGCAAGGAGGCCGGAGAATGGGTAACGCCCATCCGGGATGACCCGCCTGGATGTAGATACTGCCGGCGCTTCCCGCATGGTTACGCTCATCTGCCCACTCCCCGCCCGACCGGATCTGCATCGGCGAGAGCATGGGTGTTGCTGTACTCCAGGCTCCCCTCGGTCATGGCCATGAAAGCCTCCTCGAGCGATGCCGACTGCGGAGAAAGCTCGTGCAGGACGATCGAGAGCCTGGCTGCGAGCTCCCCTATCTCCACCTCGTTGGCACCTCGTACGAACAAGGAGCCGTCCCTCTCCTCGGTCACCTCTGCACCCTCGGACGCGAGAGCCGCGCTCAGACGACCCTTCTCGGGCGACCTTACCCTCACGAACCTCTGGGAGCTGGCAGCAGTGAACTCAGATACAGGCATGTCGGCCATGAGACGGCCCCTGGCTATCACGACAACCTGGTCTGCTGTAAGCGCCATCTCGCTCATCAGATGGCTGGAAACGAAGACGGTGCGCCCCTCAGCAGCGAGACCCTTGAGCATGTGCCTCACCCATCGGATACCGTCTGGGTCGAGCCCGTTCACGGGCTCGTCGAAGAGCAGCACCCCGGGGTCCCCGAGCAGCGCCGCTGCTATGCCGAGCCGCTGCCCCATCCCAAGTGAGAACTTGCCCACTCGCTGGCGGGAGACGTCGGCGAGACCCACGAACTGCAGCATCTCTTCCACCCTCCTGCGCGGTATCCGATTCGCCTGGGCAAGCATCCAGAGGTGGGCGAAGGCGCCACGCCCAGGGTTGATGGCCTTCGCCTCCAGGTGGGCACCCACCTCCCGGAGAGGCCAGGGCAGATCATGAAACCTCCGGCCGTTCACCGTCGCCGATCCTGCGCTGGGGGCATCCAACCCCATGACGAGGCGCATCGTGGTGGACTTACCCGCTCCGTTTGGGCCGAGGAACCCGGTAACCCGACCAGGCACGACGTCGAAGCTGAGCTGATCGACCGCGACCTTGTCACCGTAGTGCTTGGTCAGGCCCTTTATCTCTATCATGGTGCTCTCTCTGATCTTGGCCAGATTCGATTGTCACCCAGGCCGGCCGAAGGAGCCGTGCCAAGCCCTCCGGGGACAGCTTATCCGGCTGCCTGTGGCCCTACCCTGCCCAGCCACTCAGGAAGTTCCCTGGGCTGACCCTTGGAGCCAGTAGCCCGCTGACCAGGGGATCTGCTCGGGCAACGGGCGAGACAGCGCTGAGCATTTCCTGAAAGGGCTCTTCCGCCCTTGCCAGGCCAATGCCGCCATCCTAGGATCGGGGCGCGTGACTGCGTCCATCGTGAACATGAATGCTCCTGACCACTACCTGCACTGGAGCTTCATCCTCATCTCGCTGGCGAACTTCCTGGTGATAGTCGCGATGGTGGTGCTCTTCATCGCAGCCATCACGGTCCCCTTCGTCCACAGCCGCCGAGCGAAGCGGGAGGCCGGGGATCTCTCTACATCTGCCAGCCACCGCAGCGAGCCTGAGGCCGATCCGAGTCAGGCTGGAGCCGATCTGAGGCCTTCGGGCAAGCAAGCCGATGGCGGGCTATGGACTGCCAGGCTGCGCCGCCTGTGGCTTCGCAGGCTGCCACCCGACAAGCTCCTCCCCGACAGCCAGCCTGCCTACGTGGCATCGTGGATCTACGTCTTCGGCGTCCTCACCCTTGCCGGGCTGCTCGTTGCCATAGTCTCGGGCATGGTGCTCGCCCTGGAAGGCCCGATCTGGTGGCATGTGAGCACCGTCGGTCACTTCGTGAACTCGCTGCACATGTGGAGTGTGGAATGCTTCCTGGGCTTCATGGCCATCCACCTCTGGGGCAAGTTCTGGATGGCTTCCTGGCGTGGCAAGCGAGCACTTACCTGGATGACAGGTGTGCTGGCGTTCCTCGTGTCGGTGTTCGAAGCCTTCACCGGCTACCTCTCTCAGACCAACTTCGACTCCCAATGGATAGCATTCGAGTCCAAAGACGCTATGAACGCCGGCGGCATAGGGGCATTCTTCAACGCTATGAACTTCGGGCAGACCCTCATGCTCCATATCGTCTTCGTGCCACTGGTCCTGGTGGCTATCGTTGCCCTGCACATACTGATGGTTCGTCTGCGGGGCGTTGCCCACCCGATCGATGCCGACCCCGAGCATCTAGGTGACGTGGGCAGCACGGCTGCGGATAAGACAGCGCGTGACGGGACTATCGCCGTTCCGGTGCGATCCGCCACGGCGGGGAACGTCACGGCGGGGAACGTCACGGCGGGGAAGGTCACAGCCACCCCAACTGCCAGACCCGCAGCCCTACCCACTGGCCCCGGTAGCTCCGAGCTAGGGATATGACCGGCTCTTCGTCCCGCCGTTCACGTGCCAGGGAGCGGCGGGCGAGAGACAGCGCCAGCTGGCGCGGGCCACTGAGACGATACGACATATTGAAAGAGGCCACCATCGCGATAGTGGTGGTGACGATCTTGACGGTCGTGCTGGCAGTGCTATTCTCCTCTCCAGATGTACCACCTGTGACCCTCAGGGCATGGGCGTCGGCTCAGCCCAAGGGCTTCACTGAGATCGCCCTCAGCGAGCTGAACGGCACCAGTGACTCAGCCACATACGGCCCCCCGTACAACCATCAGTCCGGATCCGTCACCGACCTCTACGGCATCTCCATACAACGAGCGATCGGAGTGACGGATCCCATCGACCCGGCGAAGGACTTCGTGCTCGACCCCCTGAGCACCGTCAGCGGGCAGCCTGCGCTGACAGCAGCTCTCCACCGCTACGATACCGCCACGCACGCACAGCAGATGAGCTGGCTCGCTACTTACGCCAGGGTACTGAAGAGGGCCAGCGTCGAGAGCGGGAAACTGTCAGTTCAGAAGGCCCGCTACGGTCCGGTAGGCGAGCTGCTCGGAGCGTTCCTGTCCATGGCCCGATCTGGTGGACTCGATGCTGCGCTCGTGGAGCATTCGGCCTTCTACACCACTAACTATACTGATGCGATCCTATTCATAGGAGACTCCTGGAAGGCCCAGCACGGCGCCAGCTACTGGGGCAAGATCGTTACTGCTCAGAAGATGGCCAGCGACCAGTGGGGCGTGATGAACGAGACCGGGTCCTATCCGGGCCAGCCATGGCTATGGCTCTATACGATGTGGTACCAGATAGGTCCTATGTCCACATCCTCGAACGGCGATATCGAGGTTCTCGCGATCATGACTGTCTGCTCGCTGGCGCTGCTCTTCGTGCCTTTCATCCCTGGCATCAGGGACATCCCCCGCTGGATCCCTGTCCATCGCCTCATCTGGCGGGACTACTACCGCGGGCAGCGCCACGGCGGAGGCCCTACCGGAGGGCACGATCCCCCGAGGTTGCAGTAAAGGGCCGAAGGACCCTATGCCAGCAGCGATATAGCGCTCAGTATGGATCTAGGAGCTGCGGCTTGGATCCCGGAGGAAGGTCTCCCGGCCATGAGCTCCAGGAGCACGAGCTGTAGCGATGACTGTCGGCTAAGAGTGCTGGCCATGAGGGTTAGCCATAACAGTCGGCCATGAGTGCTGCCCATAACAGTCGGCCATGAGTGCCGCCCATAACAGCTGGCCATGAGTGCTGGCCATGGAGGTCGGCCATAAGTGCTGGCCATGAAGGTCAGCCATGAGAGTCAGGAGGTAACCTCCCAGTGGCGAACGAGGAAGAGGCAGGAACTGATACGCAGGCAGGCTCCACCGGGGAGCGCGCAGATAGCGCACCCAGGTCGGGTGCTCTCGAGGCGGCAGGACCTGTCCCTGTGGTGGTCGTGGGCGTGGACGGGTCCGAGGCGTCTTCGAAGGCCCTCGCATGGGCAGCCGAAGAGGCATCCCTTCGTGGGGCGACTCTCAGGATCGTTCAAGCCTGGTTCGAGCCAGCTGGCGCATATCCCACCTACATGCCTGCCGAATCCTTCGAGAAGGCGCCTCTCGATGCGAGAAAGAGCCTTGAAGAGCAGGTGTCCAGGGTGCTCCCCAGCGATCCCGGAGTTCGCGTGGAGCAGGTGGTAGGCGAGGGACCGCCAGCCGAGGTGATCCTCTCCAAAGCAGAAGACGCCACCCTGGTGGTGGTCGGCTCCCGCGGTCGGGGAGGCTTCGCCGGCCTCCTGCTGGGCTCCACCAGCGGTGAGGTAGCCCATCGTGCCCATTGCCCGGTAACGATCGTGAGGCCATGACAATGCGACGAGCCGGCGTGGCGAAAGCCCGGAGATCTCCGGGACCGTGACCACCGTGTCCACAGAGGATTCCTCTACGCGATCACCTGGAATGCCAGTCCACGACTTGCCGCTGCTCGGGACCATATAAGCATGTGGGTCGATGAACGTGGATCCGAGGTGCTCGACCTCGCCGAGTGCAGGCGCCTTCTGGCCTTGGGAGCGAAGGACGGTCGCCACGGCCACCTCGGACTAGCTGGCGAAGGTGCCCCCGTGATCCTGCCAGTGGACTACGCGATGGAAGGCCCTGACATACTGATACGGATAGGAGATGGGCTGCTCGAGGACATAGAGAGCCATCCTGAGGTCGCGTTCCAGGTGGACGGACTTGAGCACGGACGCACATGGAGTGTCCTCGTGCGTGGGTACGCGGCAAGGATCGACGCTGTGGCGCCCGGCGCCGGGCCACCAGTCCCGCGGATCGCCCGCCCCGGACGCCATCTCATGCACATCCGCAGCGATGCGACCACCGGACGGCGCATCACCGAGAAAGGTACTGCCACCTGAGTGGCAGTACCTACGGATAAGTCGCGTGCTCCAAGCTGGCACGCGACTCGTACTCTGCAAGGCGCACAGAGTAAGCCGCCACCTGGGAACGATGCATCATACCGAGCTTCATGAGGAGGTTCGACACGTAGTTCTTCACGGTCTTCTCGCTAAGATATAGGTCCTGGCCGATCTCCCTGTTCGTCTTGCCGAGCGCTATAAGATCCACGATCTGCCGCTCCCGGGCCGTCAGGCGATCACCCCGGATCGACCCGTCAAGCGAAGCAGTCTGATCGACCCGGGTAAGGGGTGTGTCGGATAGTACGACCATCATTTCCACCTAACCATTTCTACTGAGCTCATCGTCTACTGGGCTCATCGTCTACTGGGCTCATCGGTCGAAGATACAATGACCCCATTGTAATCCTTTCGTCGGCCGGACGGAACCCGAGGACCACGGAGCCTGGCGTCCCAGATTCCGCACCAGCGCTCCGTAGGATCAGGCATCAGTTCTCCGTAGGATCACGGAGATGCCGGCGCGGACTCTACGCCGGCGTCCCGCACCACCCGAGGCGGGCCATCACCCCGTAACGAGGTCAGCAGAGCCTGTCACGAGCCAGAGGCACTCTGCAGAGAGCCCAGGAGAATGATCATAGGCAGGGTGAGGGCCCACCAAGGCCCACGCGAGGTCCACCAGCTCTGCAGGGAACCCAGGAAAATGATCACCGTCAGGTAGTCATCGCTCCGGCTGTTTCAAGCACCCTTGCAAGCCGGGCAAGCTCTCCATCGGCACTGCCCGCTCCCCTCCTACTCCCAGGTCTTGCCGTGGCGCCCGCTCCCCTGCGGCTGGCAGCTCCAGTCCTGGCGCCTGGACCAAAGGCTGCTTCAGCCAGAACCACTGCGCCCTGGCGTGCCAATGCCTCACGCATAATGCCAAGCGTGCCTTTCGGAGCAACGGCGTACGTGCAGTAGATCACGGTAGGCATACCCGGCAGCGGCGGGAGCCCTGCC
>DAHXND010000172.1 GCA_027366675.1 Acidimicrobiales bacterium
CTTCGCCCGCCTCGGTTCTCCCGAGAGCCTCTATCATCTCCACCGGAGAGAGCGGGGGCAGGTAGGTTCCCGGCGCGAGGATCTCCTCGACCGAACGGCGCCAGGAGCGCATGACCTTGCCGAACTCCCGGGCGTCTTGGGGCGAGACCTTGGCAATGGAGTCCTTCGAGTCCTCGACCTGCCTGCAAAGCACGAGGCTCGTGTGATCGGAGAACACCGCCGCGAGCTGGGCATTGGGCTTGACGAAGTTCAACCCGTGGCGCTCGAGCCCGAAGTCCTTCAAGACCGGCAGGTAGTCGGTCATCATGTGATAAACCGCGTGCGGGTTCGTGTAGAAGCCCGGGAAGAGCGTCTCCTCGGTTGCGAGCCCGCCGCCGATCTCCTGGCGTCTTTCCACTACGAGAGTCCGTAGCCCCGCTCGAGACAGGTACGCGCCGGCTATCAGCCCGTTCGGCCCCCCGCCTATGACGACGACGTCGAACTCGGATTCTTCGGGGAACTCGGCCGGCAGGCCGGACGCTTGCCCGCTCTCCGGCCTGATGGCGAAGCCGGTTCCGGGGCCTCGAAGTGGGGCCATCACAGACCCGCCCCCTGACCAGCCAAATCGCTGGCTCCGTCAGCCATGTACCACGGTGATGGGTACCACCATGAGCCCGGCTGCGCGACGCCGTCATCGATGAGTATGTGCATCAGGTTATATGGCACCGCCATGAGGCACAGCCCACCTGGGTGCATGGTCTGGTTGCACATGTAGAGACTTTCAATCGGAGTACGATAGCGCGCGAGGCTGGCCAGAGGACGGTTGGAGAACCACTGGTCGCTGTCCTGGCGTGCCGCGTACCAGTTTCCACCGGTCATTCCGGTGTTGCGGAACTCCGAGTCGAGGGGGGTGTTTACGAATACGTCCACGATATTGCCGCCGCGCATGTTCGGCGCCATCTCGCCGAGCAGGTCGAGAGCCGCCTTGATCACCTCGTCCTTCTGGCGGTTGTACCCGTCAGGTCCTGTCACGTCGTATTCCGGTGGAGGGCATTCGAGGTAGATGGGAGACAGGACGTGGTAGCCCTCCACTGAGCGCGTGGTGTCGTACATATCGTGAGCGCAGATCATCATCGTGAGGTGCTCTGGCGAGAGGTCCTGGGGCAGCCTGCGGAACGAGTAGGCGTCACGGGTCTGTACATGAAAGCTCTCCATCGAGCCCACGGGACCGACCACGCACGAGGGGTAGACCTCGGTTGGGAACCACTCGTCGCGCCTGTGGTACTTCGGAAGCTCCCGGCAGATCACCGACATGACCCACAAGCTTCCCCCCTTCAACGAGATGTCGCTCACGGCCTGCAGGAAGCCGTGGTCGAGATGTCGGCTGCCGACGAGGCGGAGGAAGGTGCTCTGGACGTCCACAGCAGAGATGACGGCCTTGTCGGCCCATATGGTCTTCTCGGGAAAGGAGGCGTCCGCCGAGAGGCGCACACCGACCGCCCGACCGTTCTGAACGACTATCTCCTCCACTGGTGCATTTGTCAGAATGCGTGTTCCCTTGGCGAGAGCCGCCCGGATGATCGCGTGGGCGTAAGTGTGCATGCCACCTCGCGGTGAGCCCGAGGAGTAGCTGTAGAGCAACGTCCCTCCGAGAGACTGCAGCGCCATGCCGTCCCACGAGGGGTGCGCCCCGCAGTACCAGGCGGCGAATGCACCGAATGTCCGCAGCGGCTCCCACGGGACGAACTCCTCCAGGAAGTCCACATAGCTCATGTCCAGCAGTCGCTGGCTCCATAACGGACCCAGATACTTGCGGAAGACCTGCCACCAAGGCATGTCGGCAGGGTCGATCTCGGCTGTGGGTGGATGCGGCGGGGTCCAGAACAGAGCTCGCAGCAGCTCCTTCATCGCCGCGGGGTCCATGCTCGACAGGAAGCCTCCGGCTAGGCCACCCTCGACGCCCAGCGCGGCAAGGCTCTGTTCAGCCAGTCCCGGGCTGAACCGTCCTCCCAGGTTCGCAGCCTTGCCATCGAGTGTGACCAGGCCGGCCATCGAGGGGTAGTAGACCTGCCGGAAGCCGTAGCGCCATAGTTCGAGCTGTTCGAATCCCGGCGCTGCTGCCCCGTAGAGGTAAGTGGCATGAGGGTCGATGCGGAAACCTGGGCGCACCTCGGTGTTCTCCTGCCCGCCGCCGCACTCCGGCCGGGCCTCGAGGATGCACACCGAGAGGCCGCACTTGGAGAGATAGGCGGCGATCGTAGTGCCGTTGTGGCCACCACCGATCACCACGATGTCGAAGTGCTCCTCTTGCACGTCACAACCCCCTTCTCGCTGCCCGCCGGGCCACGTGGCGCCAGCCGCACAGGTCTGGCGAAGTTGCCTGTCAGGTCGGCTCTCCGGTGAGACAGATGTGATGATAACATCTCAGATGTGCCTCCGCAATTGCCAGTGCTCGACCGCAGGCCGCGGGACATCGCTCCCGGGACTTTAGAAGAGCGACTGGTCGACGCTGCCGTTCGCTGCGTGGCGCGGTGGGGACCGGACAAGATGACGCTCACCGACGTGGCCGACGAGGCAAGGGTTAGCCGGGCAACGGCTTACCGGGCCTTCCCAGGCGGCAAGGATGCCCTCCTGCTCGTGGTCACGGACCGCGAGGTGAGCCGCTTCTTCGACGGTCTCGCCGGAAGGCTCGAGGCGGCAGGTGACCTGGAAGAGTTGGTGACCATAGGCCTGACGGAGGCGGGCAGGGCACTGGCCGAGCGCAGCACGCTGCTGCCGCTGCTGGCCCACATGGCGATGACCGGCGAGGACTCCCGCACCTCCGAGGAGCTGCATTCGGTCCTCCGGCTGGTCTGCGAGTGCGCGACGCCGCACCTGGCCCGCTTCATCGATGCCAGCCGGGCAGCAGGGGTGGCGGAGCTCCTCGCGCGCCTGGCCGTGACCTACGCTCTGCTGCCATCGAGCGAGGTGGACATCTGCAGCTACGATTCGGTCAAGCGCTTCGCTGGAACGATGCTGCTTCCAGCACTGAGGAACCTCCAGCGCTGAGGAGCTCCCGGGCATGGCTCTCCGGGGTAGCCGGGTCCCGGGGTAGCCGGGTAGCGGGGTGCCGGGGTAGCGGGGTGCCGGGCTCCCGGACCTCAGCGCTCGCCCGGAGCGAACCGGGGCGGGTCGATCAGGGTGATCTGCACGGGTGAGCCGGGCTTCACCCGCACGTCGTGGTCCAGGGAGAAGCTCACGACCGTCCCGTCGGCAAGTGCCATGTCAGCCTCCCTGCGGGCCCCAGCCGCGCGCAGCGATGCCAGCATCCCGCTTATTACCACTCCAGCTGCCGGGTGGGCCCCCACGAGCACCCGTGCCGGGTGGACTCCCACCACCTCCCCGAGGATGTCTCTCGTAGCGCCGGAGGCGCCTTCCGCCACCGTCGACGGCCCGCCGGTGGCCATCGCCAACGGGACGAAGGCGGTGTAGCCGACCAACTCCGCCACGCGCCTGGATGCGGGGCGCAGAACTATGTCCAAGGGATCCCCCAGCTGTAGCAGCTTACCGTCTTCGACCACGCCAAGTCTGGTGCCGAATGCCTGGGCCTCGATCAGGTCGTGGGTGACAAGCACTACCGGTTCGTGGCACTCGGCGGTCTCAGCCTTCACCAGCTCGGCCAGGCTCGCTCGCAGGGGAGCGTCGAGCCCGTTGAACGGCTCGTCGAGCACCAGTGCGGCGAAGCGGCCTGCCAGGACCCGGGCCATGGCCACCCGCTGCCGCTGGCCGCCGCTTAGATCCGCAGGCCGGGAGTCGAGCAGCCCCTCCAAGCCCAGAGCGCGGGCCAGCTGCTCCACCCGTGACCGTGCGCTGCCTGGAGCCAAGCCATAGCCTATGTTCCCGGCAACGCTCAGGTGGGGAAACAAGCCCGGGTCCTGACGCAGGAAGCCGATGCCACGGTGGCGTGCTCCCATGGTGAATCTCCGCGGTGCTCCCGATGACAGGAGCGTGTCGCCCAGGCGGATGACCCCGCGATCGAGCGGCAAGAGCCCTGATATCGCATCGAGAGCGGTAGTCTTGCCTGCTCCGGAGGGCCCGAAAAGTGCCAGGCGATCACCGGGCGAAACCTCGAAGGCCATCTCTACTCGAAACGGTCTTCGCTGGACGCTGAGATCGACCTCCAGGGTACCGGGTTGGATCTGGCGTGGTCTCAAGGGGCCGCTGCTCTGGTCCTGGTCCGTGCGCTCCACAGGTAGGCGAGAACCGGCAGGGGGAGGGCGACCACCAGTAGCAGCAGAGCGAAGGGCAACGCGCTGGCCAGGCCGCTTTCCTGGAGCGTGGTCCATATCTGCATGGGCAGGCCGTAAGGGTGGTAGGCGATGATGAGCACCGCTCCGAAGGCTCCCATGGCTCGGGCCCAGCCGGTGGCCAATGCGACAGCGAGCCCCGGAGCGGCCAGCGGCAGCGTGATGCGCCTGAAGGAACGGGGAAACGAGTCTCCGAGCAGAGCGGCATTCTGCTCCAAATGGCGATCCACCCCGGCGAATGCTGCCTCAGCACCGAGAACGTAGTACGGGGCAGCCTCGTAGATCTCGGCCAGAACCAGGGCGAAGAAGGTGTTCGAGGCACTCAGGTGCGCGCTGGCCAGAAGCCTTCCGACCGGCGTGGCAGGGCCGGCCATGAAAACCAGCAGGAGGCCGATGACAAGGGGAGGCATGAGAAGCGGCAGTATCACGCCGGCTTCGAAGAGCCTGGTTGCCGGAAGCCGCCGCCGCGCCATCATCCAGGCAAGCGGCGTACCGGCGGCCACCAGCACCACCAGGGCAACGGCGCTCGCTTCGAGTGAGATCACCAGTGGCTGGAGCGCCTGGGGAGTGCTGAGGGCGTGGCGGATTCCGCCGAGTGACAGGTGGTCCAGCAGTGCGGCGAGGGGCCCGAGTAACGCGAGCCAGATCACCACGGCGGCTCCGAGCGCTGCGAGGGCTGACAGCCGTACCAGCAGCCGTGCGCCGGAGCCTGCCACCGTCGTGCTCGCCTCTGGGGTTCCGGCGCTCACCTAGTGGATCGTAGTCCCGCCTCGATCTGGCGTGGGACGAAAGCGCTGTTGCCGTACAGGCGCTCGCGCAGCAGGTGGAGGCCGGATCTGGCGTACAGCGCTCGCCCCGGCGGCGACAGTACGAAAGCAACGAAAGCCGCTGCTGCCCTGGCGTCCGACGGAGTCTCGCCAGGTTCGCGGATCGTAGTGATGTCGATGACGAGGGGCGATCCGTGCACCGTGGTGGTGGCTCGCCGCCCGTCGGGTCCTAGCGCTCCGGGAACCTCGATGCTCACTGCTGCATAGGCAGCGGCAAACGACGGATCTCCCATGTCGATGGCAGCCGGAAGGGCGACGTAGGGAAGGTGGTATTCGATGGCCTGGGACTCGCAGGCGCTCGCCGCGTCGAGCTGGCCGGCTTCGAGATGAGCGTCCAGGGACGTCTCGGAGAAGATCTGTGCCTGGTTCCCGCCACCGGGCGTCGCTGCGCCTGCGCCGAGGATCGCCGATACGATGCCTGCGGGCAGGCCGAGATATCGCTGGGCGAGCTCTACCATCATTACGAAGGCCTGGCCCTGAGGGTCGGTGGCGGGATTGGTGCGCCCGAGCCTGAAGCCCGGCTTTGCCATGGTGGTGAACACGCTGGAAAGCGGCGCCCGATGTGCTGCCGCGGCTGCGAACGACCCCGCGTAACGCGAGTGGGGGTTGTAGGCGATGACGATCGGGCTGGAGGCGAACCGTACATAGTACCGGGTGAATCGCGGCTCGAGCGCTGCGATAGGTGCGGAGCCGACGCTCTCGAACACGCCCGGCCTTATCTCCCCGGCGGTGATCTCGTTGGCCAGGCCGAAGGAGCCTCCACCGCGTCCCGTGTAACGCAGGCCGGTTGACCTCCCGAACGCCGGACCCACATACTGATCGTCCACCTTGAGGAGGGAGCCCGCGAACGCTACGTCAGCGGTGCCTACGGGTCGCGACGAAGAGCCCGAGCACGAAGCGAGGACAGCCCCTCCCGAAGCAGCAGCCAGGACCGCGATGGCAACCGTCGCAACAAGTCGCACTTCAGCCGGTCCGGTAGCGTGGCTCGCGACCCTGCCCGGCTGATTCGATCGCTACGGGGATATCCATGATCAGTATCATGATCAGTATCATCTCGTAGCTGAAGGAGAGGCAAACACCGACGGAGCCTCTTCGAGCAGGCTTCCGTCCAGGAGCTTCAGCGCCGGCGTCCCGTGAGCCCGTGTATCCAGGCGGCGTCGGCAGAGCGAGGACCATCCAGCTCCCGCCCAGTTGCCGGTCGCCAGTACACCGGCGGTGCTGGCAACACCGGGTATACTCCTGGCGTGGCGAAGGTGATGATCTCGCTTCCTGATGACCTCCTCCGGGCCGTCGACATGGAGGCAGGCCGTCGCGGAACCACTCGGAGCGGGTACCTCCGTGAACTGGCCGAAGAGACCTTGCGACGGAAAAGCGCCCTGCGCGCTGAGAAAATGGCAGAGATAGACGCCATGGACTTACCTGCCAGGAGCCACGGGGGCGGTGTCGCCGAGCTGGTCAAGGCAAACAGGCCAGAACATTGAACCTGTGGTTGCTCGACGCCAGCATCCTGCTGGCGAGCGAAGACCCGGACGACGAGCACCATGGGGATGCCCGCCGGCTGCTCGCCGGTAGAAGGGACCTGGCGCCAGCAGCTCGAGCTGCTGCACGAGCTGGACGAGGTTCGAGTAGGCGACCTCGTCGTCCGGAGCGGATACGACGAGGTGGTACTCAACCAGCTCCGCAATGTCGGAGATCGTGATGCTCCTATGTCAAGCACACCCGTCAAAGTCCCGACCATTGACTCCCTGTTGTCATGCAAGAATCAAGCTATGAAGTTCGATGTGCCCCGCTCGTTGTCGGATGCTGAAAGGCTCGTTCTCGAAGCTCTACTGGCACCTCAGTTCCCCGGAGTGGCGGAACTTCGAGCCCAACTCGTTCACGTCCAGGTTGTAGGGAAGTGTGGCTGCGGATGTCCAACCGTCGACCTCTTCGTCCCTTTGAATGCCGTTCCCTCACCGCTCAAGACAAGTAACCGCCTGGCGCCCGTCGAGGGAAGAGTGATGCCGATCGCAGACGAGCCTCCTGGTGAGATCATCCTTTTCGTGGACGACGGCCGACTGAGTTGCCTGGAGTACGTCTCTTACGACGAGCCATCGCCCGCGGAGTGGCCGTCGCTCGACCGAATCACGGTGGTCCGAACCGGCTAGCGTCCTATCCGACCCTCCAGCAGTCGGGCAGGAGCCGCCAGGAGCGTAGCGGGGCTGTCAGGGTGGATGAGGTCGGTATCGACCGAGCTCGCCGGACTGGTGCCGCCTTCAGCGAGTTGCTGGCGGAGGACCGAAAACGCCGGTGACGCTCGTCGACGCAGGTCCCCTCATAGCGATCATCGACGCCAACGAGCCAGACCACGCTCCTTGTATGGATGCGCTCGACCACCTGACGCTCCCCCTCATCACGACGTGGCCAGCGTTCACCGAAGCGATGTATCTGCTCGCTCGCGCCGGCGGCATCCGAGCTCAACAAGCCGTTTGGCGCCTCGTGTCGACTCACCGACTAGTCGTCGCAGACCTCTCTTCATCCGCCGTTGACCGGAGCGCTAGGTTGATGGACCAGTACGCGGATCGACCCACGGACCTGGCGGACTCCACCCTCGTGGCACTGGCGGAAGAGCGCGGCGATCGGCGGATCTTCACTCTCGACACCGACTTTCAGATCTACCGGTTCCGCGGGCGGCAGCGCTTCGAGACGATCCCGACGCTTTGACCGCCCAAGACGGTTCGAATAGCGCCAGAAGGTTTCCCGCGGGTGGAGGTTGGGGGGTCACGCTAGGAACCGGGATCTGGCTGTCGAAGGGGCTCTCCTCGCCCTGAGGTGATGACCGCCGGCAGTTGCGTCGATCCGGCCTGCCTTTGGCTCCGCGCCGTCCTCGTGGAGCTTGGGAGACACAATACGAACCGCCTCCCCACAATCGAAGGTCTGCCGATCGGCCTGAGATAGCCGCCAGGACCTGGCGCGAGCGCAAGGCAGCTGGACTGGGCCGCCATGGACCGAAGACCCTCTCGTAGCACCCAGTGCTACGATCCTGGTCGTAGCTCGAGACATCACCCAACGCCAGCCCCCGTGCCTGATCCCCCACGGTCCAGCGGGGTGTGATCGACACCTCAGTGGTCATCGACCTCGAACAGCTCGAGGCCGGGCAGCTCCCCATCGAGCTGGCCGTCAGTGCGATCACCATGGCAGAGCTCGCCGCCGGACCTCACGCCACCGGTGACGCCGACGAGCGGGCGCGCCGCCAGGACCGATTACAACGGCCGGAAGCAGCGTTCGATCCCCTCCCCTTCGATGCAGAGGCGGCTCGCGCCCATGGGCGAACCTACGCTGCCGAAGTCGCAAACGGACGCAAGGCGCGTGGCACTCGGGCGCTGGATCTCCTGATTGCGGCTACAGCCTGTGGCGCAGGACTGCCGTTCTCCACACGCAACCCGGAAGACTTCGAAAGTCCCCTGGGGCTGGTCGATGTCGTCGCGGCCTGAACGGCCCGCCAGCCACCAACCGGTTCGAGCAAGCCGAATTCGTGGTCTTGGCCTCACACAGTGCGAACCGCACGCCGATCGTCGTTGGTCCGGCCATAGACCTGGGAGATGAGGCGTCCGAGCCGGCGCCTGGCCGAACCGCTTCCAGAACGCGGTCTATAGCGCTACCATTTATTGGTCTGGAACGCTAGTCAACCTTGGGCGAAAGCGCTAGGCTGGGCCTGTGCCGGCCATAGCCTACCTTCCTCGACTCGTTGATGGCCCTCTGGTGGACTTGTTCTCCCAGCTGCCGGCCCTGTTGATCGTCGGCCCTCGTGCTACCGGGAAGACCACCACCGCCCGCCGGTTGGCTCGAAGCCTCGTGCGGCTCGATGTGCCGGCCGAAGCAGCCGCGTTCCGCTTCGACGCCGATGCCGCGCTCCGGGCGTTGCCAGAGCCAGTGCTCCTCGACGAATGGCAGGAAGTCCCCGAGTTGATGGGGGCGGTACGACGCGCCGTCGACGAAGACTCCCGTCCCGGGCGGTTCCTTCTCACTGGCAGTGCCCGCGCCCGGCGAGGCGGCGACGCGTGGTCTGGCATCGGTCGAGTAGTCAACGTGACGCTGCACGGCCTCAGCGTCCGAGAGAGGATGGGTCGCTGCGAGGGGCCGGGGATCCTCGATCGGCTGGGCCGCGCCGACTTGGCGCAGTTCCCGGTTCCCGCTGACCCTCCTGACTTGCGTGACTACATCGATCTCGCCCTGCAAGGAGGTTTTCCCCAACCTGTCCTGCATCTCACCGGAGCGGCCAGGCAAGCGTGGCTCGACACCTACGTCGACCAGCTGGTGGCCCGGGACGCCGAAGCCCTTGATGGAGCGCGCGACCCGGTGCTACTCCGTCGATACTTCGAGGCGCTGTGCGTCAACACGGCAGGGATCGTTGACGACAAGACCATCTACGGCGCCGCTGGCATCAGCAGGATGACCGCCGGGGCCTACGAGTGCCTGCTGTCAGACCTTTACGTGTTCGAGGCGTTGCCAGCGTGGACCAACAACCGGCTGTCACGGCTTGTGAAACGCCCAAAGCGCCACATGACCGATCCGTCGCTGGTCACCGCCGCCCTCCGACTCGACGAGCAGGCCGTACTGCGTGACGGGAACCTGCTCGGCCGGTTCATCGACACCTTCGTGCTCTCCCAGATCAGACCCGAAGTCGAGCTCAGCACGCTTC
>DAHXND010000182.1 GCA_027366675.1 Acidimicrobiales bacterium
GCATCGCCGTGCAGAGAGAGCAAGGGGTCCTGAAGCGTGTGAGGGGTACCCCGCTGGCACCTTGGCTGTTCTTCACCGGGAAGGTCGGAGCGGGCCTGGGTAACGCCATAATCATGGTAGTTCTGGTCCTAGTCGTCGGTACCGCCGGCTACCACGTGCACATACGCATAGCGACGCTCCCGGCGCTCGTCGTGGACCTGGTCCTGGGCACTGCCTGCTGGTGCATACTGGGGGTCGCGATGTCCTGTTTCGTCAACAGGGCCCAGGGCGGGTCACCTATCGTCACGTTCCCCTATATCGTGCTAAGCTTCGTATCCGGGGTGTTCTATCCTGCTCAGAGTGAGCCCCGCTGGCTACAGGATTTGGCTCGCGCCTTCCCGCTGGAGCCATTCGCGAGGAGCTTGGAGGCGGCTTTCGATCCACGGGTGAGCGGTCCAGGTTTCCAGTGGCTGAATCTCGTACTGCTGGCTGCGTGGACTGGGATAGGTCTGGCTGTGGCGCTCAGGTTCTTCAGATGGGACCCGAAGCGATCCTGAGCCACGGACCGGCTCGCCGACGTGGTTCAGTGAAGCGCCTGGCCCTGCCTGGCGAGTGGTTCGCCGGTCGCTCCTCTGATTGAGCTCCTTATGAGGTGCGCCAGCTGGGCAGGGCTGTGGGGTGGCTGGATCTCCCGAGAGAGAAGAGCGAGCTCCAGGGGAACGAGCGCTTCTCTCTGGATCCGGGCGACCTCATCGATGGTGCGAGATGTGGCCAGGATCTCGGAGGCGAGGTAGGCGAGCATGGCGTCCCATCCGCCTGGATCGTCTGCGTGGCGAGCGGCCGCGAGGTCTTGTAGAAGCTCCGGCTCGCAGTGGGCTAGCGCGTTAACAGGCACCCAGGCAGGGACCAGGCCTGTCTTGCCTGCGAAGGCGTCTGAGGCCTCGCCGTGTAGAAGCCTCTCTGCCTCCCCGGCCAGTTCGTCTCTTGCAGCCTTGGCCTTCAGGTTCGCCGTGTGCCACATGGTTTCCGCTCCCGGATATCTTCGCCCGCTATCTACAGCGTGTTCTTCGTAGGAGGCGGGCGCTAGGGCCAAAGGTCCCTGATGGGGCGGGTGCGGCCGGAAATAGGGACGTTCGGCCCTTGTCTCGATGGCTCCGAGGGATGAGAGTGGAAATGTGACGGCGCTCGAAGTACGCATACACGGGCGCGGCGGCCAAGGCGTCGTGACGGCGGCTGAGCTGCTCTCGGTTGCCGCCTTCGTCTCAGGGAGGCATGCTCAGGCGTTCCCGAGCTTTGGCTCGGAGAGGATGGGTGCTCCGGTCGTGGCGTTCTGCAGGATCGACGATCGTCCCATCCGCACCCGGGAGCCGGTGGTCTTGCCTGGAGCGGTCGTGGTCCAGGATCCCACCCTCCTGCACCAGGTCGACTTGTTCAACGGCATGACAGACGATACCTACCTGCTCGTGAACACCTCGAGGTCTCTGGAGGAGCTGGGAATAGATGCCTTCGTCGAGCGCTTCCGCGAAGAGCGCGTGGCTGCTTTCGGCGCGACCGAGATAGCGATAGCGCGGCTCGGCCGGGCGCTTCCGAATGCGGCACTCCTCGGTGGCCTGGCGGCGCTCACTTCTGTTGTCAGGATGGAAGATCTGGGCACGGCCTTCTCCCGGCGTTTCTCGGAGGATGTGGCTCGGGGCAACCTTCTCGCGGCCTCGGACGGGTTCAGCCGGGTCGCTCGCAGGGCGGCGATACGTGCAGGGGGCGCGAAGTCAGGGGCAGCGGGCGGTGCGTGACCAGATAGAGGGTTCCATGGCGGTGGCCCAGGCGGTGGCGCGATGCAGGCCGGGGGTGGTCTGCGCGTACCCGATCTCGCCGCAGACGCACATAGTCGAGGCTCTGGGCAGGCTCGTGAAGTCCGGCGAGCTGTCGCCTTGTGAGTTCATGAATGTCGAGTCGGAGTTCGCGGCCATGTCGGTCGCGATCGGGGCGTCGGTGGGAGGAGCGCGGGCGTACACAGCGACCGCCAGCCAGGGGCTGCTGTACATGATGGAGGCCGTGTACAACGCTGCCGGGCTCGGCCTGCCTATCGTGATGACGATTGCCAACCGGGCGATCGGCGCACCGATAAACATCTGGAACGATCACAGCGATGCCATGGCGGTTCGCGATGCTGGCTGGATCCAGCTCTACGCGGAGGACAATCAGGCCGCAGTCGATCTTCACATCCAGGCGTTCCGCTTGGCTGACGAGGTGTCGCTTCCGGTCATGGTGTGCATGGACGGATATGTGCTGACACACGCCGTAGAGGAGGTGGACGTTCCCACCCAGGAGGAAGTCGATTCCTTCCTCCCTCCCTTCGTTCCCAGGCAGGTGCTCGATCCGGCTGAGCCGGTATCCATAGGAGCGATGGTGGGGCCGGAGGCGTTCGCCGAGGTCCGCTACCTGGCTCACGCGAAGCAGCTGATAGCCCTGGAACGGATCCCTGGTGTGGCCAGGGAGTTCGCGGACGAGCTCGGCCGCGCTCCAGGAGCGCTGGTTGCACCGTACCTGCTCGACGGTGCCGAGACCGTAGTAGTTGCCATGGGCTCGGTCCTTGGAACCCTGAAGGATACCGTGGACGGTTTGAGGGAATCGGGGATGCCGGTCGGCGTGCTCGGGATTACCACCTTCAGGCCATTCCCGTTGCGGGCAGTTCGCGACGCTCTTGCTTCGACAAGGCGTGTCGTGGTTCTGGAAAAGGCGTTTGCTATCGGGATGGGCGGGATCCTGGCTGCTGAGGTCGCCACCGCTCTCGAGAGCCATCCGTGCCGGCGCTATGCGGTCGTGGCAGGCTTGGGGGGTCGTCCGATCACGAAAGCGTCGATCTCCGGGATGTTGCAGGCGGCCGCGAGGGACGAGCTGGAGCCCTTGAGCTTCCTTGATCTGAACCGTGAGCTCGCGGAGCGTGAGCTCGAGCGCATGCGCCTCAGCTCTCGCTCAGGTCCCGGAGCGGAGAACATGTTGAGAGATGTGGGGATCGTGGGTTCGGATGCCGTCTGAGGGATCGATGCAGGTCACCTCGGGAGGAGAGCTTGCCCGCGAACCTGAGTCGGCAGGTGGTCCGGGTCCGGGTCCGATCAAGTTCTACCAGACAGGTAGCTTCGCAGTCGGGAACCGTCTCCTTGGTCCTGATCAGCGAACGGTTCAGGCCAGTGCGCAACGTGTTAACTCGCTGACCATGGGGCACAGGGCATGTCAGGGTTGCGGCGAGGCCCTTGGGGCACGCTATGTGCTGGATGCTGCCATGCGCGCCACAGGGAACCGCGTCGTGGCAGCGAATGCCACAGGCTGCCTGGAGGTGTTCACCACGCCATATCCGGAGACCTCGTGGCAGCTCCCATGGTTCCATTCGGTCTTCGGTAACACGGCTTCGGTAGGTAGTGGCATAGCGGCTGCGCTCAAGGTCCGCGGCTTGCACGACATAAGGGTAGTGGCGCAGGCGGGCGATGGAGGAGCTGTTGACATAGGGCTTGCTTGCCTGTCGGGCATGTTCGAGCGGAACGACGATGTGCTCTTCGTCTGCTACGACAACGAGGCGTACATGAACACCGGGGTGCAGCGCTCGGGTGCGACTCCTCCGGCTGCTCGAACCGCCACGACCGAAGCGATTGGTCCCGAGCCGGGTAACCCCTTCGGCCAGGGGAAGAACATGCCACTCATAGCGATGGCCCACGAGATCCCATACGTCGCCACGGCAACCGTTGCCGAGCTCCACGACCTCGAGTACAAGGTCGAGAAGGCCATGTCGTCCCATGGCGCCCGTTACCTTCATGTCCTGGTACCCTGCCCGCTCGGGTGGGCAAGCGCCCCTCGGGACACGATAAGGGTGGCTCGCCTGGCGAAGGAGTCGGGGCTCTTCCCGGTGATAGAGGCTGAGAATGGAGTGGTGACAGACGTGTCCACTATCAGGTCGAAGGTGCCAGTAACCGAATACCTGAAGCTGCAGGGCCGCTATTCGCATCTGTTCCACCCTGAGCCGAAGCAGGAGATCCTTGATCGCCTGCAGGAACTGGCAGACCGGAACATCGCTCGTTTCGGGTTGCTGGGTGCGAAGCGGGAGTGATGGAAACGCCCTTCGCCGTCACGCTGGACATTGGATCGAGCCGTGCCAACAAGACCGGAAGCTGGCGGGTCGAGCGCCCCGTCTACGTAGATCGTATGCCTCCATGCAACGATGCCTGCCCTGCGGGAGAGAACATTCAGGGGTGGCTTTACCTGGCGGAGGAAGGTGCTTATGAGGAGGCCTGGAGGCTGCTCATGCAGGACAACCCCCTGCCTGCGATCATGGGGCGCGTCTGCTATCACCCGTGCCAGGACGTCTGCAACAGAGGCCAGCTCGACGAAGCCGTAGGAGTGAACGCCGTGGAGCGTTTCCTCGGTGACCAGGCAATCGCCAGGGGGTGGAGCATCGTTCCGGGGAGCCCTCCTGGGGACAAGCGGGTGCTGGTGGTAGGTGCCGGACCGGCGGGATTGTCTGCTGCATACCATTTGCGCCGTCTCGGGCACCAGGTCAGCATCTACGAGGCCGGGGACGCGGGCGGTGGCATGACGCGTTTCGCCATCCCGACCTATCGCTTGGCACGTGACGTGGTCGATGCCGAGGTATCCCGGATCCTCTCGATGGGAGTAGAGATGGTTACCGGGCACAGGGTCACCGACCTGGTAGCGGAGATGGCGAGGGGCGGTTTCGATGCCGCGCTTGTAGCGATCGGGGCACAGCTCGGTCACCGGGCATATGTGCCTGCAGGTGACTCGTCAAGAGTCATGGATGCACTGGAAGTGCTGCGGGCGACCGAGGAAGGGCAGCCACCCCTGCTCGGGCGTCGGGTCGCGATCTACGGAGGGGGTAACACCGCCATGGATGTGGCGCGCACGGCCCGTCGACTTGGGGCAGAAGAGCCCGTTGTCATCTACAGGCGCACACGGGAGAAGATGGGCGCCCAGGACATCGAGGTGGAGGAGGCCCTGGAGGAGGGCGTGAAGATGCGCTGGCTATCTACGGTAAAGCAGTTCGAGGGTGGCAGGCTTCTTCTCGAGCGCATGGCCCTGGACGAGACCGGCTTTCCCCAGCCGACCGGTGAGGTCGAGGAGCTCGATGCCGACTCGCTCGTTCTCGCTCTGGGAGAGGACGTCGACCTGTCGGTCATAGACGGTATAGCTGGCGTGGCGGTGGAGGAAGGGCAGTTACAGGTAGGAGCCGAGATGATGACAGGCCATCCAGGCATATTCGGGGCTGGCGACGCAGTGAGAAGTGAGCGCACTGTCACGAATGCTGCTGGCCAGGGCAAGCACGCCGCGCGCTTCATAGACGCATGGCTGAGGGGAGATAACTTCGCTGCCGCGAGTCGCCATTCTCTGGCAACCTTCGAGCATCTGAACACCTGGTACTACTCCGATGCCCCCCATGTGGCGCGCCAGCGCTTGGACGCGGCGCGCAGGCGGTCCACCTTCGACGAGGTCGTAGTTGGCTTGGACGAGGGCAATGCGCTCTTCGAGGCGAGGCGCTGCCTATCGTGTGGCAACTGCTTCGAGTGCGACAACTGCTATGGCGTATGCCCTGACAACAGCGTTACAAAACTTGGCCCGGGCAGGCGCTACGAGTTCGATTACGACTACTGCAAGGGATGTGGCATATGCGTGTCCGAGTGCCCTTGCGGGGCAATAGAGATGGTGCCCGAGGTGATCTGATCCGCTGATCCGCTCTCCGCCAGCGCGGGTCAATCGCTGGGTGGGCGGCGGAGGGAAGCACTTGCGGGAACGGTGAAAGGGGCGGGTCGGTATAGACCGTCACAGACATGAGAGAAGGGGATATGGACGCTGTCAAGTGGTTCGAGACGCTCGGAGTCGAGGATGTGGCACTCGTAGGCGGCAAGGGCGCCAATCTGGGGGAGATGACGAAGGCCGGCCTGCCCGTGCCGCCGGGTTTCGTCATCACTGCCGAGGCATATCTGGACGCCATCGATAGGAGCGGAGCGCGTGCCCCACTTCGAGATCTCTTGGCACAGCTATCTGTAGACGATATGACGAGGCTAAGAGAAGCGTCGGTAAGCGCCCGGAAGCTGGTAGAGGGGACGGAGATCCCAGAGGGCACCAGGACTGCGTTACTCGAGGCTTATCGAAGTCTCTCCGAGCGCTGTCGGTCGCTAAGTGGAGCCCAGTCACCCGGATCGGGCACTCGCACAGCGCCAGGAGGATCGCTGATGTCTACGGCAGTATCTATGCCAGAATCTACGGCAGAATCTATGGCGGAATCCACGGCAGTATCTACGCGACTGCCCCTTCGTGTGGCGGTGCGTTCCTCGGGAACGATGGAAGACGCGGCTGGCACGTCCTTCGCTGGCATGAACGCCACGTTCACGAACGTCGCTGGCGAGAGTGACCTCCTCGCGAGAGTGGTCGACTGCTGGGCATCCCTTTACGGTGAGCGGGTTATCGCGTACCGGGCCAGCGAGGGGCTTACCGAGGAACCGGCGCTGGCCGTCATCATCCAGGAGATGATTCCGTCGGAGCGTTCCGGTGTGATGTTCAGTGTGGACCCATCAGCGCCCGAGGCGGGTCGGATGGTCATAGAGGCGGCCTTCGGGCAGGGTGAGGTGGTTGTCTCCGGCATGGTGGAGCCGGACACCTACGTGCTCGCGCGTAAAGGTCCGTCCCTTCTCCACGTCCGCATAGGCGCGAAGACGATGAAGATAGTTCGCGGCCCTGATGGGGAAGACCTGACCGTAGCTATGGATGCGAGCGAGGGATCGAAGCGCGTTCTCGACGACGAGGAGGCGGTGGAGCTGGCGCGGCTTGGCCTGGCGACCGAGGCGCACTACGGCAAGCCGCAGGACATGGAATGGGCGATGGCGGGAGGGAGTACCTACCTGGTGCAGTCGCGACCGATCACGACTCTTACCTCCAGGGAGGGCCCGGCGGGGGGGCGCGTGGGGCAGGGCACCGAAGAGCAGGTGGCAGGCAAAGGACCTGCATCCCGCACGGTGCTGCTCACCGGGCTTGCTGCGTCGCCAGGAAGGGCCTGGGGCCGTGTACGGGTCCTAGCAAGCCCCGATGAGGAGGACAAGCTGCAGCCGGGCGAGGTTCTGGTGGCGCCGATGACGAGCCCGGACTGGGTGCCGATCATGCGCAGGGCGGCAGCACTCGTCACCGACGGCGGGGGTATGACATGCCATGCCGCGATCGTGAGCCGCGAGCTCGGGCTTCCGTGCGTGGTAGGAACACGGAACGCCACCACAGTGTTGCGAGACGGGGAGACGGTCACGGTTGACGGTGCCCGGGGAGAGGTGAGTGAGGGCGCACCCGATACAGAGATCCCGGGAGTCTCGCCCCTACCTGCAGCGAGGGCGGCTCTCCCTGGCGCGAGCGAGGTGCGCCAGGGCACGGAGGCTCTCGCTACGAAGCTATATGTGAATCTGGCCATCGCAGAGCATGCCGAGGAGGTCGCTGCCATGGCGGTGGATGGGGTGGGCCTGCTCAGGGCCGAGTTCATGGTCACCGAAGCGCTGAAGGGAGCTCACCCGAGGCTGCTCCTGGAGCGGGGCGAGCAGCAGGTATTCGTGGATGCGATGTCCTCATCCCTATCGCGTATAGCTCGAGCCTTTGCCCCGCGGCCGGTTGTCTACCGAAGCATAGATTTTCGCACTAACGAGTTCCGGAACCTCGAGGGAGGCGATCGTTTCGAGCCGCACGAGGACAACCCGATGATCGGCTATCGGGGCTGCTATCGCTATGTCCGGGAGCCGGATCTGTTCGAGCTCGAGCTGCAGGTTCTCGGTGCGGTAGCCGAGGATAGCTCGAACCTGAAGCTGATGATCCCGTTCGTGCGCACGCGCTGGGAGCTCGAGGCCTGTCTCGACATCGTGGACAAGAGCCCGATCGGTGGCAGGCGTGGCATGCCCGTCTGGGTGATGGCGGAGGTGCCTTCGGTTGTGTACCGGGTGCCTGAGTATGCAGCTATGGGCATTGCGGGGGTGTCGATCGGGAGCAATGACCTGACCCAGCTCGTCCTGGGTGTGGACCGGGACTCGGAGACCTGCGCGGAGCTCTTCGACGAATCCGACGCAGCGGTTCTCGATGCCATATCCAGGATCATCTCGAGCGCCAGGCAGGCAGGGATCACTTCATCGCTGTGCGGTCAGGCACCATCGAACCATCCTGAGTTCGCAGAGCACCTGGTGAGAGCCGGCATAACCTCCATCTCGGTGAATCCGGACGCCGTGCCCGCCGCGCGGGCATCCATCGCATCGGCGGAGCGCCGGCTCCTGCTCGAGTCGGTGCGTGGGTGTAGCCTGCCTGCCTCCTAGATCCTCAGGTCAGCCGCCGATCATCGACATCGATCTGGCGGGACGCAGGAACGAGGGGTCGTTTATCCCATGCCCTGCGAGCTTCGACCATACAACGCTGCGTATCATGAGAGCAAGCATCTCGTCACCTCCACCGCTTCGCAGCATGTCGCGCACCGAGAGCTCCTCTCTTGCGAAGAGGCAGTTCCTGAGTGAACCATCTGCGGTCAGGCGGAGGCGGTCGCAGGTTCCGCAGAAGGGGCGGGTGACGCTCGCTATAACGCCGATCTCCCCAGCACGGTCAGCGAACCTGTAGCGCTTGGCTGGTGCCGACGGGTCGAGCTCCGTCGGGTCCACGGGCTCGATTGGCCACTGGGAGCTGATCCGGTCGAGGATCTCCTCGGCTGGCACTACCAGATCTTTACGCCAGTTACCCTCTCCATCGAGCGGCATGAACTCTATGAAGCGCACTACCCTACCGGTAGAGCGTGCGAGCTCGGCGAATGGCTCGACCTCGTCATCGTTGATCCCACGGATGGGGACCATATTCACCTTCAGCGGGCTGAGCCCGGCCGCTTCCGCAGCTTCCATGCCAGCGAGAACCGCATCGAGCCTGCCGCGCCGTCGTATCTGCGAGAAGCGCTCGGGTCGTAGGGAGTCACAGCTCACGTTCACGCGCATGAGCCCGGCATCGGCGAGCGGCTGTGCCATGCGAGCGAGATCCATCGCGTTCGTAGTCATGCTCAGGTCATCGAAGCCGATCTGAGACAGCCGGCGGACGAGCTTCGGCAGATCACGCCGCACGAGCGGCTCGCCGCCTGTTATGCGGAGGCGGGTG
>DAHXND010000018.1 GCA_027366675.1 Acidimicrobiales bacterium
GACGGCCTGCCGTCGCCGGGGTCAGCCGTGCTGGTAGCTCCGCTGAACTCGAAGGGATAGTAGTGAGCGTCCACGAAGCCCACGTAGCTCCCGTCCTTGCCCAGCACCGTATCGTTCCACTCGGCGCTCTCGGGATTGCCCCCTCCTTCCACGCTCGGGCCGAAAAGCCATGGAACCCCTATGTCCGCGGACGGATCGACCGCTTTCATCGACCTGATGAACGGCAGGGCATTGGCCGCATATGACAGCGCCAAGGTCTCGGTGCCCTTGGCCATTCCCTGCACAGCCTGCGGGCAGGTGGCGTAGTAGTCAGGCTTGTAGCCGTCGAAGTGCTCAGGTGCCCGGGAGAGCCACTGGTCGACTTCCCAGCAGCCGTATGTCTCGTTGCCTATCTCCCACATAGCGACACTCTTCGTTCGCGAGGTTAGGGAGTTTGCTACCCATGCGGCGGCGAGGGCTGGGCTGCCTGAGCCGTAGTTGACCGTAGCCAGTGTTCCCGCTCCTGCCTGTTTCGCTTCTTCGGAGAACGTGGCGAAGTCTAGTGCGCTTGTCTCATCGCAGGGAGATCCCTGGAAAGGTGCGCTGTTGTAGTTCAGGTACTTGGGTGGACCTTCGCATCCCGCCAGGGAGGTATTGGTCTGCCAATCGTAGTAGTCAGCCCATGACCCCCCGCCATATCGTATGAGGCCGATATGTGCTGCCTTTAGATCAGAGTTTATAGTACCTGCGTAACCCGAGGGCGATGGAAGGTAGTAGGCATCCCATGGGGCGGTGTTCAACCCGAGGGCGATAGGGCTCATAAGGGTGCCTTGCACGGCGCTCCGGTGATGATGGCCGCTAACCGCTCCGGCGTTTCTCGCCGGCGGAGATGCCCATGCAGAGAGACCTACGACCAGCGTGCAGATCCCGATGATCGCCGCTGCCTGGCATGCCTTTCTGGCTATCGGTGCCATAGCTCCCCCCCGGTGGCCGCGGTGGCCCTGGTCGCCCTGGTGGCCGCCCCTCGCCCCTTATTGTGACGATACTGCTTGGATGTTTGCGAGCTGGGCGGCGGGCGGATCCGCTGTGGCCGCCCCTCGCCCGTTACCGTGACGATACTGCTGGCAGTCTGACGATACCGCTCTCACGACGCCTGGACCAAGGCATGCGAGAGCGGGTCGGCTCCAACGCCCTGGTACCCAATGCGGGCGGGAGCCAGGCGTCAGAGCGGGTCGGCTGCCTGATGCCGGCTGGTCACCATCACGATAACATCGGCACTGAACAGCAAGATAGCCAGGTCGTTCAGATCGCCGGCATAATGAAACCCGGGGAACAGCTGGTATAGGCCCCATGCCAGAAAGGCGATTGCCAGCACGTTCGCCTTCACCGTCGCCACTCGCGACGTGGAACGCCATGCTGTCATGAGCAGCAGCGCTGCGGCGATGAGCAGTGGGATGGAAGAGATGGGTGCGCGCATGTCACGTGAGACGAGTTGGGAACGGGCGGCGATCGCCATGAGCTCTGCCATCGATAGAATCCCTAGGCTCACCAGCAGCCATCTCACCAGGCGGAAAGCCCTACCTGGCCTGGCGCGGCTAACCTGCCCGTCACCCTCGCTAGCTTGCCGGCCCTGGTGATCGTGCCGCCCCTGGCTATCCTGTCCACGGGCTCCTAGGCGACTCATAGCCATACTCTAGTAAGAGCGATCGGGACTCTAGTAAGAGAGAGATCGGGACCTTCGGCTCTGTGAAGGGCTCCCGTCGGAAGGTACGCTCGAATTATGGTCGAGTCACTGGCCCGTGAGACGATGCGTGCTTGGATCGTGAAGGAGCCGGGCCCCATAGACGCGCACCCTCTAGAGCTGGTCGAGCGCGAGGTACCGAGCCCCGGTCCCGGTGAGGTGCGGGTGAGAGTCGTGGCTTGCGGGGTGTGTCGTACGGACCTGCACCTGGCCGAGGGCGATCTCCCTCCACGCCGCCCGGGGGTAGTGCCTGGGCATGAGGTGGTCGGTACCGTCGACGTTCTTGGCGAGGGAGCATCGCGTTTCGCGAAAGGGGATCGCATCGGTGTCGCCTGGCTGCGGCATACCTGCGGCAGCTGCCGGTTCTGCCGCACGGGGCGCGAGAACCTCTGCCTCTCACCGCGCTTCACCGGTTGGGACGATGACGGCGGCTTCGCTGAGTATGCGGTGGTCGACGAGCGCTATGCATATTCTCTCCCGGAGATGTTCGGGGACGTCGAGGCTGCACCGCTCCTGTGTGCAGGCATCATTGGCTACAGAGCCCTCCGGAGGGCTCGCCTGCCATCTTATGGGAGGCTCGGCATCTACGGCTTCGGGGCATCCGCCCACCTGGCTGCTCAGATCGCGATACATGAGGGAGCCGTGGTTCACGTTCTGACTCGCTCCGAGGATGCCAGGCGCCTGGCCCTCGAGCTCGGCGCATCGAGCGCCGGGGCTGCGGAGGCGAGCCCGCCCGAGCCGCTCGATGCAGCCATCCTCTTCGCCCCTGTTGGCACGCTCGTGCCAGTAGCGCTGAAAGCCCTGGATCGTAGTGGCACTTTGGCTATAGCGGGTATTCACCTTACCGATATCCCGACCCTCTCCTACGATGCGGATCTCTTCTGCGAGCGGACCCTCACGAGCGTCACGGCCAACACCCGTGCTGACGGGGACGAGCTCCTGGCGGCCGCGTGCCGGCTCCAGCTTCGGGTGACCACGACCCCGTACAGGCTGGACGAAGCTGACAGGGCTCTGAGCGACCTTGCCCATGACAGGGTGAGCGGGGCAGCAGTTCTTGTCGTGGACTGAGGGAGCATCTCGTGGCGCCAGCTATGGATGCAGGTTCGTGTGTGCATGGCGAGGGTCTTTTCCCGAGCGCCGTTCTCGCATACTCTGGAGCAGTGCGAAGGGAGGCTCTGGATTTGTACGTCACGCGCGAGAGCGCGGGCGAGCTGCTGGAGCCCATGGAGAAGTGCAGGCAGGCGCATGGCGGTTGGCTGAACCTGATCCCTGAGTTGGATCGGCGATCGGTCGAGGAAGGTGCATTCGACGAGGACGCTGCCGTGAACCATGGCGGGATCTTCGGCATGTTCGGAATGGGGTCGCCAGAGCCACCGGTCGGAACGTGGGTCGCGGGGCACCTGCGCCGCCGTGGTATCGAGCACGACCGCGTCGGGATCTCGCACCAGCACGGTGCTCATGCTCTTCGGGCGATGGCGGGCCGAGGGCTGGTACTACCTGATGGCTGGGGGGCCCTCCAGGACCATGTGCGGCGTGGGATCGTGATCGCTATCCCGGAGGGTAGTGATCTGGGCGAGGTCGTCGACTGGCTGCTCGCTGCGCTGGAGCTGCTGGCGCCTGTGCCGCTGACTGGGAACTGGCAGGCTCAGGTATTCGCACCTCGAACAAGGGATAGAAGAAAGCCCAGGTGAGAGAAGCCCTAGGCACGGAGCGTCATTGCGCTATTCCTCTCAGTGGTAATCCTCAGATATTTGTGCTAAAGTTTCACCGAATCCGTCGGGGATTGGTTTCCCGCCGGAGGGCGGGTCCGGTTGCGGGTCGGTGGACGGCTCGCTGCGCCCGGGTCAGGTGTGTGCACAGGAGCGATAGCCCAGAACAGCGATAGAGGCATAAGGGGGGAGGAACCCATGACAGGCAAGCCTGAAGGAGATAACGCCGCGAGCTCGCTCTTCGGCGGTATCATCGACCAAGCGATCAGCCGGCGCAAGCTGCTCGGAACGGGCATGGCGCTAGGGGCAGTGGCAGCGGTGGCCTCCGCGTGCTCGCCCATCCTCGGCGGCGCTCCGGGAAGCCCCCCCTCTCACATAACCGGCATTCCAAACAGCCTTCCCAATCCGAAGGCTGCTCCAGGCACCGATCTGATACCTCAGATCGACCACATAGTCGTGATCATGCTGGAGAACCATACATTCGACGACATCCTGGGGATGAGTGGCGTTGGAAACGGCTTCACGCTCGACTCCAGCGGCAATCCCACGAACACGAACCCGAACGGCAAGGGAGACCTGATCAGGGCGTTCCACTCGCCTACGCCTTGCCGGTCCCTATCGAGTCCGACCCAGACGTGGAACGATAGCCACATCGCCTACTCGAACGGTACGAACCAGGGGTTCGTCATAGCCTCCGGTGAGGCGTCGATGGCGTATTACGATGAGAGCGACATTCCCTTCACCTACAGCGTGGCGAGGACCTTCCCCATCTCCGATGCCTACTTCTCGTCAGTGCTCTCGCAGACGTTCCCGAACCGCCGGTTCATGCTGGCTGCCACTGCTTACGGGCTCGCGAGTGATACCCCGCCCGCCTCGGGTAAGCCCAACACACTGGTAAATCGCTTCGCGAACTTCATAGACAGCGGGGTCGCGGACGTGACAGCCCACCCACCGAACGGTACGATCATCGACCTTTTGAATCAGTACGGGATCGACTGGAAGAACTATGGCTTCGGCTTCTCTTCCCTTATGCTCTACCCGTACCTTCTGACTGACACGAGCAATCTCGCCCGTGTGGTGCCCTATGGCGAGTTCCTAACGGATGCGAAGAACGGCACGCTGCCCTCGTTTTCCCTGATCGACCCCGACTTCATTCCCTACATGGGCAACTCCGAGGGAGAAGGGGACGATATCCAGTTCGGGGACCAGTTCTTGGCACAGGTGGTGAATGCGGTAATGCACGGCCCGAAGTGGTCGAACACCCTTCTCGTCTACACCTACGACGAAGGCGGCGGCTACTACGACCATGTAATACCCCCAGCCGCACCGGTGCCCGATGACGTGCCGCCGCAGATCGTGGTCCCGCCGGATCTCCCTGGTGGGTACAACATCTACGGGTTCCGGGTGCCGTGCGGGGTGGTCAGCCCTTACGCGAAGAAGGGATACGTCTCCCACGTCGTGGCGGATCACTCCTCTCTGTGCCGCCTGGTGGAGAGCAAGTGGAACCTGCCCGCTATGACGAAGCGAGACGCGGCGGCATCGAACCTTCTCGACATGGTGGATCTGACGTCGAGCCCTGCGTTCGCGAGCCCGCCAACACTGTCCGCTCCAGCCAACCCGAGCGCTCTGGAAGAGCTTTCGTGCGCTGCGAACGACAGCCAGACGCCACCGGCGAGCGACGTCATACCTCAGAGCTGAGCGCTTTCCCTGAGCTCCTCTCCAGGGGAGCATCTGGGACTCTCGCGGCGTGCCTTGCTCCGGCACTTTCTAACCGGGCTCGTCCTAGAATCCCTATATGAGCACAAGCACCTCCGGATCGGAAGACCCTCCAGAGCTGGAGCAGGCGGTAGCCGAGGCGGATATCCCCGCTCTGCTTGCTGCGCTCGCCTATACGACTGGGGATCTGAGCCTGCTGCGGGAGGACCTCCGCCCGGACCCTGCGCAGCTGATAATCTCGACCGCTGGACTGTCGGTGGAGCAGATCACGGAGGCGAGTGAGCTCGCTACCAAGGCGCTGCGACGCTACCTGTCCGGTGGGGCTATTCCGGCTCCCGCTCCCGACGATGGAGCACTCGGGGCGATGCTCACCTTCCTTGTAGGGGGGAGCGACATGGACGAGTACCTACCACTCTTTAGAGAGGAGTTGGCGGCTAACGGCGAAGACCTCAGAGCGCCTTCATGGAAGCTTTCCGAGGAAGTGGCAGGCAGCGGTTTCGAGGTTCTAGTGATAGGCGCAGGCATGTCCGGCATAGTCATGGGATACCGGCTCCAGCAGGCAGGGATTCCATACGTGGTAGTGGACAAGAACCCGGAGCTGGGAGGCACCTGGTACGAGAACACGTACCCGGGGTGCCGGGTGGACGTCCCTAATCACCTCTACAGCTTCTCCTTCGAGCAGCGCCACGACTGGCCGGAGCACTACTCCACCCAGCCGGTTCTCTTGGACTATTTCCAGCACACAGCGAAACAGCTCGGTGTCGTTGACCACGTACGGCTCTCGACCGAGGTGCTGAGCGCTACGTTCGACGAGAACGGCGGGATGTGGCGCGTTACGGTCAGGAGCTCGGAGGGTAGAGAAGAGCAGATCGTCGTCAGAGCCATAGTGAGTGCCGTCGGCCAGTTGAACCGCCCAGCCTATCCAGATATACCCGGTCGCGAGACTTTCACAGGGCCGGCGTTTCACTCGGCTGGCTGGCGTAGGGATGTAGATCTCGCTGGCAAGCGTGTCGCGGTAATAGGCACAGGTGCCAGCGCAGTGCAGTTCGCACCTGCCATAGCAGACGAGGCAGGCGAGCTGCTGGTGTTCCAGCGAACCGCGACGTGGCTCGCGCCCACGCCGGACTACCGTCAGCCGGTGTCCGAAGCCACGCAGTGGCTCCTGCGGACCTTGCCCAGTTACGCGGAGTGGTACCGGTTCTGGCTGTTCTGGAAGAACGCGGAATCCATGCTGCCGCTCGTTACTGCTGACCCCTCCTATGACGATGGTGGTAGGGCCGTGTCGCCATTCAACGCGGGACTACGTATGATGCTGGAGGCGCACCTGCAGGAGCACCTGGCTGGTCATCCTGGATTGATGGAGAAGCTCACGCCAGGCTACGCACCAGGTGCTAAGCGCATAGTGCGTGACGACGGCACCTGGCCCAGACTCTTCCTCAGGGATAACGTCCACCTCGTAACGTCAGGTATAGAGGAGATGACGCCTTCTGGCATAAGGACGGCGGATGGTGTCGGGCACGAGGTCGACGTGGTCATCTATGGCACGGGTTTCCAGGCGTCGGACTTCCTGGCCCCGATGGGCATCTACGGGCGGGATGGCGTGGAGATCCACGACAGGTGGTCTGGTGACGCTCGGGCGTATCTTGGTGTAACGGTACCTGGGTATCCGAACCTGTTCTGCCTCTACGGGCCGAACACGAACATAGTGATAAACGGGAGTATCATCTACTTCTCGGAGTGCGGGGCGTCTTACGTCCTGGAGTGTCTGAGAGCGCTAGCTGAGAGTGGGAATAGCTGTATGGAAGTTCGTCCAGAGGTTCATGACCGTTATAACGCATGGATAGACGAGGGAAATGCGAGGATGGCCTGGGGCGCATCGAACGTGCCTAGCTGGTACAAGAACTCCCTCGGTCGGGTATCCCAGAACTGGCCCTATTCCCTGCTGGAATACTGGAGATGCACGCGCGAGGTTCATGTAGAGGATTACGTCTGGAAGTGACCCGTGAGTCTGTGTTGCTTCCGGGCGTGTGATCCATGTGGGCGTGTCTCGGGCCTCAGCACTGCTAGTACGATCGAGCGAGGGCAGCTTCCTCTGTCCCGAGGTAAGCAGCTACTACCCGAGGGTCACCCAGCACCTCGCTCGGGCTTCCCTCCGCGAGCACCTCGCCCAGGTGCATGCAGATGAGGCGGTCAGCTATCTGGGATATCATCGGTATATCGTGCTCTATGATGAGTAGTGTGCTATCACTCTCCTGGCGGACATCCCTCAAGAGATCAGCCATGGCTTCGACCTCGCGCTGAGCTACACCCGAGGACGGCTCGTCAGCGAGAAGAACAGTCGGGCGGTGTGCCAGCACACCTGCCAGCTCTACGATCCGGCGTGTTCCAGTGGATAGCTCGGCGATGAAGGAGTCCCGGTAGGGCTCGAGCCCGAGTCGCGCTATCAGCTCGTCCACTCGCTGGGCGAGCTCGGCTTCTGAGTCGCGGGCATCCCCGAGGCGGAGGGTGGACGCTATTGGCTCTCGCACGGCGAGATGCCGGTCGAATGAGACAGCGAGTGCCTCGGCCACGGTGAGCCCAGGGAAAAGCCTGGCGTCTTGGAACAGGCGACCGAGTCCCAGATTTGCGCGCTCGTGCGCGCTCGTGCTAATGACATCTGTGCCCCAAAGCATGATGCGCCCGCTGGTCGGCGCGAGGAATCCGGAGCACACGTCGAAGAGGGTGGTCTTGCCGGCCCCGTTGGCTCCGATGATGCCAAGGATCTCACCGGGGTGGGCAGAGATGGTGACGTCGCTTATGGCTGCTATCCCACCGAAGCGCACGGAAAGGTGCTGGATGGAGATGGGGGCAGGGTGGCGGCCGTTGGTCGAGCCGTTTTGAGCCGTGCCATCGGAGAGGGGCGCTTGCCAGGTGATGCCACCCGACATGGCTCCGTTGCTCTGGCTCCGATCTGGTGCAGCACCGCCTGACATGGCTCCGTTACTGGTGGCATGGTTACTGGTGACATGGTTCGCGGGTGGTGCCTCGTGAACCCCCAGGAAGACCGCTCGAGCCAGGTCATCTCTATCCAGCAGGTCCCTGCTCGCTCCAGTGAAGCGGACTTGGCCGCGCTCCATGAATACCGCTTCAGGAGCGATCGCAGCAGCCACGTTCAGGGACTGTTCGACTACCACGACCGTAGTTCCGCTGGCAGCCAGGTTACGGAGCACGCCGATAAGCTCGCCAACCACAGCAGGGGCGAGTCCGAGGGAGAGCTCGTCGACCATTAGAACCTTTGGATCGCAGATAAGGCACTGGGCAAGAGCCAGCATCTGTTGCTCGCCGCCCGATAGCAGGCCTGCCTGGCTGTCCAAGCGGCTCCTCAGTGAGGGGAAGAGATCCAGTGCTGCTTGGATGCGGGCAGAGACGATGTCTGCCTGGCGGCGGATGAGCCAACCGGCCATCCTGAGGTTCTCCGCTACGGTCAGGGTCGAGAACACTCCATGACCACCGGGCATCGTGACCAGACCGGCCTTCACTCGCTCCTCTGGTGGCATACGGGTTATGTCCTTACCGAAATAGAGCACCTTGCCTGCCTTGGCAGGAAGGGTTCCCGCCAGGACACGGAGGAGTGTGGACTTGCCAGCACCGTTCGTGCCGAGCAGGGCCAGGACCGTGCCGTCCTCGATCTTCATGGTTGCTCCGAAGAGAACCTGCAGATCTCCGTAGCCGCTGTCTATCCCGGTGCAGGCGAGGGCGGCTGGCTGCGTCTCGCTCTCGAAGCCGATCCTCAGGGGAGCGGTGGTGAGGTCGTCGGTACTGGGTTGCTGGCTATACTGCGGAGCCTCCAGGACCTGCTGAGCCTCGAGTAGCGATGTGGGATCACGCTCACGGTCCAAGGCGGGGACTGATATAGAGCGTGCTCTGGCTACGGTTACGAGGAAGCGGTCGCGGACTCGGGTGAGTATCTCACCGAGACCTCCGGGGAGGACCAGGAGGAGAACCAGAACTCCAGTGCCGGTGGCCAGGAGCTGGGCGGCGCCAGTCAGGAAGTACTCCGCCCCCTGAACATATATGGCGCCGAGCAGGGCTCCAGGGAGAGAGCCCAACCCGCCGACGACGACCATGGTGAAGACGACGACGCTCTTTTCCGGATCGAACCCTGCGTAGCTCAGGCCCCGCAGGTTCACGGCATAGAGGCCGCCTGCTATGCCGGCGAGCATCCCCGAGAAGGTAAAGGCGACGAGCTTTGCACGCCAGGGAGCCATGCCATATGCGCTTGCCGCTCTATCGTTGTCTCGTACGGCGAGTACGCTCCTACCGGCTCGGCTGCGGCGGAAAGAGTATGCCAGGACGATAGCGAGGGCCAGGATTATCAGGCACAGCTCGTAAAGAGCGAGAGGCGATGCGAGATTGATCCGGCCGAAGAGGATCGGCCTCCCGATCACTGACGGTGTGAGTGCCGGGAAATAGGTGCCATCGAGGAGCCATGTGGATACCGGCACGGCGAAGGCCAGGGTGACGACAGCGAGGAACAGACCCGGCACCCTTAGAGCAGGGACGCCTATGAGCACTGCTCCGAGTGCC
>DAHXND010000071.1 GCA_027366675.1 Acidimicrobiales bacterium
CATGCTAAAGCGCTCGCCCCAAGGCGCCGATGAACCGCCTGCCATGAGCCGCACTACCAGAGCCTTCTACGCCGGTAGGCACTTGGCCGGAGCCATCCGCTGGTGGGGGCCCCTGCTGGCAGAAGGTGGCGCCGGAGAGGATTCCCGCGGGTTCGTCACCACGCTACGGGGACTGGGAGCGCCTGTAGCCGCCCGCCCTATCGGTCCAAGGTCGCCAGGGCTGTTGGAGGGATTCGCGAGGGCCGACATGGGTGCGGCCCGGCTGCTCGGCGAAGCGCTCGGCCAGGCGAGCGATAGCGTGCTCCTCGATATCGTCCAGGCAGCGGGCGACATGGTTACCCGGCTCGCCGAGGGTGTGCCGACAGTGGCTTACACCTCTTTCGACGCCTACGGCTTGCCTGCATCCTGGGTTATGCGTCTGAACGATATTGACGAGGTCTGGGTCCCCAGCACCTTCAACGCCGAGTCGTTCCGCTCCGCAGGAGTGAAGGTGCCAGTGGTAGTCCTGCCCGGTGGTGTGGATACGCATAGGTTCCGGCCTGGTTTGGCACCCTTCAGGATCACGGGATCGCGCTCGAACGTGTTCCTCTCTTCGTTCGCGTGGAGTCGCATGAAGGGTCCTGACCTGTTGCTTCGGGCGTGGGCACGGGCTTTCGGCAGTGATGCAGACGCGACCCTGGTCCTGCTGTGCGACCCGGGCTCTCCTGGGGGCACCGGGGACATTACCTCCGAGGTCGAGAAGCTGGTCCAGGAAGAGCTTTCCGCTATCGGGATCGAGCGATCGGCCGTGGCACCAATCGTCGTGATAGGACGAGCGTTGGCTCCAGAGGAGGTGGCGCGCCTCCTTGCCAGTGCTACGGCATACGTGAGCCCGGCCCGTGGGGAGGGGTTCGGGCGTTCGATGCTCGAGGCCCTGTCCTGTGGCGTGCCTGTTGTGGCGACTAGTTGGGGTGGCCAGATGGACTTTCTCAGCGATGCCAACTCGTACCTGATCGATGTGGAGGCCTTCGTTGAGCTCGACGAGCTCTCTAATGTCCCTGCCGGTGTGGCTCAGAGGTGGGCCGAGCCGAGCGTCGATCACCTGGTGGAGCTGATGCGGGAGGTGCTGGCGAAGCCCGATGAGGCCAGAGCGAGGGGCCGGGCTGGCCGGAGGGATGCGGTTGCTCGCTGGCAGTGGAAGCAGGCTGGTCTTCGCTCTGGCGCAGAGCTTGAACGTCTCCTGAGCAGATCATCCCATGCCGGCATCGAGCCCGAAGGAAGGGCAGGAGGGAGCATCCGGAGTGGGATGTCGCTTCGGGTGCGCCTGGAAGGAGATATCTTCGCTTCTCATAGCCTCGCACGCGTCAACCGTGAGCTGGCAGTAGCTCTGGCCAACCGCGGAGATCTGGATCTGGAAGTGCTGGCGACGGACTCACCTCCCTACGACGAGGATGTAGTGGAGCGGCTAAGCCGGGTCGAAGGCTTGCGGGTCCCCGGGGTTACGGGCACTGCTGGCGCATCATCTCCCGCGGTTGAGATTCGTCACAGGTGGCCCCCGAGGCTGGGCCCGAAGCCGTGGAGACGGAAGCTCGTGGTCATGCAGCCATGGGAGTTCGGCCCTGTGCCTGCATCGTGGATGGCTCCTCTGCGCTCTTCGGCCAACATGATCTTCACGCTCAGCTCGGCTAACCGGCAATGCTTTATCGAGAGCGGACTGCCCGACGACATGGTACGTGTGGTCTCCGCCGGAGTGGACGTGAAGCTTTTCACGCCAGATGGCCCCATCTATCCCTTGGGGAACACCCGGAGGGTGCGCTTCCTGTTCGTCGGAGGCACCATCTACCGGAAGGCCTTCGACGTGCTCCTGGATGCCTACTGCGCCACGTTCTCTCCCTCCGACGACGTGTGTCTCGTCGTGAAGGACTCCCTGGCTGGCGGCCATTACCAGGGTATGACCATGGGCGCTGCCATAGCCGAACGCAGCAGAGACCCCGGCAGTCCTGCCATAGAGGTGATAGATGGCGACCTGTCCGATGGAGATCTGGCAGCGCTCTACAGGGCATGCGACGTGCTGATCCTGGCGTCGCGCGGCGAAGCATTCGGCCTGCCTGCCGCGGAGGCCATGGCGTGCGGCAAGCCGGTCATGGTGACCGCCGGGACTGGATGCGCGGATTTCGCCGACGAGGATGTGGCCTGGGTCATACCCTCCACTTCCCTGCCCCTGGAGGTGCCAGGTCACCTGCCCGCTACAGGTACCTTCAGGGTGCTCGAGCCTGATCGCGAGCATCTGTCACGAGCGCTCCTCAGCGCGGCTTCCGACGAGCGGGTCCGTCGGGAGAAGGCATCATGCGCTCGGCGCCGCATTGTCGAGGGATTCACCTGGGAGCACATGGCAGCGCGCGTGGATGCGCTGCTACACGAGCTGACCGGGGATGGCAGGGGTTGACGCCAAGAGAGGTCAGGCCCTGACTGCAGGCCGCAGTTCTGCTCAAGCAGGTGCAGCAACATGCCGATAGTTCGCCCGTGCCCGCTGTAGCTGAGCCTACCGGTGACATTGACGTGTCAGTCCTCGTCCCCACGTTCAACGCGGAGCCATTCGTCCGGGAGTGCCTCTGGTCCATCCGGACCCAGAGTCATGAGTTGCTCGAGATCATCGTCGTCGATGACTGCTCGGTGGACGGCACCTACGAGATCGTTCAGGAGATCGCTGCGGGGGACGAACGCTTTAGGATACAGCGGAACGATAGGAACCTTGGGAACATGGGCAACTTTGCCCAGTGCCTGGAGTTGGCATCGGCCCCATTGGTCAAGTTCGTTTGCTCCGATGACACGCTCGCCCCGCAGGCCGTGGAGCGCATGACGACTGTCATGACCTCCTGCCCCGGAGTCTCTCTGGTGACCTCGAGCCGGATTCGGGTAGACGAGCATGGTCAGCCCCTGGCTGATCAGTACCCGCGGCTTCCGGACGCAGTCCTCGACGGTATCGAGGCGGGCAACCTGGTGCTCACGCTTCTGCGGAACTGGATCGGAGAGCCGACCACGGTTATGTTCCGTCGAGACTGCCTCGCTCTGGAGGGGCTCTATGACCTAGGGCGCAGGCGGCCGGAGCGTAATCTGGACGTCGTCTGGTGGCTGAAGATCATCTTGGACAGGCAGTTGGCGACGATAGCAGAGCCACTCAGCACGTTTCGCATACACGACGCACAGATCAGCCAGCAGCCCGATCTATTGCCGGATCTGGTGCTCTCATGGTACGAGATCATCTCTGGAGCGGAAGAGCTTGGTTACCTGGCCGGCCCCGAAACGATGCTGAGAGCTCTGGCTGGTTTCGTGAACCTGGTCCAGATCCACCTTCCCCGGATGCCGGCCGCAGCCCATCCGCGCGTGACCGGGGTGCTCTCCGAGGTGGAGCAGCGCATCAGAACCCTGGTGGCGGCATGAAGGCGAGCAGCCTGGTAGGGGGTCCGGTGCCGGAGGCTGGTCACGACGAGGCTGGTCACGACGAGGCTGCCCAGGGGCTTGGTGTGTGTGTTCGACACTACCGATCGGGGTTGGACGATCTGGCATGGGATGAGCTCGTGGGCAGAGCGGTCAACGGGACGTTCTTGCATACCCGGCGGTTCCTCTCTTATCACGGTGGGCGCTTTCGGGACTGCTCCCTCGTAGTAGAGGATCGTAGCGGGAGAATCTGTGGCGTACTGCCCGCTGCAGCGGATCCGTCCTATCCCAGGCGCGTGGTGAGCCATCCGGGCATAACATACGGGAGCCTGGTACACGATGGATCGCTGCATGGATCAAGGATGGTGGCGGCATTGGGGGCTGCTTGCCAGTTATTCGCAAGCGATGGCGCTACCTGCCTACGCTACAAGGCTGTTCCGGGCATTTATCATTCTGTGCCGGCGGGCGACGATCTGTACGCCCTCTTTCGCATGGGCGCCAGGTGTGTGAGTCGAGATCTCTCTGCCACTATCGACCTGGCGAATCGACGGCCTGCTCGGACGCGCCGCCTGCGCTACTACCGGACCGCCGAGACGCGAGGCATTAGCCTCGCGTGGGGATGGGACGCGATAGGGGATTGCTGGCCCATCGAGGAGGAGATGCTGGCAGATCGATTCGGGATACGGCCTACGCATACGCTGGATGAGATCGACGGTCTGGCCCGAAGCTTCCCGGACAACATCCGGCTGGTCGTTGCGCGGATCGGAGGCCAGGTCGTTGCTGGCGCCATAGCCTTCTGTGCTCCACCTGTATTTCACCTCCAGTACCTTGCGTCGGGTGAAGCGGGCCGCAGATCTCACGCGGGCGAGGTAGTGGTCGAAGAGACGATACAGGCTGCCCTGAGGACACCGGAGATCTTTCGCTACTACAGCTTCGGTATCAGTACGGAGCATGGAGGCTGGCGGCTGAATGATTCGCTGCACGAGTTCAAGGTCACCTTCGGGGCTGGCGCCGTTGTCTACGAACAGTTCGAGTTGGACCTGTGACGCTTACGCAGGGCCTGGAGAGCGCAGCTCCTGCCGCCGGCATCGAGGCGTGCCGGATCATCGATCTGCCACGTGTGGACTCGCCTCGGGGAAGCCTGACCTTTGTCGAGGCTAACGGTCATGTGCCCTTTGCCGTGGAGCGCGTCTACTACCTATATGACGTCCCCGGGGGTGCCAGCCGCGGGGCACATGCCCATAGGACCTTGGAGCAGCTGCTCATCGCCGCATCTGGGAGTTTCGACGTGGCAGTCTCTGACGGCAGGCACGAGCGAACGTTTTCCCTGAATCGCTCGTACTACGGGCTATACCTTCCAAGAATGATCTGGCGGGACCTCGTCAACTTTTCGTCAGGATCCGTCTGCCTGGTGCTCGCATCGAGGCACTACGACGAGTCGGACTACATCCGTGACCATGATGAGTACCTGCAGGCTGTCCTGGAGGGCGCTCGCGAGAGCGGAGCATCACAGGGCCGAGCTTCTCGGGCACGGGCTCGTCCGCGCGGGGCTGGTCAGGGGTGGCCGCCGTCTTGAGCGAGCCGCCCTTTCCCATGGTCGTGGGTTGCGGTCGATCAGGAACGACTCTTCTCACCGTAATGCTTGATTCGCACCCGGCCTTGGCTATGCCCGCCGAGACTGGGGGATTCGTTCTGGAGTTCTGTGGCATCCCCGTGCGTTCCGGGATGGCGGGCAAGGGCTTGCTCCGGGAGGAGGCCGAAGTTGGATGTCGGATGTTGACCGGGCCATTTGACCGGGATGCGGCGGGGAGGGTGGGGGGGGAGC
>DAHXND010000080.1 GCA_027366675.1 Acidimicrobiales bacterium
GCTCCAGGGTCTTCCTCGCATAGAACGCCCCCGCCGCATCTGCCGCTTCGACGCGGATGCCACTGGCATCTATAGCCATCCGGTAGCCCTGCGCCCTCATACCGGGCACCTTCTCCCGAACGATCAAGCGAGCACCCTCCAGGCCAGCACCTTCCCAGGCCACATCTACGAAGCGCCCCGAAAGGCGGGCCGAACGCGGCCTCGGGAGCAAGACGTCCAGGACCTGGCCGGGGGTCTCGTTCCTCCTGGCATCCTCCACAGGCCCAACCGTACCGCCTCCGCGCTGGTCAGGGATGGGAAGGGGTAGTTGCTTATTGCAACTGCATTGCAATAAGCTCCCCGGGTGATGCCGACCCCGGCGCCGGACAGCTCACCACCCGAGGTCAGAGATCCGGAAAGTCCCGCCCGGGAGCGTGTAGCTCCAGAGCACGGCAGGCTGGCCCAGGTCTTCCACCTCGTCGACCTGTTCCCGCTCTCGGTGTCGAGCATCGGCCCTGTCTTCTCGGTGGCAGCCACGGGAGGCGTCATGGCAGCCGAAGCTGGCTGGTGGACGCTCCCGGCCATCGCGATCCTGGCCCTTCCATTCATCATCTCCGGTTTCGTTTTCCGCCTTCTGAACCACCACTTTCCCCACGCGGGCGCCTCGTACCACTGGTCCGGCCGCATAATGGGACAGCGTGTCGCGCGCTACCAGGCGTGGATCCTGATCCTCGCCTATTTCACCTCCATACCCCCTATCGCCATCCCGGCTGCCAGCTACACCATCGCTCTCGTGGCCCCCGGGTACCATGCCGCTCCGATCCTGCAACTTGCCCTAAGCCTGTTCTGGATCCTCTTCGCTGCGATCCCCCTGCTCCTCGGTGCCCGACCAACCGCGCAAATCACGAAGGTGTTCTTCGCTGTCGAGATGATCGCACTACTCGCGTTCGGGTCCCTGGGTCTCGCGAATCTCCACAAGCTGGCGGTGCCGGTGCATTTCGGCCCCCTGCCGCTCGGGGGCATGCTGGTCGTGGCGGTCGTGGCAGCCACCGTCCTCGACGGATGGGAGATCGACTCGTACGCAGCGGAGGAATCGCGACGACCGAAGAAGGACCCGGGCGTCAGTGGCCTCGTCGGAGCCTTCCTGGCGCTCGGCTTCTACGCTGTTCTCTATCCCCTGATGTTCGCTGAAACTCCGATGCGGCTCCTCGACAATGCCACGGATCCCCTTGCCATCTGGGCCAACCGCATGCTTCCCGGAGAGCACTGGGCAATGCTGATCCCGATACTCGCCTCCACGGCGGGCGGGCTCTGGCTCACTACCTACATACTCACGCGGGCTTTGTACGCCATGGGCCGGGAGAACCTGATCCCCCGGGCATTCTCCCGTACGAGCCGTACACGTGCACCGTATGTCGCGACAGTCATAGTTCTCGGCGCGACACTGCTCGTGACCGCGATCGAGACACTGGTCACCTCCCTCTCCACCTTCTTCGACCTGATTCTCTCGGCCGCGGGCTTCTTCCTGCTCGCAGAGTTCTTCCTGGACTCCATAACAGCCACCGTCTTCCTCACGGTCGGCCACCGCAAGCTACCCGATACCGGCATCGGGCCGCACAGTCACCTCCTGCTGCGTGCTGGTGCGATGCTGTCGACCGTTATCATGGGGGGACTCCTGGTCACGTTCTTCATCTACGGCCCGAAAGCCATAGGTGGCGGCATCGACTGGACGATCGCCGTCATGATCCTGCTGGGCTTCCTATTTGCCTGGGCGACCGGAAAACGGGCTTACAGGCTGATCTCCTTCCGCGGGGAGGACGCAACCGATCCCGATCGGGAGCTGATCCGGGAAGGTGCAGCCGGGCTGCGCTGATACCTGCTTCGTGCAAAGCTGAAGCTGTGCATGCGAGCCTGGAACCCCGTTCTGACAAGCGCGACCTGGATCTCTCCGAGCTTCGAAGCGCCCTCGGCGCCAAGTCCCTCGTGCTCGATCCGGACCTGATCGCATCCTACCGCTTCGACCGCTCGAACGCCGGGACTGCAGGGATGCCGGTCGCAGTAGTGCGTGCCCGGTCTACCGAAGAGGTGAGCGAGACCCTGCGCTTCGCGAGTCGTTACCTCGTGCCGGTCGTCCCACGAGGGGCAGGAACCAGTCTCGCCGGCGGCTCCCTCGCAGTTGATGGCTGCATAGTTCTCTCGCTGGAATGCATGGACGCCATAACGATCGACCCCCAGGCGGGCATAGCGATCGCGCAGCCGGGCGCCCTGAACGTCGCCATAAAGGATGCCGCCAGAGAATATGGTCTCTGGTATCCACCAGATCCTTCCAGCTACGAGATCTGCTCCATCGGAGGGAACATAGCCACTAATGCCGGTGGCCTCTGCTGCGTTAAGTACGGGGTAACCACCGACTACGTCCTGGGCATGGAGGTGGTCCTTGCCAGCGGGAGCGTCATCCGCCTCGGCGGCTCCACAGTGAAGGATGTCGCGGGATACGACCTGAAGCGTCTCTTCGTGGGAAGCGAGGGAACCCTTGGCGTGGTGACCGAAGCGACCCTCAGGCTGAGGCCCCTGCCAGCCCAGCCAGTCACGCTGGTCGCCATCTTCCCGGACATCGCGTCAGCAGGAAGAGCCGTGAGCGAGATCACGGCGCATGAGCGCCCAGCGCTCCTCGAGCTGATGGACCAGACAACAGTACGCGCGGTAGAGGCTCGCATGCACATGGGCCTCGACGAGAACTGCGGAGCACTCCTGCTGGCACGGTCTGATGCTGGCGAGCACCGGGCCAGAAGCGAGATCGCCGTCATAGAATCCATCAGCCAGACGGCGGGTGCATCCGAGGTGTTCGTTACCGACGATCCCGACACCGGGGAGCAGCTCCTCGCCGCCCGCCGGATGGCTATCACCGCCGTGGAGGAGTTAGGTCGTGTCCTCATAGAGGACGTTGGAGTGCCGCTGCCACTGATCGCCGACCTCGTCCAGGGGATAGAGCGAATAGCCGGTGAGCACGACACCATGATCGCAACAGTGGGGCACGCGGGCGATGGCAACTTCCATCCGTTGGTCGTCTTCGACCCATCAGACAACGCCGCAACCGCTCGCGCGGAACACGCTTTCGGCGCCATCATGGACCTCGCCTTGGAGCTGGGTGGGACCATCACCGGCGAGCACGGAGTCGGCACCCTGAAGCGTCCCTGGCTCGAGAGGCAGCTGGGTGCCGGAGCGCTCGAGATCTGCCGTGCTGTAAAGCATGCGCTGGATCCTCTGGAGATCCTGAACCCTGGCAAGGCCCTGCCGCCAGAGACGTGGTGACTGCTCGCCAGGCACACCGATAGCTGGCGATCCGGTAGCGCGGGTCCGATGGCCGGGGTCCATAGCCGGGCATCCGATGGCCGGGCATCCGATAGCTGTGATCTCAGCCCTTCAGAGCCCCAGTCCCAAGACCCCTCACGAGCTGCTTCTGGAACACGACGAGCAGTATGAAGATCGGCAATGCGGCCAGAACAGTTCCGGCGAATATCACGTTTATATGATCGATCCCCACCGATTCCAGCTGATCGAGACCGATCTGCACCGTTCGGACGCTGTTCGTCTGGGTAACGACCAGGGGCCAGAGGTACTGATTCCATGCTCCCAGGAACGAGAACAGCGCGAATGCCCCTATGAGCGGCCGGTTCAATGGGATACCGACCTTCCACAGAAAACGCCAATGCCCGTATCCTTCCAGCCGTGCCGCTTCTATCAGGTCCTTCGGCAGCTGGAGGAACACCTGCCTGAACAGGAATATGCCTATGCCGCTCGCCAGGAACGGTATTATCAGCGCCTCGTAGGAGTTGAACCAGCCGAAGGTCACTATGGTCTGGTGATTCGGGATGATCGTTGCCTCCATGGGCACCATGAGCGTAGCGAGGGTAAGGGTGAAGAGCAGCGGCTTCAGCCGGAACCGAACGAGTGCGAACGCATATCCAGCCAGCAGCGCGGTTGCCACCTGCCCGACCACTATGCCAACAGCCACGATCATGCTGTTCCGTAGGTAGATGCCGAGGTATGCTTCCCGGAACGCAGTAGCGTACGCACCCCAGTCAGGGTGTAGCGGGAAGAAAATAGGCGGGCGGTGTGCTATCTGCGACGCGCTGAGCAAGCTGTTCACGACCGTTATGTAGATCGGGAAGAGCACCACCACCGCCATCACGGTGAGCAGCAAGTAACGCAGGGAATGCTTCACCGCAAGCGCTACAGAGTGGCGGTGGCGGCGCGGTAGCTCGACCTGAGCGGCCAGCAGCTTACCTGTGGAGATGCCGTATGCTTCAGTTCCCATAGAATACCCGCCTCTGGACGACTCGGAACTGTACGTAGGTAAGGATCCCGAGGATAGCGAACAGGACCACCGACATGACAGATGCGATCCCAGGATTATCGTTTACGAACGCGGTCTCGTATAGGTAGTAGATGAGAACCATGGTGTGGTTAGCGGGGCCACCCTTGGTCAACAGGTCTATCTGGCCAAAGGCCTGGAACGCCCCGATGATCCCTATCACGGTGGCAAAGAAGAGGGTTGGCGATAGCAGCGGCATGATGACCTGACGCACGCGAAGCCATGTGCTGGCGCCGTCGATCCTCGCCGCCTCCATCAGCTCTTCAGGAACCGCTAGCAACGCAGCGCTGAAGAGTATGAACGTGAAACCCAGGTTCTGCCATATGGATACGACAGCGACGGCTGGGAGCGCCAGAGTCGGGCTCCCAAGAACCCCTGTGCCTCCATGGATCCCGAGCCAGTAGCTGAACAAACCCACCTCCGGGTTCAGCAGCGTGAAGAATATTACGCTGGCCACAGCCGTGGACGTCGCTATGGTAGAAGCGAAGATCGTCTGGTATATGCGAATGCCACGTATCTTCCGGTTCGCGAGGATCGCGAGCGCCACTCCCAGCACTATCCCGATAGGTACCGTCATCACCACGTAAAGCACGGTACGCCACAAGCTCTCCAGGAATGCGGAGGAGGTGATGACTGAGGCATACTGGTGGCCCCCCACGAAGCGAGACGGCTCGGTCGGGAAAGGCGGGGTCTCGTAGAATCCCTCCCATATGGCCCTTGCAAGCGGATAGAAGACGAACACCCCGAACACTGCCAGTGCCGGCAGGATCATCAAGTAGCCCGTAGCAGCCTCCAGCCGTCGCCGCCGAGTACCGGCATGCGCTATGAGACCCTTCACTCGCGCCGCATCAGGAGATGGGGCCTGCGCTTCCAGGAAGGGGCCGGCTGCTGGCGTCATGGCAACCGCTTGGTCGTCGAAGCATCGAAGAGGTACAGAGCTGCCGCGTCCACCGCCAGGCGAACCGCATCACCTGACCTGTACTTCACGGCCTCCTCCCCAGCCTCCACCACAAGGCGCTCTCCGTTCGGAAGCTTGCACACGACATAGCGGAGCCGTCCGGTGTGCTCCACCAGGCTCACGCTGGCGAGTAGTGTCCCTTCATCCCCGACCCTCAGCGCGTTTGGCCGCAGCCCCACCAATATCGGCCCGGGCTGAAGAGCCCCCACTCCAGCCGCTCCCGGCACGCCAGCCCTTTCCGTGCCACCAAGCGGGATGAAGCCCCCTGGCAGGCGAAGCACCGGCTCTCCCTCCTCGATAGAGACCTGACCTTCCACGATGCTCATTGGCGGGTTCCCGATGAAACCCGCC
>DAHXND010000096.1 GCA_027366675.1 Acidimicrobiales bacterium
CGCGTGACCCGGCGCGTCCGCGGACGCGTGGCCCAGCCCGGACGCGTGACCCGGCCCGGACGCGTGACCCGGCGCGTCCGCGGACGCGTGACCCTGCCCGGACGCGGACGCGTCCGCGGACGCGTGACCCGGCGCGTCCGCGGACGCGCCTCCGGGCAATCCCGCTGCCAGTGGACCTGCAGGCTCCCGTGCCGGTGCCGGCAGGCGCGCGCCTGACACCGGGAAGATCCCCTGGAACTCCCATGCTGGCTCTTCCAGGCGCATCCAGCGCTGATCGATCACCCTGCGCACGAGGCTCACTCCGGCAGATGGCCTGCGGCAGAAGGCAGCGAAGTCGTGCTCCCCGATCAACGCAGCGCCCGCTGCATCCATGGCCAGGAGGTCGAGCGGCTCACCGATCTGCCATACAAGACCAGAGAGCATGGGGAGTGGCACAGATGCATCGCGGACGAGATAGCGGTACCGCCTGGAGGTGGCCGAACGCCGGGCGTCGAAACCGGGCGGTGCCTCGTAGGCATCGAGAACGGCTACCTCAGGAGAGAGCATCCTGTTCAACCGCCGCTTCAGCACGAGGGGGTCGATCTCCTCGGGAAGGTCTACGTGGAGGACCTGGTGGAGGGCATGGACTCCCTTGTCGGTGCGACCGGCTACGGTAACTCTGGGCTCGTAGCCGGCCAGGTAGGCGACAGCCCGGCTCAGCTCCCCTCCGACCGTGCGCTGGCCGGGTTGCGCCGCGAACCCTGCGAAGGTGCGACCGTCATAAGCCAGACGGAGCACGAGCCGGCGCACACCAGGCGGCGGCTCTCCCGCCCCGGCGTCAGACGAGCTCGATCGCGGCCATCGGGGCATGGTCCCCCTGCCGCATCCCGAGCTTCAGGATGCGCGTGTAGCCACCCGGACGCTCGCTGTATCGCGGAGCTATCTCGGTGAAGAGCTTGTGCACCATGTCCTCGTCCCGCACGAAGGCGAGCACATGGCGATAGCGCGCCAGGCCACCCTTCCTCGCCTGTGTTATGACACGCTCTGCCACCGGACGGAACGCCTTCGCTTTCGCCTCGGTCGTCACTATCTTCTCCGCGGCGATGAAGGACGCCATCATGTTCGCCATCATCGCCTTCTGGTGGGCGGCGTCGCCCCCGAAGCGCCTTCCCTTCTTCGGTGTGCCGCGCACCTCAGACCCCCCTCATCCGAAGCGAGAGTCCCCGCTCGTCCAGCCTCTCGATGACCTCCTGGAGGCTCTTGTCCCCGAAGTTCGTGAGGTTCAACAGCTCGTCCTCGGTCCGCTTTATCAGCTCTCCTATGGTGTTTATCTGAGCTCGCTTCAGGCAGTTCCTCGGGCGCTCCGACAGATCCAGCTCCTCGATCGGCAGGTCCATGTCGGGCGAGCTGCCGCCACCATGGACGAGGTCCCCGAATGCGAGGCCAGAGGAGTCCTCGGTCAGGCTGGATATGAGCCCCATGAGGTTCCCGATGGTCTCCCCGGCCGAAGCCAGCGCAGCACGAGGTGATATCGATCCGTCTGTCTCTATGTCGAGGACCAGCCGATCGAAGTTGGTCGACTGCTCCACCCTGGTCGGCTGCACCTCGTAGGCGACACGGCGCACCGGCGAGAAGATGCCGTCCAGCGGGAGAACGCCGATCGGAGTGCTCCCCTTCGGCCGATCGACGGGAAGGTACCCCTTCCCCCGCTCGACCGTGAGATCTGCTGCGAGACGGCCCCTCTCGTCGACAGTCGCTATGTAGATATCCGGATCCACGCACTCCACGTCGGACGTGACCTGTATGTCGCGTGCTGTCACCTGAGCCGGACCCCTGACGTCGATGCGCACCACCACGGGGTCGTCGGACTCCGAGCGGAGCACGACCTCCTTCAGGTTCAACATGATGTCGCTGACGTCCTCCTTCACCCCTGGGATCGTGGAGAACTCGTGCAGCGTCTCGTCGAAACGTACCTCCGTGATCGCTGCTCCCGGTATCGACGACAGCAACACGCGGCGCAGCGACACACCTAGCGTGTAGCCAAAACCCGGGTCGAGGGGTCCTATCGCGAACCGCTGATGGCGGGGATCCTCATCATCGAGGGCTTCTACCATTGGACGTTGGATGAACAACATTCCTCGACTCCCTTTGCGCTAATCGTCTTCGGGCTGATCTATCGTAGCTGATCAGTCATCGGCTTTACTTCACTAATCCTGCCCGCTCCCGGCCAGGCTATCTCCTGGGTGAAGCTACTTATCCTGGGTGAAGCTACTTCGAGTAGAGCTCGACTATGAGCTGCTCCCTGATGGGCTCGTCTATGTGCTCCCTCTCCGGAAGGGACGCGACGCGAAGGGCACCGCGACCTTCCTCCACCTCCAGCCACGCCGGGACGCTGCGGTCAATCGTGTCCACGTTATGACGGATCAGGATCATGGAGCCGGCCCGCTCGGCTAGCGTCACCCGGGCACCTGCTGTCACCCTGTAGGAAGGTATCGTCACCTTCGCTCCATCCACCAGCACGTGCCCGTGGCGGACGAACTGGCGGGCCTGGGAGCGTGACGACGCCCAGCCCGAGCGGAAGACCACGTTGTCCAGCCGTAGCTCGAGCATTCTCAGAAGGTTCTCGCCCGTGATGCCGGGCTGGTGAGTGGCCTCCTCGTAGAGCTTGTGGAACTGGTGCTCGAGCACGCCGTAGATGCGGCGAGCCTTCTGCTTCTCGCGGAGCTGGACAAGGTACTCGGATCCCTGCCGCATGCGGTCCCTGCCATGCTCCCCTGGAGGGAAGGCGCGCTTGCGCCGCTCGCCAACATCGCTGACGGGGCACTTTATCGTGTAGCAACGCTCCCCCTTCAAGAAGAGCTTGGTCCGCTCTCTCCGGCAGAGCCGGCATACGGGACCGGTGTAACGCGCCATTAGTGTTGTCTCGCTCCTGTCTGTGTATCTCTGGAAACTGTCGATTGGTCGTTCATGGTGCCTGATGCTCTGATCTGGCTCGGTCTCTGGCTCTCGGGGACCTCGCGCTCTGACCCGGCTAGACGCGCCGGCGCTTCTTCGGACGGCACCCGTTATGTGGGATCGGGGTGACGTCCCTTATCATCGCCACCTCCATCCCGCTCGCGGCAAGCGAGCGCACGGCCGTCTCACGACCGGATCCCGGACCGCGAACGAGCACGTCTATCTTCCGCACCCCATGCTCCATTGCCTGGCGTGCGCAGGTCTCGGCTGCCATCTGCGCGGCGAACGGCGTTGACTTCCGCGAGCCCTTGAACCCGACAGTGCCAGCCGACGCCCAGGAGAGGACGTTACCCTCGGGATCGGTGATGGTGATGATCGTGTTATTGAAAGAGCTCTTCACGTGCGCTATACCGAAGGGAACGTGCTTGTTCGCCTTCCGGCGCGGCCTGCGGGAACCCGGCTTCTTAGCTGGGGGCATCAGTGCTTCCGGACTTTCTTCTTGCCGGCAACGGTCTTCTTCGGGCCCTTCCTGGTCCGGGCGTTCGTATGGGTTCGCTGGCCATGCACCGGCAGGCCCCGGCGATGGCGCACTCCCTGGTAGCAGCCGATGTCCACCTTCCGTCGGACATCCTGAGCCACCTCACGTCGCAGGTCGCCCTCCACCTCCAGGTTCGCCTCGATCCAGGACCGCAGCCGCGCCACCTCGTCATCGGTGAGGTCCTTCACCCGCGTGTCCGGGCTCACCTCTGTCTCGGCGCAGACCTTCTGGGCCCTGGTAGGCCCGACTCCGTATATATAGGTGAGGGCCACCTCGAGCCTCTTGTCCCTGGGGATGTCCACCCCTGCTATTCGAGCCATCGCTCCTACCTCTCTACGTTCACGTTCCCCGGATGCCGGGATAGCGTCCAGGCGTCGCCGCTCATCCCTGGGCCGCTCATCCCTGGCGCTGCTTGTGGCGCGGGTTCGGGCAGATGACCATCACCCTGCCATGGCGACGTATCACCTTGCACTTCTCGCAAATCGGCTTGACACTCGGTCTGACCTTCATATCCTGCCTCGCATATCCTGCCTCGCAGCCTCGCTTCTGGTCCAAGCTCTCTCGTCCTGCAGTGCTGTCACTTATAGCGGTAGGTGATCCGCCCGCGCTTCAGGTCGTAGGGCGTGATCTCTACCTGCACCCGGTCTCCGGGCAGGATACGGATCCTGTGCATCCGCATCTTCCCGGAGCTATGGGCAAGCACCTGGTGCCCGTTCTCCAGCTCGACCCGGAACATCGCGTTCGGCAACGGTTCGACGACCGTGCCTTCCAGTACGATCGCGTCTTCCTTCGGATTGGGCAGATCAACCTCCTAGATGAGTCGACGTTCCAGCATAGCGCGCGAGGTTCACCACCACCAGCCAGGTCAGAACCAGGCCCCCCGCTGGCCCGCTCGGCCAGCGCGCCGGCTCGGCCAACCTCCCCGCTGGCCCGCTCGGCCAGCGCGCCCGCTGGCAACCTCCCGTCAGGGCAACCTCCCGTCAGGGCAGGGTAAGCACCTCCGGTCCAGCATCCGTAACAGCGATCGAGTGCTCGAAGTGCGCTGACAAGCTCCCGTCTGCAGTTACCACACCCCAGCCGTCGTCCAGAAGCTTCGTCTCGGGCCCGCCTGCATTCACCATCGGCTCGACTGCGAACACATGTCCTGCCTTCAACACCGGACCAGGGCTGCCCGGCCAGTAGTTCGGAACCTGGGGCTGCTCGTGCATAGCAGTGCCGATCGCGTGGCCCACGTACTCTCGCACCACCGAGAACCCCGCCGCCTCGGCCACCTGCTGCACCGCCCTACCGATCTCGTGCAAATGGGCACCTGGCTCCATGGCCTCGATCCCGGCCCAGAGGCTGCGCTCGGTGACCTCGATGAGCCTGGCCGCCAGAGGGCTCACCTCCCCGACACCGACCGTATATGCCGCGTCGCCGTGGTAGCCCTCCACGATCGCACCGCAGTCCACCGAGAGGATGTCTCCCTCCTCGAGGCGGTAGCCGCCAGGTATCCCGTGAACGATCATGTTGTTCGGCGAGGTGCAGATAACAGCAGGGAAGCCGTGGTAGTTCAGGAAGTTCGACCGTGCCCCACGTCGCTCCAGCACCTCCCTCGCCAAGCGGTCGAGCTCTTCAGTGGTGACGCCCGGGCGCGCCGCCGATCGCGTGACCTCGTGCATCTCCGCCACGACACGACCAGCCCGGCGCATCTTCGCTATCTCTTCCTTCGTCCGGCGCATCCCACCCTCCTTCCTAGCACGGGCCGCTGCGCCCGCTACCCGCACGGGCCGTCGCGCATGATAGCAGCGCGAACCCGTGCGCCGGCTATACAGCACGGGCCGCTGCGCCCGCTACCCGCACGGGCCGCTGCGCCCGCTACCCGCGCGGGCCGTTGCGCTGGCTTCCCGTGCGCTGAGACCCTGACAGTCCGCTGTCGATTGCCCGGACGAGCCTTGCCGTGACGGCATCCGGGCTGCCGACGCCGCTCACGGACACCAGCTGCGAACGCTGCTCGTACCAGGCGACGAGCGGAGCGGTCTCGTGCTCGTAGAGCGCGAGCCGCCTGCGGATAGCCTCCTCGGTGTCGTCGTCGCGCTGGACCACCTCACCGCCACACAGGTCGCAGATCCAGTCCACCTTAGGGCGGGCGTTCACGTGGTAGATCGCCCCGCAGTCAGTGCAGACCCGCCGCCCGGTGAGCCTCCTCAGTATCAAGCTGCTCGGAACCGAGATGTCCACTGCCAAGTCCAGATCCTCCGGGGCCAGGAAAGCGGCAAGCATCTCCGCCTGCACCAAGCTGCGCGGGAAACCATCCAGTATGAAGCCGCGCCTCTTCGCTCCATCACGCTCCAGCCGCTCGGCCACCACCTCCATCACGACCGCATCTGGAACGAGGTCGCCGGACTCGATTATGGCCTGGACCTGTTTCCCGATCTCCGTGCCTGATTTCACAGCCGCCCGAAACATATCACCAGTCGATATATGTGGCACTACGTAGTGATGGGACAGCCTGACGCACTGCGTCCCCTTGCCCGCCCCCTGCTTCCCGAGTACGACGAAGCGTACCCCCATGCCCTGAGCCTTCGCCTCTCAGCTCAGGAAGCCCTCGTAGTTGCGCATCATGAGCTGGCTATCGACCTGCTTCAGGGTCTCCAGGGACACGCCTACCGCTATGAGGAGGGTGATGCCCGCGAACGGGTACTGGTTTATCCCCCATGACGCAAGAAGAATCGACGGCGAGACCGCTACGATCGCGAGGAACAACGATCCCGGCAACGTGATCCTGTTCAAGATGCGCGACAGGTAGCGCTCCGTCGGCGGGCCTGGGCGGATGCCCGGGATGAAGCCACCCTGTTTCCTTATGATGTCCGCCTGCTGGTAGGGATCGAAGCTGACCTGGACATAGAAGAACGTGAACACAACGATCAAGATGAAGTAGAACGCGATGTACCAGGCACTCGTGGGCTGCAAGAGCTGGGCGCTGACGAAGTTCCTGAATGGGGTCCAGGGGATCACATTCGACAAGAGCACGGGCACGTACAGCACGGACGAAGCGAAGATGATCGGGATGACCCCTGCCTGGTTCACCTTCATGGGGATGTAGGTGCTCTGGCCCCCGTATATCCTCCTGCCCACCTGGCGCCTGGCGAAGGTGACCGGGATGCGGCGCTGCCCCTGCTCGACGAAGACGATCGCGACGAGCAGTACCACGGCGAGCAGGATGAGAATCGTAAAGCGTACAGGACCTCCCTGGGCAAGCACTGCGCCACCGCCGTAAGGGATCCCGGCAACCACCTCCGCGAAGATCAGGATCGACATGCCCTGCCCGATCCCTCTCTGGGTGATGAGCTCACCCAGCCACATGACGAAGGCCGTTCCTGCCGTAAGCGTGAGCACGATAAAAGCGACATTCCAGAACGTGAAATTAGGTATCAGGTCGAGATGCTGGCCGTTCGTGTTCAGGAAGCCCAGGAGCCCGCTGTGGAACGCGTATGCGAGGCCCGTCGACTGGAGAACAGCAAGCGTTATGGTGAGATACCTGGTCGCCTGGGTCAGCTTCTTCTGCCCGACAGCGCCCTGGTCACGCCACTCGGTGAAGCGCGGGATGACAGTCGTAAGAAGCTGGATGATGATAGAGCTCGTTATGTAGGGCATGATGCCGAGCCCGAACACCGCTATCCTCGTCAGGCCTCCACCGGAGAACAGATCCAGGAACCCCAGGATTCCTCCTGCCTTCGCCAGGTTCTCGAGCTTCTGCACCTCGGCAAACGAGACCCCCGGCACCGTCACATTGGCACCTATCTGATAGAGAGCCACCACTGCCAACGTGAAGATGACCTTGTTGCGCAGGTCGGGAACCTTCACGAACTTCCCGAGGTTGCGCAAGGAGTTGATCACGGGATATGCCTTCGCTCAGCGATTCGTGTGCGCGCTGCCTCGTACGGGTGGACGACCGGTCGGGTACGGGAGGTCGATGACCTCGCAGCGCCCGCCTGCCGATTCTATGGAAGCCCGAGCCGAAGCGGAGAACGCGTGTGCCCGGACCAACAGCGGGCGGGTGAGCTCGCCGCGACCGAGAACCTTGACAAGTGCTCCCCGGCGGACAGCGCCTGCCGCGGCAAGAGTCTCCGGCGTAACAGCGGAAGGCGCCGCAGCCCCCTTCTCGCCGGCGGAAGAGGCGCCCTGGCCAACAGCAGACAGCTCGAGGGCGTCCAGATTAACGACGTGGTACGAGATGCGGAACGGGTTCGTGAAGCCGCGCAGCTTCGGGATCCGCTGCTTCAGGGGAAGCTGCCCACCCTCGAAGCCAGGCTTGACTGTGTCCCTGGCGCCCTGACCCTTCGTACCACGACCTGCTGTCTTGCCGCCCTTGCCAGCCGTGCCGCGCGCTACACGTCGCCGTGGCCGGTGCGAGCCTCGCGGAGGCTGAAGGTCGTGCAGGCGGATCACCTTCTCCCTGCGCACCGTACTCGTCTCCTCAGGGCTCGTCTCCTCAGGCATTCTCCACTTCCCTTCCCGACCTCTGCCCCCTGGTCGCCCGCGCTTCACGTGCTTGCCTGGCGGCCGCTATGCGCTCGGCATCTTCGACCTCGACCACAGTCACCAGATGGGGTACCCGCTCCAGCATGCCACGGATCTCCGGCCGATCGGGTAGCAGGCGGCTACGGTGCAATCCCCGCAGGCCGAGAGCACGCAGTGTCCCCCGGTGCTTCGGCTTCGTGCCTATCGCCGAACGCACCTGGGTCACCTCCAGCCAACCCGAGCTCATCGCCGCCCACCCCCGGAGCGAGCCCTCGGCCCGGGCTGCATGTAGTCATCCTCCATCTCCACCTCATCTGGGCCTTCGTCTATGAGCCTCTGGCGCTCCTGGTAGCTGCGGAGGATGCCCCTCGGGGTGACCTCCTCCGGGGACTTCGCGCGTAGCCGCGCTATGTCCTCCGGCCGCTTCAGCGCCTGGAGCCCAGCCATGGTGGCCAACGCGACATTTATCGCGTTCGTCGACCCCAGTGACTTCGTGAGGATGTCGTGTATGCCTGCCATCTCCAGGATTGCCCGGGCCGCTCCACCTGCTATCACCCCGGTTCCAGGCGCAGCCGGCTTCAACAGCACACGGCCGGCACCGGCTATGCCCAGCACTGGGTGTATGATCGTGCTCCCGGCGAGAGGGACGGATACCATGTGCTTCCTGGCCACCTCTATGCCCTTCTGGACAGCGAGACCTGCCTCCTTGGCCTTGCCGTGGCCGAGCCCCACGTGACCGTTCCCGTCGCCGACCACCATCAGGGCAGTGAAGGAGAACCTCCTCCCGCCCTGGACCACCTTCGCCACACGATTTACCTGGATGGTGCGCTCCTCGAGCTGTAGCTCAGGCATCAGAACTCCAATCCTCCTCCTCGGCTGGCCCCGGCCAGGGCGGCGACGCGACCGTGGTAACGATACCCTCCCCGATCGAAGACCACGGACGTTATCCCTGCAGCTACGGCGCGCTCGGCTAGAAGCGCACCCACGCGCTCGGCTGCCGCCATGCTCCCAGTGGGCAGGCCGCTCGATCGCACCTCTGCCTCCATGGTCGAAGCAGATACGAGGGTGCGCCCGCTCGAATCGTCGATTATCTGGGCGCTCACGTGGCGGCTCGAGCGAAACACGCTCAGCCTGGGACGCTCCGGGCTTCCCATCACTGCCTTCCTCACGCGAGCGTGGCGGCGGCGGCGAGCTTCCTGCCTGGTGGCTACCGCCATCACTTGGCCGCCTTCCCTGCCTTGCGGGTTACCTTCTCGCCTGCGTAGCGGATGCCCTTGCCCTTATAGGGCTCTGGTTTCCTGAGGCGCCTTATATCGGCGGCCGCCTGACCTACCTTCTCCTTGTCGATGCCTCTTACGAGGATCCTGGTGGGAGCAGGCACCTCGAAGCTGACTCCCTCGGGCGCTGTTACAGCGACAGGATGCGAGAAGCCGAGGGCCAGGTCAAGCTGGTGAGGTCCTTTCGCCGTGGCGCGATAGCCAACGCCCACTATCTCCAGCTCCTTCGTATATCCGGACGTGACACCTGTCACCATGTTCGCTACGAGAGCGCGCGACAGCCCGTGCAGGGCACGCGTGCGCCGCTCGTCGTTGGCCCGGCTGACTTCGATCTTGCCGCCGGCGTCAAGGATGCTCACCCCTTCGGGAAGCGTGCGCTCCAGGGAACCGCCCGGACCCACCACGGTCACGTGACGGTCGTCTATCGCCACCTGCACGCCATCCGGCACCGGGATCGGCGCCCGTCCCACACGCGACATCATGCACCTCCAACAATCGTGTCACCATAGATTAGCTGGTAACGCACCGGCGCACCGTAGCTCGTATCACCACACATAGCAGAGAACCTCCCCACCCACATGACGCTTACGCGCCTCGCGATCGGTCAGGAGACCCTGGCTGGTCGAGAGCACGGCGACCCCCAGGCCGCCCAGGACACGGGGGAGCCGGGTAGCTGGCGCGTATACCCGAAGCCCGGGCTTGGAGACTCGCTGCAGGCCGGATATGGTCCGCTCGCGCCTTCCCGAGTACTTCAGCCGGAGCTCGAGGACCGATCCCGGACGACCCGGCTCCGGATAGGAGCGATACGAGTCGATGTATCCCTCGTCGACGAGAAGAGCCGCCAGGTGCTCCTTCAGCTTCGATCCGGGCATGCGAACGGTCTCGTGCATCGCCAGGTTCGCATTCCTGATCCGTGTCAACATGTCAGCGATCGGGTCGGTCATCGTCATCTAACGGTCACCTCTCTCACCAGCTCGCCTTCGTCACCCCGGGGATCTCCCCGTTGTGCACCATCACTCGCAGGCAGATACGGCACAGGCCGAACTTGCGGTACACGGCTTTCGGCCGCCCGCAACGACGGCACCTCGTATAGCCGCGCACCTTGAACTTCGGGGTGCGTTGCTGCTTGTTCACGAGTGCTTTCTTGGCCATCTTCGCGCTGGTCGCCTACCTCTCTATATCTCTATATCGTCACTGGCCCGGGAATGGCTGGATGCTTCCGGTCTCATCTGCGACTTCCTACCCTCGCCGGAGCGCCTGACGCAGAACGCGAGCGCGCTTGGCCTGCCATGAGGGAAGCTGGTGCTTCTGCGCTCTCACGGCGGAATGGAAAGCCGAACGCCGCCAGGAAAGCCCTGCCCTCTGCGTCGGTCTTCGCTGTCGTCACTATGGTCACGTCCATGCCCCGCGTGGAATCCACCTTGTCGTAGTCGATCTCGGGGAAGACGAGCTGCTCGGTGAAGCCGAACGTGTAGTTTCCATGCCCATCGAAAGACGACGGGGGAAGCCCGCGGAAGTCCCTCACCCTCGGGATCGCGATGCTCACCAAGCGGTCCAAGAACTCCCAGGCTCGCGCCCCGCGCAACGTCACCTTGGCGCCTATCGCGACGCCCTCCCTGAGCTTGAATCCGGCCACTGATTTACGCGCCTTCGTCACCACAGGCTTCTGGCCGGTTATGGTCTCGAGGTCGCGAACGGCACCCTCCAGAATGGATGGCTGGGCAACGGCCCGGCCCAGCCCCATGTTCAGGACTATCTTCTCGAGGCGCGGGACCTGCATGCGGTTCGAGAGGTGCAACTGCTCGGCAAGGCTCTCACGGATCTCCTGCTCGTAGCGCTGCTTCAGGCGAGGTACCACGGTAGGGTGGTTCGGAGCTTCCTGCTTGGCCTGTGGTGACATCACAGATCACCCCCGCACTTGGCGCAGACACGAACCTTGCGCTCCTGGTCGTCGAAACGCGCCCGGATGCGAGTGGGACCGCAGTGCGAGCAGATGATCGAGACCTTCGCTATCGGGATCGGCATGTCCTTGTCTATGATGCCGCCCTGCATGGTGGCGCGCACGGGCTTCGTGTGGCGCTTGGCGAGATTAGCCCCATCGACTATCACCTTTCCCTCTCCCGGGACCTTCCCCGGAAGGACGCGGAGAACCTCTCCCTCCTTGCCACGCTGCTTACCGGATCGGACCCTCACCCGGTCACCTTTGCGGATTCCCACGGCCATCTCAGAGCACCTCCGGGGCCAGCGAGATTATGCGCATGAAGCGCCTATCCCTGAGCTCGCGCCCCACAGGACCGAAGATACGCGTCCCGCGCGGCTGTAGCTGGTCGTTTATGAGGACGGCTGCGTTCTCGTCGAAGCGGATGTAGCTCCCGTCGGGCCGGCGATGCTCCTTCTTCGTCCGGACGACGACGCACTTGACCACCTCACCCTTCTTCACGTTGGCCCCTGGAAGCGCATCTTTCACAGTTGCCACGAACACATCCCCTATCCCCGCATAGCGCCGGCGGCTACCACCGAGCACGCGGATACAGAGCACTTCCTTCGCACCCGAGTTGTCAGCCACCTTCAGGCGGGTCTCCTGCTGTATCATCTCGCACGCTCCAGGATCATCTCGCACGCTCCAGGATCTCGATGACGCGCCAGCGCTTCGTCTTCGAGAGCGGCCGGGTCTCCATCACCCGCACCTTGTCGCCGGCATGGGCCTCGTTGCCTGCGTCATGGACGTAGAGGTGCTTCGTCCGCTGTACGGTCTTCGAGTAGCGCGGATGGTGGACCCTGTCCACCACGGCCACCACGACGGTAGCGTCCATGCGATCGGACACCACCACGCCCTCACGGATCTTCCGGCGAGCGCGGGTGCTGCCCTGCCCCTCCGGCGAGTCATCTGGGCTCATCAGGAATCCTCCTCTGACATGTGGTCTCGGCCGGTCGCTCTACAGCTATCCGGGTTCTGGCCGTCACGGCTCCAGCCGTCACAGCTCTACTCATCAGGGTCCTCGCTCCCGGGCCCTTCTGGCAGCTCGCCCTCTGGCAGCTCGCCCTCTGGCAGCTCTCCCTCTGGCAGCTCGCCGGCCTCGCCGTCACCCGGAGACTCGGACACCGTCTCCGGAGCTTCCATGACGAGCAGGCGCTCACGATGGAATACGGGCATGGGGGAAGCTTCGAGCGAGCCTTCCTCCATGGCCTCTGCTGCCCTGATCTCCCTGCTGCGCATCTCGGTGAGCGCCCGGGCTATGTCGCGCCTTACTGCCGTTATGCGCGCGACGTTGTCAAGCTGGCCGGTCGCGAGCTGGAAGCGCAGGTTGAAAAGCTCCCGCCTCCCCTCGGCAAGCCGGTTGTCCAGCTCGTCGTCGTCCAGCTCGACCAGCTCCCCATAGCCAGGCATCACGCAGCACCTCCGGATCCTGCCTCTGGACCTGCCTCCGTAACTGCTGCGCCTGCGGACTGCTTCGTGGAGCCAGGAGCTCTATGCCTCTCGGGGACGACTATGCCAACGGAGCCGGCCCTGGTCACGAACTTCGCTTTGAACGGGAGCTTCTGTATGGCCCGCTCCATGGCTGCGCGGGCAAGCGCCTCGTCCACCCCGGACAGCTCGAAGAGTATGCGCCCTGGCCGGACAACCGCGACCCAGTGCTCGGGATTGCCCTTTCCCGATCCCATGCGCGTCTCGGCCGGCTTCTGCGTGACGGGCTTGTCGGGGAAGACGCGGATCCACACCTTCCCGCCACGCCTGACGTGACGGGTCATCGCGATACGAGCTGCCTCTATCTGCCTCGCAGTCAACCAGGCGGGCTCCAGAGCCTGGATGGCGTAGTCACCGAAGGTGACCGTGCACCCGCCCTTGGAGCCACCTGACATCCGACCGCGTTGCTGCTTGCGGTGCTTGACCTTCTTCGGCATCAGCATCTCAGTCCACGTCCCTCCGGAAGTGCGGCGCCTCGTGGTGGCTGCTCCTGGTGCGCCTCTCTATCTCCTCTTCCTCAGCGAGCAGGCGCTCCAGGGCGTCGGCGTCGCCGTCGCCACCAGCTCCCGCTGCAGCCACTGGGGGAAGATCGGGCCCATCCAGAAGCTCTGCTGCCTGACCGGTCACGAGCTCGCTCTCGGCTGCGACCTCGGTCACACCTGGAACTGCGTCTGGAGAGGGTGCTGCGCCTATGCCTGCCACATCCCCATCCGCGCTGGTGCCTTCTCCGCTCCGCGCGCCTTCTCCGCTCCGTGCGCCTTCTCCGCTCCCTGCGCCTTCTCCGCTCACCGGCTGGGACGGCGCAGGGCGGGCAACTGGCGCTCTGGGTGCCGGCGCCACAGGTGCATCCACAGCGGGCGCGCCAGGGTCCTGGCCCGGCCTGCGCCGGCCACCACCAGCGGAGATGAGCCGCCTGGGTCTGGTTATACCGGAAGCCTCGCCTGCTGCCATGGCTGCCTCACGCGAGATCTTCTCTTCGAGGACAGCACGGTAGGGGAGAATCTCTCCCTTGTAGATCCAGACCTTCACGCCTATCCGACCAAAGTTCGTGCGCGCCTCACGGAACCCGTAGTCGATGTCAGCGCGCAGCGTATGCAGGGGCACCCTGCCCTCGCGGTAGGACTCACGTCTCGCCATCTCGGATCCTCCCAGCCGCCCCGAGCACTGCACGCGCACTCCCTGGGCTCCGGCCTTCTGAACGGTCTGGATGGCGCGCTTCATGGCTCGCCTGAAGCTCACACGCCGGTTCAACTGGTCCGCGATGCTCTGGGCAATGAGCGCGGCATCGAGCTCCGGGGGCTTCACCTCCTGTATGTTCAAGTGAACCTTGCCGCGCATGTCCGTAAGGTTCTCCAGAGCTGTCTTCAGCCTTTCTGCCTCCTGGCCCTTACGTCCTATGACCATCCCCGGCCTCGCTGTATAGACATCCACCCGGAGCTTGTCCCGGGTTCGCTCTATCTCGACACGGCTCACTGCGGCCGCCTCGAGCTGGCGCATCAGGTAGTCGCGTATCTTCCAGTCCTCTACCACGTAGTCCTGGTAGGAACGCTCCTCGAACCAGCGTGACTTCCATTCCGTCGCGATCCCCAGCCGGAAGCCGTAGGGATTGACCTTCTGACCCATCAGGCGTCGCTCCCTTCGTCTCCTGCGTCTGTCTCGGCGTCTGTCTCTGCGCCTTCACTGGCGTCTGTCTCTGCGCCCGTCTCGGCGTCTGTCTCTGCGTCTGTCTCTGCGGACGGACCAGCTTCACGCCCGGCGCCAGGATCCTCTTCAGTGGCGCCAGCCTCCGTGGCGGCTTCCGGGGTGGCGGCATCTTCAGTGGCGCCAGCCTCGGTGGCGCCAGCCTCGGTGGCGCCAGCTTCAGTGGCGGCTTCCATCGACTCGCCTCCACGCTCGCGCCCTCGCCTCGGGAGCAGGCGAGATGCAGCGACCCTGCGGCTACGGCGCGCACTCGCTCCCCCTGCATGACGCTGCGCCTTCCTATGAATGTCCTCCTCCGACATACGTTCCAGCACTATCGTAATGTGGCAGCTACGCTTCCTGATCCTGGTAGCGCGCCCGCGTGCACGGGGCCGCCACCGCTTAGCCGTGTTCGCCTCGTCAGCGTAGGCTGCCACCACGTAGAGCTCCTCGGGGTTCATGCCCTCGTTGTTCTCGGCATTTGCGGCAGCGGCTGCGAGCACCTTGCCGACCAGTGGAGCACATCCGCGAGGGCAGGCCCGCAGGATCGCGGCAGCTTCCTCTGCGTCCTTCCCGCGGATCAGGTCGAGCACCGGGCGCACCTTGAAAGCTGAGACGCCCTGGTAGCGCAGGACCGAGCGAACCGAGAGCCTTCCTGCGGTGTCGATGTAGGCCATGGATCAGCGCCTCCCGGCTCTCTCTTGGCCAGCGTGATAGCGGAATGTCCGCGTGGGCGAGAACTCTCCCAGCTTATGGCCGATCATGGACTCGGTGATGTAGACAGGCACGTGCTTGCGCCCATCATGCACGGCTATGGTGTGGCCCACCATATCAGGTATAATCGTTGAACGACGTGACCACGTCTTCACCACCCGCTTCTCGTTGTTCGCGTTCAGCGCGTCGATCTTCTTCAGAAGGTGATCGTCGACGAAAGGACCCTTCTTCACGCTACGAGCCACTAGAGCATCCTCCTGGCGCAATCCCGAGACGGCTAGCCGCCCACACAGAGAACCTACGGAACGTCATCTGCGCCTGCCCCGCGTCCTACGGCGACGGACGATCATCGCGTCGGAAGCCTTCGAGCGTGGACGCGTGCGCCCTTCGGGCTTCCCCCACGGAGAGACTGGATGGCGCCCCCCGGACGACTTGCCCTCACCGCCGCCCAACGGGTGGTCGACGGGGTTCATTGCCACACCCCGAGTCTGCGGCCGCACGCCACGCCACCGGTTCCGCCCGGCTTTCCCGATGACCACGAGCTCAGCCTCGGCGTTCCCGACGACCCCGATGGTTCCCCGGCAGTCGATCGGCACCCTCCGCATCTCGGTGGACGGGAGCCTTAGCGTGGCGAACATGCCCTCCTTGGCCACGAGCTGCGCACTCATACCAGCGCCACGGGCAAGCTTCCCCCCGCCACCTGGCCTTAGCTCGATGTTGTGAACGACAGATCCTACCGGGATGTAGCGAAGCGGGAGCGCGTTTCCGGTACGGATCTCCGCTCCCTGGCCGCTCTGGACCCGATCACCGACCGACAGATCCGCTGGCGCGAGGATATAGCTCTTCTCGCCATCGAGGTAGTGGAGAAGGGCGATCCTGGCGTTCCGGTTCGGGTCGTATTCTATAGAAGCCACTTTCGCCGGTATACCGTCCTTGTCGCGGCGGAAGTCGATGATACGGTACTGGCGCTTGTGCCCACCACCGCGGTGGCGCGCTGTCTTGCGACCGTGACTGTTCCGGCCACCGCTGGCCGGATTCGGGACTACGAGCGAGCGTTCCGGACGGTCGCGGGTTATCTCCGCGAAGTCAGAGCTCGACTGGAAGCGGCGGGCTGGGCTGGTGGGCTTGCGCTTACGCAGCGTCATGGCGTTGCCTCTCTCATCGTCACGTCCCTGGCGGCTTCCCGAAGAGGTCTATCTTGTCGTTCCCGGCCAGGGTGACGAAAGCGCGCTTCGTGTCGGAACGCCGGCCGTAGGTAGGCAGGCGGCGGTTCCGCTGGCGCTTACCCTTCCGGTTGCAGGTGTTCACCTGAGCTACCCTCACCCCGAACGACTGCTCGACAGCGGTTCGTATCTCGATCTTATTCGCGTCGGGATGCACGACGAAGACGTACACCCCGCGATCCATGAGCCTGTAGGTCTTCTCCGAGACCACTGGCCGTAGCAGAATGGTGCGGGTGCCGCTCACTGGCCGTCCTCCCCCGGGCCGCCAGCTTCTTCGGACACCCCGGCATCATCCGCGGGCCCCGCTTCCGGCGCGGCTGTGTCCTCCACTAGCTCCGGTGGAGCTGTGTCCTCCACCGGCTCCGGCGCGGCTGTGTCGTGAAGCGGCTCCTGTGGCTCTTCGTCCTCCACCGGCTCCGGCGCGGCTGTGTCCTCCACTAGCTCCTGTGGAGCTGTGTCGAGCACGACGACCTTCCCGGGAAGAGCAGCCTCGGTGAACACCAACCACTCGTTACGCAGAACGTCATATGTGTTCAACTCGCCCAGCATCATGGCATGCACTCCGGGGAGGTTCGTGAGCGAGCGGTCCGCCGATACCTCGTCTGGACCCAGCACGACCAGGATCGATCCCTTCACTCCGATGGCTTCGAGAACCGACTTGGCCGCCTTCGTGGACGGCATATCGAGCCCGAAGCTACCCAGCACCCTCAGCCTGCCGGAGGCCACCCGGTTCGAGAGTGCCGAGGCAAGGGCCAGGCGCACCATCTTCTTAGGCGTGTGCTGGCGGTAATCACGCGGCTTGGGGCCATGAGCCACACCACCCCCGCTGTAGTGAGGCGCGCGTATAGATCCCTGGCGGGCACGGCCCGTCCCCTTCTGGCGGTAGGGCTTGGCTCCACCGCCACGCACCTCGGCGCGCGTCCGGGTCGAATGCGTCCCGGCCCTGGCGGCAGCCAGCTCGGCCACCACCACCTGGTGCATGACCGCCCTGTGCGGCTCGATCCCGAAAAGCGCAGGATCGAGATAAGCGCGACCGTCTATAACGCCATCGGACCTGTAGCGATCCACCACCACCCGATCTCGCACCACATGGGGTCGCCTCCGGGAGAGGTGAGATGCCGGGTCGGCCAGCCAGGTCCCCGCGAGCCATGGGCTCACGGTCACATCGCCTTCCGAAGCCGGCCTGCCTTCCGAAGCCGGCCTGCCTTCCTGTGCTGCTTCCCTGCCCTCGGCCTCTACGACATCCTGCCCGGCCATCACGCTGCTCCTCCGGCACCAGACCCATTGCCAGAGGAAGACACGGCCCGGTTCGTGTTCCTGATGACGACCATGCCACCCCGAGGACCTGGAACTGCACCCTTCACGAGAACGAGGCGGCGCTCTGGATCTGCCTGCACGACCTCCAGGTTCAGCGTCGTCACCTGGCCGCCTCCCATGCGCCCCGCCATGCGTGTGCCCTTGAAGACGCGGGCCGGGGTGGCACAGGCGCCGACAGATCCTGGTGCGCGATGCTTCTTGTGGTTGCCGTGAGCGGCTCCCTGACCGCTGAAGTTATGCCGTTTCACCCCACCGGCGAATCCCTTCCCCTTCGCCACGGCCGTGACGTCCACCCTCTCGCCAGCCTGCAACACACTGGCAGTCAGCTCCTGGCCGACCTCGTAGCCGGCGACATCATCCAGGCGCAGCTCCACCAAACGCTCTCCCGGGTCCACCCCGGCCTTCGCGAAATGGCCCGCCTCCGGCTTGTTCACCCGGCCCCTGGCGTAAGCGCTCTTCGCTCCAGACTGCCTCTTCCCGTCCTGGCGAGCGGCACGATAGCCGAAGGTGACCTGGAGGGCGCTGTATCCTTCGGTCTCTCTGGTCTTCAGCCGCACGACGCGCATGGGCTCGACGGACAGCACGGTGACAGGGACCACGCGGCCCGCGGCATCCCAGATCTGGGTCATGCCCACCTTCTTTCCCACAATCGCCTTCTTCGCCACGTCTGCCTTCGCCTGTCTGTAGTCGATCCTCGGCGCAGCTCCAGAGCCACGAACGCCCTGAACCCTGTCGAACCATGGAACCCTGTCGAACCCTATGCCAGGCACACGCAGGCCAGCATCGGCGCTGGTCTGGCGCGAGCCTGATCCACGCTGGCGCCCATCACACCCCGGCACCAGCTCCGTTGCAGCGTGCCAGCAGGCACCCTGCCTCATCTCCACACGTTCTTCCTGTCCACGCCAGGAGGTCCCCGCCCACATGCTCGGAGCTGCGAGACTGCCAGGCGAGCCCAGACCCAGCCTCCGGGGAAACCCAGATGCCATAACCTGGCCACGCTGCCAGTCACGAGCCGCCCGTCATGCCGGGCACTCCCGGACTGCACCAACCAGCCACCATGTCCCTGCTTCGGTTGTCCCTGCTTCGGTGGTCCCTCTCAGGTGGCTGGAGGCTTACTCATGTTAGCACGGCCGTAGAGATACGCAAAGCGGACCAGAGCTGCGAAAGAGCTACCCGGAGCCTCAGAACGTCTGGATCTTTATCTCGATGTCCACCCCGGCCGGAACCTCCAGTCGCTGGAGCGAGTCCACGGTTTTCGGAGATGGATCGAGTATGTCGAGAAGGCGCTTGTGGATGCGCATCTCGAAGTGCTCCCTGGAGTCCTTGTACTTATGCGGTGAGCGTATGACGGTGTAACGATGGCGCTCGGTCGGGAGGGGAACAGGCCCCTGTATGCGCGCCTGAGTCCTGAGCACCGTCTGGACTATCTTCTCCGTGGAGGTATCGAGCACCTCGTGGTCGTAGGCCTTCAGCCGGATCCTGATCCGCTGCTTGGTGCCGTCGCTCATCGGGGCTCCCCAGGGAGAGTCTCCCCGTGGGCGATGACCTTCCTCGCTGCCAAGAGGCCCACCAGGGTCACTTCAGGATCTTCGTGACGCGCCCGGCGCCTACGGTCCTGCCGCCCTCGCGAATGGCGAAGCGGAGACCCTCGTCCATGGCGATCGGCTTTCCGAGCTCGACCGTCATGGTGGTGTTGTCCCCTGGCATCACCATCTCCGTCCCCTCTGGCAGGGTGATCGAACCAGTGACGTCCGTCGTACGGAAGTAGAACTGGGGGCGGTAGTTCGTGAAGAAAGGCTTGTGACGCCCACCTTCCTCCTTCGTGAGCACGTAGACGTTCGCCTCGAAGTTCGTATGTGGCGTGATGGTCCCGGGCTTGCAGAGCACCTGGCCGCGCTCCACCTCCTCCTTCTTCACCCCTCGGAGCAACGCGCCGATATTGTCGCCTGCCTGGGCCTGGTCCAGGAGCTTCCTGAACATCTCCACTCCCGTGCAGACAGTCTTCTGCGTGGGCCGTAGGCCGACGATCTCGACCTCCTCGCCCACTTTCAGGACACCCTGCTCCACTCGGCCCGTCACCACCGTTCCACGGCCGGTGATGGTCATGACGTCCTCCACCGACATGAGGAATGGCTTGTCTATGGCACGCTCGGGCTCTGGGATGTACTCGTCGACGGCTTGCATGAGCTCGACGATCCTGTCCTCCCACTCCTTGTCACCCTCCAGGGCCTTCAGGGCACTTACGCGAACGACTGGGGCATCGTCACCTGGGAACTCGTACTCGTTCAGCAGCTCGCGTACCTCCAGCTCGACCAGGTCGAGAAGCTCCTCGTCATCCACCATGTCTGCCTTGTTCAGGGCAACGACGATGTAGGGGACCCCTACCTGGCGGGCGAGCAGCACGTGCTCACGAGTCTGAGGCATGGGGCCGTCTGCGGCGGAGACGACGAGGATGGCCCCGTCCACCTGAGCTGCCCCGGTGATCATGTTCTTTATGTAGTCGGCATGTCCCGGCATGTCGACGTGCGCGTAGTGGCGCTTGTCTGTCTCGTACTCCACGTGGGCAATGGAGATCGTGATGCCCCTGGCCTTCTCCTCCGGCGCCTTGTCGATCTGGTCGAAGGGCGTGAAGTGCACGTTCGGGTTCCGCTCCGACAGGACCTTCGTTATGGCCGCCGTGAGTGTGGTCTTTCCGTGGTCGATGTGACCCATCGTGCCTATGTTTATATGGGGCTTGTTACGCTCGAACTTCTGCTTGGCCATGACGGGCTGCGCTTTCTTCCTATCTCTAGTATTTGATTTTCCTTTGCCGGATGCGCTCGCATCCGGCACCCTCCATCCGCACGGCACCGGAACCCCATGCCCTGCGGCCCTGCAACTACTGCTCGCCCGAGTGTAGCGCCCGCAGGCCGACCGGGCACGCCCGGCCGGCGAGGGCACCCCGAGCCCGACGGCCCGGAGCCTACTCGCCCTTCACCCTGGCCACGATCTCTCGCGCGATCGAGTCAGGCACTTCCTGGTAGGAATGGAACTGCATGCTGTAGCTGGCCCGCCCCTGGGTCCTCGAGCGAAGGTCCGTGGCATAGCCGAACATGTCCGACAGTGGCACGTGCACACGCAGCACCTGGCTTGTCCCCCGCGAATCCATCCCCTCTACCCTGCCACGGCGCGACGAGAGATCCCCGAGCACCTCTCCCAGGTACTCCTCGGGGCTCACGACCTCTACTGCCATGATCGGCTCCAGGAGGACCGGGCGCGCACGGCGGGCAGCCTCCTTCACCGCCAGCGATCCGGCGATCTTGAAGGCCATCTCGGAGGAGTCAACCTCGTGATAGGAGCCATCTACCAGGGTGACGCGGACGTCCACCACCGGATAGCCCGCCAGAACCCCGGAGGTCAGCGCCTCCTGGATGCCCGCATCCACCGCGGGGATGTACTCCTTCGGCACGGTGCCGCCGGTGATCTTGTCCACGAACTCGTAGCCGCCGCCGGGGCCGGTGGGCTCGAGGTTTATGAGGACATGGCCATACTGCCCACGGCCACCGGTCTGGCGGACGTAGCGGCCCTCTACCTTCTGCACGGCGTTCCGGATCGTCTCCCGGTAGGCCACCTGCGGCTTTCCCACGTGGGCGTCGACCCCGAACTCCCTCAGCATCCGGTCAACGAGAACCTCCAGATGGAGCTCGCCCATACCGGATATGACAGTCTGGCCCGTCTCTGCATCCGTATGTATCCGAAAAGTCGGGTCCTCCTCCGAGAGAGCGAACAGCGCCTTCCCGAGCTTGTCCTGATCGACCTTCGTCTTCGGCTCTACAGCCACGTGTATGACCGGCTCCGGGAACTCGAGGGACTCGAGCAGGATCGGGTGAGCAGGGTCGCAGAGCGTGTCGCCGGTCGTGGTGGACTTCAGGCCGACAGCGGCGACAATGTCACCGGCGAAGATGACATCCTTGTCCTCCCGATGGTTGGCATGCATCTGGAGGATCCTTCCCACGCGCTCCCTGGTGCCCTTCGTGGAGTTCAACACGGCCGAACCCTTCTCCAAGGTGCCCGAGTAGACCCTCAGGTAGGTGAGCTTGCCAACATAAGGGTCGCTCATGATCTTGAAGGCGAGCGCAGTGAAAGGTTCGGAGTCGTCAGGCTGGCGGCTGATCGTCTCGGCTTCGCCTGCCTTGGGACGTACAGGGATCCCCTCGGTGGGGGGGATGTCGAGGGGACTCGGCAGGTAGCCGATGACGGCATCGAGGAGTGGCTGGACGCCCTTGTTCTTGAAAGCCGACCCGCAGAGAACGGGCACTATCGCACCAGATATGGTGCCACGGCGAACGGCCTTCTTCAGCAGGTCAGCACCCACCTCCTCGTCCCCGATATATGCCTCCATGACCGCGTCGTCGAAGTTCGAGACCGCGTCGATCAGGCTGTGACGGGCCTCCTCTGCTGCCTTCCTGAGACTGTCCGGGATCGGGCGCTCGTCCCAGTGCTCACCTGTCCCCTCCCCCCATAGAAGAGCCACCATGCCTATCAGGTCTATGCATCCCTCGAAGCCCCCCTCGGCTCCTATCGGGATCTGCACGACAGCGGGTGTGGCATCCAGACGGTCGGAGATCATGGCCACGCAACGATCGAAGTCGGCACCAACACGGTCCATCTTGTTCACGAAGCAGATGCGCGGCACACCGTACTTGTTCGCCTGGCGCCACACCGTCTCCGTCTGGGGCTCGACACCGGCGACGGCGTCGAAGACCGCCACCGCGCCATCCAGCACCCGCAGGGACCTCTCCACCTCGACCGTGAAGTCCACATGGCCCGGCGTGTCGATGATGTTTATCCAGCAGTCGCGCCACTTGCACGTCGTGGCAGCCGAGGTGATGGTTATGCCTCTCTCCTGCTCCTGAACCATCCAGTCCATGGTGGCGGCGCCCTCATGGACCTCGCCCATCTTGTAGTTCTTCCCCGTGTAGTAGAGGATCCTCTCGGTCGTCGTCGTCTTGCCCGCGTCGATGTGGGCCATGATGCCGATGTTGCGCGTGCGAGCGAGTGGGAACTCGCGGATCAGAGATGTCGTTGCCATGAATCTACCTCGTCAGTTGCCTCGTAGTCTGCCGTTTCGTCTGCCCGGGTCCGGCAGGCGCTCACCAGCGATAGTGAGCGAAGGCCTTGTTCGACTCTGCCATCTTGTGCAGATCTTCCCGGCGCTTCACCGCTGCGCCCGTGCCGTTGGCCGCGTCCAGTATCTCGCCCGCGAGCCTGAGAGCTATGGTCTTCTCCCTGCGCTGGCGCGCATAGCCCACCAGCCAGCGCACCGCCAGCGTCATGGCACGGCGGGGCCGCACCTCTACGGGCACCTGGTAAGTCGCTCCACCCACGCGCCTGCTCCTCACCTCGAGCTCGGGTCTCGTGTTGTCAAGAGCCTGCTTCAGCGTGGACAGCGGGTCCCCTCCCGCTCGCTCTCCCACCGTGGCCAGCGCATCGTAGACCACGCGCTCGGCCAGAGTGCGCTTGCCACGCTGGAGGACCTTGTTCACCACCTGGGTGACGAGCACGGAGTGATAGACGGGATCCGGAGCGAGCTCCCGGCGGGCGGCTGGCCCATTACGTGGCATCTCAGGCCTCCCGCTTCACGCCGTAGCGACTCCGGGCCTGCGCCCGGTCGCGCACGCCTGCCGCATCGAGGGCTCCTCTTACGATCTTATATCGGACCCCTGGCAGGTCCTTCACACGGCCGCCTCGCACGAGGACTATCGAGTGCTCCTGCAGGTTGTGACCGATACCGGGTATGTACGCAGTCACCTCTGCCCCGCTCGTGAGCCTGACACGGGCGATCTTCCTGAGAGCCGAGTTCGGCTTCTTCGGCGTCATGGTGTAGACACGGGTGCATACACCCCGGCGCTGGGGAGCCCCGCGAAGGGCAGGGGTGGACGTCTTCGACTTCTTCGACTCCCTGCCTTTACGGACCAGCTGGTTTATCGTTGGCATCTCTTAGATCTCCACGCAGGCGCGCGCTGGCTCGGGGCTGGAGACAGCACAGGGTCTGAACGTACTCGTCATAGGCAAGATCGGCAGTCTAGACGCGTCCGGGATAGGCTGCCATTCGCACCAGAGCAGCATCTTCCCTACCACTGCCGCACCGATGCCGGCCGTGAGTGCTCATGCCCCTGCGCCACTGGCAGTACCTTCCTCGTCAACAGGCCCAGCACCCGCAGATCCAGCATCCCCAGGCCCAGTGTCCGCAGGCCCAGTGTCCGCAGGCCCAGCATCCGCAGGCCCAGTGTCCGCAGGCGCAGCACCTCCAGGCCCTTCACCTCCACGCCCAGCATCCGCAGATCCCGCTTCCGCCCGGCCCGCCTCACCGGGCAGGGCGTCCACGGCCAGCGCATCGGAGGGGACCGCATCGCCAGGCGCTAGCGATCCGGCGTCTGCGTCCTGACCTCCCTGGCCAGGGGCGCCCGATGGGCCGCCCGAATCCGCGCTACCAGAATCCGCGCTACCAGAATCCGCGCCGTGCGCATCGAGGTGCCCGCCAGGCTCTCCAGGCTCTCCAGGTCCTGTCCCGGGGGCTCCGTCAGAGGCGGAGGTCCCGATATCGCGTAGCCACGTAGCTGCATCGGCAGAGAAGGCTCCACCATCGGGCCCCGGCTCGCCTCCCATGTCCGAGCTCCAGAACGCCAGGCGCTCGGCGTCAGGAGTCAGAACGCGTATGTCCCTGTAGCGACGCATCCCGGTACCTGCTGGTATCAGCTTGCCGATGACGATGTTCTCCTTCAGGCCGAGCAGCCGGTCATCCTTCCCGGCAATCGCTGCCTCCGTGAGCACCCGAGTGGTCTCCTGGAACGATGCTGCCGACAGCCAGGAGTCGGTGGCGAGCGATGCCTTCGTGATGCCCATGAGCTCTGCCCGTCCTTCGGCCGGACGCTTGCCCTCTTTCACCACGTTCCTGTTCACCTCGACGAAGAGCTGGTTGTCGATCCGCTCACCTGGGAGGAATGGCGAGTCGCCCTGCTCCACTATGGAGAAGCGCCTGAGCATCTGGCGGACTATCAGCTCTATATGCTTATCGTGAATAGATACACCTTGGTCACGGTATACCTTCTGCACCTCGTTCACCAGGTAGTCCTGGGTGTCGTGCAGGCCCTTCACCTCCAGGAGCTCCTTCGGGTCGAGCGGGCCCTGGACCAGGGCATCACCCGCTTTCACCTCTGCCCCATCCACCACGTCAAGGTGAGCCCGAAGCGATACCTCGTGGACCTCCTCGTGTCCCTCGTCGTCCACGATCACGACCTTCCGGCCATCCTCGGCCTCGGTGATCCGCACTACCCCGTCAGTGTGGGCGAGAATCGCGGCCCCCTTCGGGGTCCGGGCCTCGAACAGCTCCACCACACGGGGAAGTCCGTGGGTAATGTCCTCACCCGCGACACCACCAGTGTGGAAGGTACGCATGGTGAGCTGCGTCCCCGGCTCTCCGATCGACTGAGCAGCGATCACCCCCACCGCCTCCCCGAGCTCGATCAGGCGGCCGGTAGCGAGCGACTGCCCGTAGCAAGCAGCGCAGATGCCCTGGCGGATCTCGCAGGTGAGCACCGAGCGAACCCTCACCCTGGTCACCCCCGGGTCATCCCTGAGCCTCTCGGTTAGATCGAGGTCGAGCATCGTCCCTGGCTCCAGGACCGCGCCAGCGGACATGGTCACGGGAGCCGCGAGCAGCCTCCCGTAGAGGCGGGTC
>DAHXND010000128.1 GCA_027366675.1 Acidimicrobiales bacterium
GAATGGCTCCAGGTAGTCGAAGAGACAGTCTCCTACGTCCGGAGGACCCTGACGGGGCCAGGTGGCAGGGTCAACGGAGCGCAGGACGCCGACAGCGAAGGCCGGGAGGGCCTCTACTACGTCTGGAGAAGCGACGAGATCATGGAAGTCCTCGGGGCTCAGCTCGGGCATGACGCCGCCGAGTGGTACGGAGTCACGAGCGAGGGCAACTTCCCGGGGCTACGAGGAGCCACGATCTTGCACAGACCTGTTCGATCTGCGTTGCTGCGCCCACCTCAGATGGAGCACGCCAGGGAGTTGCTGCTCGCCAGGCGATCCACCCGCAGCGCTCCCGGCAAGGACACCAACGTAATAACCGAGTGGAACGCCATGTGGGTGGCAAGCCTCGCAGAGGCGGCCTGGGCCACGGGCCGGGATGACTGGAAAGAGGCAGCTCTCCTGGGCGGCGAGCTCGCAGCTGCTGCGGGGCGTGATGCCTCCGGCCGCTGGCAGAGGCTGCTCATGGCAGATGCCCCCGGATCCCGCCCGCCTGGCGCCGCAGGCAAGGGCTCGGATGAGCATCTAGGGGGCGCCGATGCCGGAGCGGGGGACGAAGCCTGGCTCGTCGAGGCCTTCACCCGCTGCTACGAGCTCTCGGGGGAGGGAAAGTGGCTTGGGCTCGCCGCGGAAGTGGCACACGACCTTGTCGCTCGCTTCGTCGATCCTGTAGATGGGCTCCTGTCGGGAGTCGCGGTAGCTGCGCCTCGGGCAGGTGACGATCCGGAGCCGTTGCCAGGTGGGAGCGCTATGGCTCCGGGGAAGCACGCCGGCTACGGCACTCCGGCCGGCTACGGCACTCGGGCTGGCTACGGCACTCGGGAGATCTACGGCACTCGGGAGATCTACGGCACTCCGGCCGGCTACGGCACTCCGGAGATCTGCAGGCCGAAGCAGCTGCTCGACGGTGCGCTCGCCTCACCGAACTCTGTTGCAGCAGTCGCGCTCCAGCGTCTCGGGGCTCTCCTCGCTGACGAAGAGCTGTCCACGAGCGGCGCTTCCCTACTGGACGGCGTATATACGTTGCTCGAGGAGCAGCCGTCATCCATGGCATATGGGATCATCGGAGCCTGCCTGGCCGAGGGCGGCCTGCGGGAGATCGCCGTTACCGGGCATCGCCCCGACCTGCTTGCAGAGCTTCGTGGCCACTTCCTGCCGGATGCCGTTATAGCGTGGGGATCTGACGAGACCTGTCCGGTGTTGCGGGGACGCGAGCCGGATCTCGCATATGTCTGCGAGCAGCGCACCTGCAAGGCGCCTGCCCGTACACCGGAAGAGCTGGCCAGAGCGCTGGCTTATCCATAGAGTGCAGTGAGCCCGTTGCGCGAGCTCTGCTGACGTTGTTTGTAGGTGCCGCGTCTCCTCTTCGTGAACATCTTGCAATCCATCTTGCCAAGACGCTGGCGTCTTTCTTCAACGCACCCCGCCGGGCGTAGCGAGGAGGCACCGAGGACGAACCACGCCAGGTGGGCTTCGGGCAGCCAGCGGTGGCGGGAGCAAGTAAACCTGATCGCGCTCTGGGGCAAGGAGGCTGTAGACCAAGACCCAGTTCTCCCATCACTCCTGGTCAGGTGGTGGATTCCACGCGCGCGACCAGGGCGTTCCCAGATTGCTCCTGGGTTCGTGCAACAGGCTCGTCCGTAAAGGTATATACTCCTCATGGGCAGATATGGAGGGGGTCGACATGACCGGTCGACGAAAGAAGACAGTCAGACTCCAAGCACACTTGGTCGTTCAGGGGTGGCGGCTTCACCGCCTCCGACTGTTGGCCGTCGCCTTATCGGGACTCTTCGTGGTTTCCATATCCTTCGCTACCGGGCCAGCCGGAGCAGCATCCCCATCGGCCAGGGAGGCTCCTAGCGCAACGAGTGCTGCGACTACCTGCACTCCAACTTCTCTGCCGTTGGAAAGTACGTCCCCGTTGTCCGGTGGTGGTACCCAGTACAACTACGACATCGACGGAATGACCCTAAGCTTTCACGTCGCACCAAGAGGGTTTCAACCCATGACGGCTTCCTCTGCCCAGCTCGCGGAATACGGCTTTCCTCCGCGTCCCTCTTCCGCTGCAAACCTAGCGAGATGGCAGACTGCAATGAGCTACGTCACTACTTCCGATACACCGAATCCCTCGTTAGGCATTGGCTGTCCGCATAACACCACCGAAGTACGGGACGCTTGGTCGGGGTGGAACGGCTTGAGCTCCAGCGACACAAATTGGGTCGCGGTGCAGGGAGGCTTTACACAACCCGCGGCCCGGGGATGCTCCGGCGGCCATATGAGCTCATGGGTCGGTCTGGGCGGTGGCGTTGGTGCCACTGGCGGCGCGGGGGCATTGATCCAAGAGGGAACCGGCATGAATATCGGCGGCGGAAGCCTCGCGCCGTTCTATGAGGTGCTCAATAAAGTCGCCGTCCAGAAGGGTTATACTTGGGCGGAACCGGTTTTTCCTGGCAACCCCTCCATATCGCCCGGGAACGGCGTATATCTCAACATGTCTTATGAACAGAGCAACGACACTGCGTACTTCTATATTGAAAACACGAGTACCGGGCATTACTTGAGCACTAGTTGGGACGTAGCGCTAGGAATACTTCAGACTGGTAAAGCGCTCTACGACGGAAGTACCGCCGATTGGATTGATGAGTGGTCAGGCGAAACCGGCAGCATGATTGACTACTATCAGAATAATTGGACGGGAGCCTACGCAGAGCTCGATTCTAATGGAACTTGGCAACAACTTGGATCGACTAATCCTGAGAACAACTATATATACACGACACACTACGTGAGCACAACGAGCTCCTACTCAGTTCCGGCTACTTCCTTCACCGATATTTGGTGGAACTGCAACTAACGGTGATCATCCATGGAGGGTTCGAGCTCGTACTCTTCGATAGCAGCGGTAACGCTGCTTAGCCCTCGGATTCCGGATGCGTGCGGTGCCCGGTGCTGCGGCTGATGTCGTTGACCCGGTTCTTCTCCCATTTGCTATCTGGGCGATGGCGCCCTCAGTCCCGATTGCAGGCTCCGCCGTGGGGCGCGCGTTGAAATCCCCCCACGCGCGATACCGGGACGGACATTTTGATCAGATCAGTGTCATAAGAACCGGTCCTGCGGCACCTTTAATTGATTGTGGTCGTGACGTCTCATAGCAGAGGAGAACGGGGGGAGCGCCCATACTCGACCACGGCAGGATGGTCGAGCACGTCTGAGCCCACGAGTGAGTCGTTTGAATATTTCTATCGTGCTTCTGAACCGAAGCTCCGGAGAGCCCTGATATCAAGATACGGATTCGAAATCGGCACTGACGCAGCGACGGACGCACTCTCCTATGCGTGGATTCATCAAGAAAAGGTGCTGCCGATGGACAACCCCGTCGGCTATCTGTACAGAGTGGGGCAATCGTATGCGCGTCGGGCTTCTCGGCGAAGAGCAGACCTGTTTGCCCTGACTGTCGAGCCGGAACACTGGTTTGAGCCCGGCCTTCCCAAAGCCTTGCAATCGCTCACCCCGAGGCAACGACAAGCGGTCATTTTGATTCGTGGCCTGGGATGGACGTTCAGAGAAGTCTCCGAAATCGCGGGAGTCTCGATACCGACTATTCAAAAGCAGCTGGAACGCGGAATGCGAAAGCTCAGGAAACGGATGGGTGTAGATGACACTTACGAACGATAAGTTACGGGCTCAAATCAGCTCTTTGATCTCTGAGGGCGAACGACCCATTTCTCTTGAGGAGACGGTGTCTCGGCAATCCAACTTTGTCCCACGCCGTCGGCTATCGCTATCGGGCAAGGTCCTTCTATGTCTCGCCGTACTGGTTGCGGCGGGCACTTCGGCAGCGCTGCTGACGGTTTCGATCAAGAGGCCGAGCTCCCCTCAATCACTGGGTAAAGGGAGGCCGCCAGTTGGCCACAGCCACACTCCGGGCACCATATACCACGTGCCCTGGGTCGGGCTCGGCCATCACCCATACGCACCGGAGGTCGTTGGGGGCAATCTGGTGCAACCCGCTGCCCTCCTCGAGCCATGCTCCCCCGCTGTTGTCAGTGGCGCCGCGACACTAACAACAGCGGATTTCGGTGCCGTGAGCTTCTACGCCTTGGCTAATTCAGCTTTTTGCTCGATGACCTGGAGCTCACCGATAGCCGTATCACTTATCCAGGCATCGGGTAAAGCTGCGCCTGTCGTATCTTCTGCGCCTAATCCGGACCTTATAAACGCGCCGGGTCCTGCCCCTAACGAGGAATCGTATGTGGGGTCAACGCTGCCCACCCTGGCACAGGAAGAGCGGGATCATAATGCGACACAGCTTGGCTTCAAGTGGAGTGGACAGTACTGCGGGCCACCAATCGCGGCAGTGAGGGTTACGTACAGGATCTGGCATAACGGGGAATTACGGAATTATACGTATCAGGCGTCAATGGCTGGGGGAGTACCGGCGTGCAGCCACCCAGGCGGGCCCAATGGGAGTGTGGCCTTTGGCTATATGAGTACTCAGCCGTCTGCACCGGCCTATCCGATACCCAGTAATTGGTCTTTACTTCAGGCGGCTTTGATTTTGCCAGCCACGAGTAGCCCCTCTGGATTCTCATATCAAGTATCGTTAACCAATCCTACTTCGCTTCCAATATCGCTTTCGCCATGTCCAGGTTATGTTGTTACCGTCAGGGACCTGTTCGAGGTTCCCGGCGGTGAAGCCAATGGGGCACCCATTACAACTGCTCGGCGCAATATGAATAACATTGGCAGTCTGAATTGCTCGTCTGGCCCGACAGTCATCAATCCCGGAGCGAGTGTCGTCTTCAGTTTGCAATTTTCGGCGACTGCGGCCACGATAAATGCGGGCACCACAATGGCGAGCTCGAGTTCCACAAAGGTGACATGGGCGATGCCCGGAATACAAACACTTAGCAAGTCATTGGCTATCATGTCGTAAGCAGTTTGTCGTCCGTGGGTGCCCAGACCCGGACTCGGAACTATCATGAAGCTCATGATCGACTTCAGTGGTAGCGACGACTTCGTGGTGCAGGGTGACTGCGCGGACGTGCTGCCCAAGCTTCCGGATGAGTCGTTTCAGCTCATCTACATCGACCCGCCGTTCAACACGGGAAAGGTCCAAGAGCGGCGAACGCTGCGAACTGAATGCTCGCCAGAGGGCGACCGGGTGGGTTTCGGGGGGAGGAACTACCGGACTGCAGAAGTCGGGAGGGTCGGATATGCCGACATCTTCGATGACTACCTTTCCTTCATCGCCCCGAAACTCGAAGAAGCTCGTCGGTTGCTCCGCTCTGATGGGACCCTCTACTTCCACATCGACTTTCGTGAGGCTCACTACTGCAAGGTTCTTCTCGATCATATTTTCGGTCGGAAATGCTTCCTGAACGAAGTGATCTGGGCCTATGACTACGGAGGTCGCCGCAAGGATCGCTGGCCTGCGAAGCACGACACGATCCTTGTGTACGTGAAGGAACCCGGTAAGCACTTCTTCAACCAGGATCAGATTGCGCGGATCCCGTACATGGCTCCCGGCCTCGTGAGTGAGGAGAAGCGTGAGAAAGGGAAGCTCCCGACAGACGTGTGGTGGCACACGATCGTGCCGACGAACGGCAAGGAGAAGACCGGGTACCCAAACCAGAAGCCGGAGGGTGTGCTGCGAAGAATCGTTGAGGGCTCGTCGAGGCGGGGCGAGTGGGTCCTAGACTTCTTCGCTGGGTCTGGGACGACTGCGTCGGTCGCCCGCGAGCTCGGCCGCCGTTTCGTGATGGTTGACTCGAACGAAGAGGCCATGACGGTGATGCGCAAACGACTCGGCTCAATACGAATCGCTTACGTAGACCACGCAGGAGACCCGCTTCTCATCCAAGTTCCAGCCGATTGAACCACCCTGGGTTCGATGGAGGCTGTGGCTATTGGATTCCAACCAATGACTGGTCGGCCTGCTGGTCAGCGTAGAACGCTTGGCGGTCCGAGGAGCTCCGCCCTTCAGATCCGAGAGAAGTCACAGCCAAGATCCACCCTCGATGTCCCAGCCACCATCTAATGTTCTTGGCGTGACGACTGCTGCTCTTGACGTGACGAGCGGGATGCCTGCGCTACAGCAAACGCTGCCCGACATCGGCAGCGGGAGCACAGGGCTGCCTGCCGAACAGGCGGGCCCTACTGGATCTGCGGGCCCTACTGGATCTGCGGGGCCTGTGAAACCGACAGGTCCGCCAGCACGGAGTCCATATGGAGCGCCCGAGGTGGAGGTGCGAGAGAGCACCAGGCGCCGGCGGAGCGCGAGCGGTAGCTGGTCGGGTAATCGCATCGTGGTGGTGGTTCCGGCCCGCCTTCCAGAGCGCGAGCGGGCGGACATGGTATCCCTCCTCGTGAGCCGGCTCCTCCAGACCCGTCCACTAGTAAGCTCCACCGACACGGACCTGGCAGAGCGAGCCAGAGCCCTGGCGCGGAAATACCTGGATGGCGTCGCGTTCGATCAGGTTCGCTGGGTATCTAACCAGAGGAGCCGCTGGGGATCATGCACCCCGTCCCGGCGGGAGATACGGATCTCGGATCGCCTGCGCCCCGTGCCGTCCTGGGTGCTCGACGCTGTCCTCGTCCATGAGCTCACCCATCTCCTGGTCGCCAATCACTCGCCGGAGTTCCGGAAGCTGTCTGGGCGCTACCCGCGGATGAGCGATGCCGACATATACCTGTCGGGCTTCGGGCTCGGCCTGGAGCAGGCACGCCCGCGCATGTAGCGGCTACTGGGACGCGCCAGCCTTATCGAATCGGCGCTTAGATTGTCGAGCAATGCCCTCCTCATCTGCCCCAGGCCTCTCCCCTTCCCATAACGGGATGGAGGGATCTGCCGTGGCAAGCGAGCGCCCGGCGGCGAGATCGGGGCGCGCACCCGCAGTCCCAGAGAGAGGCTCTCCATGGAAGGCACTGACCCTACTGGTCCTGACGTCTCGTAAAGATGAGACGGTTGGCGTGGACCTGGAAAGCGGATCGTTCATCCGAGCCTGGGATAGACGTAGCCAGTGGAACGAGGGGAACGAACGGGATACGAGCGGACCCGCCCGACTGGATGATGCGGCGATAGAGCCAGATTCCCGCTTGCCAGATGGGAAGGACACCCCGCGCGATTCCCTGCCCCATCGCAGCGTCGCCGGCCCGTTCCTACCGTTCAGCTTCATCCGGGTAACCCCCGCCGGCGACCCCACGACCATGGGGCCACACGGGGCGCAGGACCCCGCCCTACCGGAGGTCGTGGAGATGGCGGAGCCGCCAACACTGCTACCTATCAGAGCCAAGCGCCGCCAGGTTCGCCGCTTGCTCGAACCGCTAATCACCGCCCGGCACCATCCACTCCTTGGCTTCGCAGGATCGACTGCTCGTTACTGGACCCTGCAGGGCAGCCACCCTTCTGTCGCCCTGGTAGCTCTTCGTAGCGTGCCCAGCATCTACTGGCACCCGAGAACCGGGCAACCGACCATTCGCTTCGCATGGCAGGACGCCCAGGACTTCCTCCCGTTCGGGGACCCACGTGGAGCGAGCCTCCTGGAGGCGAGCCCTACGCCACGCCTCACCGGAGAAGCTCTGGTGCGCCTGCTCGGCTACGCTCCCATCTACGCTCTGGTCACCCTGAGCCCGCCGCGAGACGGCATCTGCGTGAAAGAGGTGGCAGCACTCCTACCCGAGCCGCGTCGGCGCCACTTCCCGAAGGCACGGACGCCGCCCCGGTGAACCCGACCATTTACCAGAACCGCGCCGGAAAGCCCGCCCTTCAGGGCCGAGAGAAGTCACTTTCAGGAAGCGATACGCTCTGCGAACCTTTCGAAATGAACCGATCCGAGCAGACCGGCCACCTGTGCATATCCAGCTTCGACGACAGCACCGAGACCGCTCTGGCGCATCGGATTGACCCCGGACGCCTCGACGGCTGGTGCATCCGGGCGAATGAGCAGAACCGTGGCTCCATCGCGACGTAGCATCGCCGCCTCCCTGGCCACTGCCCGCCCGGCCCACGCTCGCAATACCTGCTGGTAGCCAGCCGGGGGCGACGCTGGGTCGTAAGCCATTGGTGCAACACAGATCACAGCCCCATGCCCACGTCCGAGATCGAGGTTCGTGGTCGAGCGGATCCCACCGTCTACCAGTACCATCTTCCCTGCCGGCACAGGAGGGAAGATGCCGGGCACCGCGCAAGAGGCCCGCACGGCGGCTGGAAGCGCCAGATGCGGAGCCCCCCCGCCAGAGAGCACCACGCGCTCGCTCCTGGAAAGGTCAAAAGCAACGAGCTCCAGCGCTGGCTCCGGCCAGGCCTCGGGGAGGTCGTGCTCCAGACGAGCCCTCGCCGCTTCGATCGACACCATCCCGCCGGGGAATGCTCGTGCGATCCGTGCGGGAAGCGGTGGCGTGGGTATCCTTACAGCGCTACGCCCGAGCACGTAGGCGGACCCGATTGCCCTGCGCGCGAACGTCAGCGGGGAACGGCTCACGGCCGCTCCGAGGGCCGGAACGTAGCCGGGAGCGTGAGACTTGGAACCATCCGACGCATTGTCTGCGTAGCCTGCGCTCTCGGCGGCAGCCGAGGATCCACCGGCATTCTTCCCGGCACCTCCGGCCAGGTACACGCCATGAGGCTCTGACACTGGCACGAGAGGAAGGCCCTCCAGATCGGTGACAACGCTCGCCAGCTCCCTGGCCGTCCAGCCACAACGCAAGTAGGCACCTACGATGGCACCTGCGCTCGTCCCGATGACGGCAGCGGCGCCGGAAAGGTCGATCCCGCCAAGTGCGTCTAGTGCAAGAAGAGCTCCCGCTTCGTAGGCCAGGCCAACCAGGCCGCCCCCACCGAGCACCAGGGCAAAACTCGTCCCTGACCCGCCGCCTTCAATGCTGGGCTCCGCTCGCCTTCCACGGCGGGAGATCCGGTCGCCACGGCTGGCCGCCAGTCTGCCCGTGTCCGGGCCACCCGAGACGGCAAGCGACGCCTCCTCCGCCCCTCCCGGCGTTACCACACTCAACCAAGCCGACCGGCAGCGAGGTCGTCAGCCATCGCCCAGCCGAATGCCACCAGGCAGTCACCCTTCTTCGTGTCCAGGGACTCGAACAGCACGGATAGCTCACCTTCGAAGCGCGCCTCGGCCTTCGCCGATCGGAAGTCCACGCAACCGAAAAGCGATCCGTCACCCGCCAGGATAGACCTACGGTCGTCCAGGCGAGCCTCCGCACCGAAACGCCTAGCCAGGCGACGCACCCAGGCCCGCTCCTCGCCAGTCGGCTTGTATCCCGGGCGCGGGACGATGTCCTGGAGGCCGGAGAAGACCTGGAAGCCCTGTGCACTCGCCAGCCGGGCGCCAACCAGCACATCCTCATCAGGAAACGCGAGCAGGGCACGCCTGTACGCCTCGCCCATCACGGCCCTTAGAGCTGAATCCGCCTTCGCTGTCCGCGTGATAGCTACCAGGCCGAGGATTACCGCAGGCGTACCTCCGATTCGTTCCAGCGTTACCAGAGAGAATGCCCGCAGCTTCCGACCCTCTCGCACGAGGGTGGCAAGCACCCACTCCTCGCGCTGCTTCGAGAGATAACCAACGTCGTAGCCCGCCTGACCGTCCATGCACAGATCAGCAAGCTCGGAGACCTCGCTATCGCCAAGTGCGCTGCAGTCCTTCGTCTCGACCTCGAGGGCCATGACCTCACCCATCCTCCAGTGTCTCTGCTTCCTCCTGCTCTCTATTCTATGGCGAGATCGGCGAGGAGACCAGCAGGGTAACCACGGCGCTCCCTGCAGGCAGGGACGGATGTCGATCGTAGAGCCTCGAGGCAAGGGAGACGCCCGGCGGTCCCTACGAGCAGGGACCGATGAGCCTAGGTGCAGGAAGGAAGCGCTATCACGACGCGGGCACCAGGGCGGGCATCCTCGATCCACACGGAGCCACCGTGGGATGACACGATCTCCCATACGATGGCCAGCCCGAGCCCGCTACCCCCCCTGTCCCTGGACCTGCTCTCGTCCAGGCGGCTGAACCGCTCGAAGACGCTCTCGCGCCATCCCTCGGGCACACCGGGGCCGTCGTCCTCCACGACCACCCGCGCCACGCCAGATGCGCAGTGGACCGCGAGACGAACACGTGATCGAGCGAACCTCTCCGCATTGTCGACCAGGTTCCTAACGGCCCTCTCGAGCTCGTCGTGGTCCCCCATGACCAGGCAGGCTGCGGGCCTTGGATAGCCCATAGAACCACGCTGGCTGCCCTTCCCTGGCACCGAGCTACCGGATCCTGGCTCCCCGGTCTTCCCGGATCCACCTCCGCCCGTATCCTCTGCTGCACCATCACCGGTAGCTGAAGGCGAACCTGAACCCCATAGATCCACCTGCGCACGGCCACGACCGCGCAACCTGGCTGCTTCCACTTCCAACAGCATCGTCAGGTCAACAGGCGTCCGCTCCCGAGCAAGGCCTCTCTCGTCGCCACGCGCCAGAAAGAGCATGTCGGAGACTATCCGCTGCAGTCTCCTCCCCTCCTGACCTACCGTCGTGGCAAGCTCGCCCAGATCCGCTGCCTCCGGATGCGCCTCGGCCACCTCCACCTCCGCGAGCAGCCCAGCCAGAGGGCTGCGAAGCTCATGCGAGGCATCCGACACGAATCGCCGCTGTGCAGTCACCGCATCTTCCAGCCTGGCCAGCATGTCATTCATGGTGACGGCGAGGCGCTGCACCTCGTCGCGGCTCGTAGGTACCGGGACTCTCCTGTCGAGATCACCTGCGGTGATCTTCGCTACCTCGGCACGTATCCCCTCGACTGGTCGCAGCGTTCTACCCGTGAGGAGCCACGTCATGAGCCCCACGAGAACGAGAAGGGCACTGAGCGCGATCGCCAGAGCCACGTCCTGGGTGTGGATGGTGGCATTCGCCGACGCCAATGAACGAGCGGCATAGATAACGAGGTGCTGGCCGCGCACATCCAGGCTCCGCGCCACCACCAGGTACGCCTCGTTGTCACGCACAGGAAGCCCCGAGACCGACCTCGACATCTCACCTCCTGCTGCAGGCGCGAAGCTAACCAACCGGCGAGTAGCGCTCACGCCAGGGGTGTAGGCAACCACCTTGCCGGATCCCGCCGCGACTACCTGCACAAGCGCATCCCCGTGGAGCACCGGGAGGTGGAGCGGCAGCACATGCTGCTCTGCAAGAGCAGCCACATTCGCGGCCTCGTCGGACGCCGACCGCTCGATGCTCTCGACCAGGGAGCGGTGAAGGACGGTAACCAGCACCATGGCACCGCCCGCCAGCGCCATCGCCACCACCGCCACGGCTATGGAGGTGATACGGAAGCGAACCGAATGCACGCTAGATGGCCTCGGGTGCACCGCAACCTTCATGCCAGAGCAATGAGGCGCCGCGACCGATCTGTCCAGGCAATCCCGGACTGGTCCGGATCCTGCCCTGCATCAGCCGCCGTCTGGCGACAACCGGTAGCCGACACCTCGCACGGTCTCGAGGGAGTGGCATCCGAAAGGAGCGTCGAGCTTGCGACGCAGGTACCCGACGTAGACCTCGACTATGTTCCCATCCCCGTCGAAGTCTTCGTCCCACACGTGCTCTATGATCTCACGCTTGCTCAACGCCTCGCCGGCTCTGGACATAAGTAGCTCGAGTATGGAGAACTCACGGGGCGTAAGACTTATATCCACATCGCCGCGGGAGCATCGGTGACTGGCGCGATCGAGCAACAGGCTACCTGCCCTCAGTGCGCTTGGCCGCTCACCGGCTCCCCTACGGATCAGCGCTCGAAGCCGTGCCACCAGCACGACATAGGAGAATGGCTTCACCAGGTAGTCGTCCGCACCGGTGTCCAGTGCCTCGGCCTCGTCGAGCTCCCCATCCTTCGCCGTGAGCATGAGGATCGGTGTCCAGTTGGCTTCCTCTCGAAGCTGCCGGCAGACCCTGAAGCCATTCATGCCGGGCAGTAGTATGTCGAGAACGATCGCGTCGTAGTGATGCTCGCGAGCCATCCATAGGCCGTCCTGCCCGTCACCTGCGATATCGACCGCGAAGCCATCCGCTCGTAGACCGCGCTGAACGGCTCTCGCAATGACTTCCTCGTCTTCGATGACCAGTATCCGCACGGAACCACCAGCGTAGTCCCTAATTCTGGTGGTTAGCTGAACGAATGCTGAAGGAGCACCCGAGATCTTCCAGTGCAGCCATCTGCCGACGTCAGGATGCCGGGAGTATCACCTAGCCTGCAGCGACGGTGAAACGCACCTCTATGATAACCCTCATCTCGCGCTTCACCATCCCGCGCCCGAGCACAGCTCCAGCCATCGCGCTCGCCGCCTTGACAGTGTGGCTCGCCCTCGGCGCTGCCACCTTCCATGCCGCCCCTGCCGCTGCCCAGCATGGCGCCCCTGCCGCTGCCACTGTCCATGCCGCCCCTGCACAGCCTGCCGCCACCACAGTGCCTGCTGCCCCTTCGCTTTCTGGCCAGCCGGCACGCAGCTCAACGGTCGCCACGGGCCCTACGCGCTCACTGGGCGAAGCCACGACGGCAAGCAGCCCCGCGGGCACCGTTGCAACTGCAACGACCTTCTCACCTGAAGGCCACAGCGTGGTGGATGCGTGGGGCAGACCAGCCGGCAGCGCTTCCTTCGGCGCCCCTACTCCCCTCGTCCCCTCAGGCTTCCAGCGAAGCTACGACTCTGCGGCCACCTCACTTGCGAATGGCACCCTCGTGGTAGTGAGCGGCGCCAGCAGCGATCTTGCCGGAAGCTGCATACCCGGCGGCTCGGTCTTCCTATGGCGCTCACTCGACGGCGGCGCCAGCTTCCAGGCGCCGGTCCTGGTAAATGACCCAGGAGCGTCCGGATTCGACGATCGTCCCACCGTAGCGAGCGGTCCATCCGGCTCGCTATGGGTGGCCTGGTCGCACGGCTCTCCCGGGGACTCGTGCCAAGTGGTCGGGGACGATGACGCCATAGAAGTGGCAGTATCACTGGACGGCGGACTCCAGTTCTCGGCACCGCTCACCGTCTCAGCGCCCTCCCGAGCATTCGGCGCATCCGTGGTCCCCCTGGGCAACCACAGCGCAGAGGTTGCCTGGGTACAGGCTGCCGGCAACGCAGAGAGCGACCTGATGACGGCACGCGTCAGCTACTCCGATGGAAGCCTGCACCCTGCGGGTGCACCTGTCCCCGCTGGCACGGCGCCGGCTCTTCCCCTTCTCCTCCCCGGCGCCCACTTCTACAGCTTCGACGCAGCCTCATGTAACCTGACCTCGGGTAACCAGATCTCTTGCGCTTGGACAGTCTGGAATCCCAGCACCGGAACCAGCGCTGTCCAGATCGACACCGCGATCCCCGGATCCACTCCCACCACCTGGCGTGCCAGCACGATCACTGGAGATCCCGGCGAGGACCTCGTCCTCCCTGCACTCGCCAGCAAGAACGGGATGACCCTGCTGGTAACGGCCTCCTACAGCCCGGCCCTCGGCACGCTCTCCTACGAGGCCGCTCCCCTGCTCTACACGAGCCAGACTGCGGCGCTCGCGGTACCCCTGACCATCATCGCAGCACCATCCCCAGACACCGCCTACTACGAGGTGGGGGAGGTTACCTGGCTGCAGCCGGCCAATGGCTCCATAACGGGTGCAGTAGTGACGGCAAATCCATCGTCCGCGACCCTCACATGGCTCCAGTGGGCGGCTCCACCCAAGGCAGAACCCTCGGCACCGCCTCGACGTCGCACCACAAAAGCCTCACCCACGACTGCCACGAAACCCACGACTGCCACGAAATCGAGGCCCTGGCTCGCTGTCGCTGCAACCTTCGGTGCCCTGTTGGTGCTGGCTGCGCTGGTAGCTTACGGGTTGCACCTCGCCCGCAGGAGGAAGGACCGGCGACTCATCCGGACAAGGACCGCCAAGCGGCCACTGCGGTAGGCTCCTACCCAGGTAGCCTCTACGCAGGAGGCTACTACGTAGGTGGGCGCCTTCCGGTTACGACTGCTGCTTCCGCTACGACCTCGCTCACCGCTACATCCGTGAACCCTGACGAGGCGAGGAGGTGACTCCAGTAGCCGGGCGAGCATGGCTTCTCGGTTCCAGTGCGCAGGGACAGCCGGACAGCGTTCTTCGCTATTCGCCACCACCCCCCGACTCCCTTGCGAGCCAGAAGGCGAACTTTCGAAGCGATGATCTTCCGGTCCCGCGCGCCGAGACCGCGACCGAGCATCATGTCGGCCAGTACTATACGACCGCCCGGCCGGAGCCATGCCGCGGCATGCCGAATGGCTGCTGCCTTCTCGGCGTCATTCAGATGGTGCATCGCGTAGCACGATACGACCAGGTCTACACTCCGAGGAGGTAGGTCAAATGTCGCTATATCCATGCAATGCGTCGTAACGTTCTGGACGTTTCCCAGACCCGTTTCCAGTCCCTGCTGGAGGTCAGCCAGCATGCGTGACGACAGATCGACCGCGATCACTTGGCGGGCCGTCATTGCCAACGGGACCGTGATAGCACCTGATCCAGCGCCAAGGTCCACTACATCGAGGCCGCTCACATCGCCGCAGGCGGCGAGAGTCTCCCTGTGCACCCTGCTCATTCCCGGCGAATGCTCAGCATGCTCATGCCAGCTCTTCACCCGACCATCCCAGGTACGCGCGAGCCGCTTCTTCGATCGATCGAGGGCCGGGCCTCCGGCGCTTGATCGATAACCTGTCTCGGAAACGAGTTCTTGCGTCATCCTGAGACTCTAGGACAACGAACCTGAAAGGCACCTGAGGTAGCCCTGCCGTCAGTCCTTGTCCTCTTGGCCCTGGATCTTCTCAGCCGTGGATCTTCTTAGCCCCGGATCTTCTTGGCCCCGGATCTTCTCAGCCCTGGCCCAATCTTCTCAGCCCTGGCCCAGATCCCAGGTTCCCTGCCCACGTGATCTCTTCGCTACCGTCCCAGCGCACGATATAAGCCTCGTAGCCTGGGATCTGCGACAACCACTGCAGGCCATCATCTCCCGCAACGGCAAGAGCCGTCGCGAGACCATCTGCGATAGCCAGATCCGGGCCCAGGACGGTGGCGGAGGCTAGACGGCAAGACGCCACTCCCGTCCTCGGATCGATCAGTATAGATCCACGCTCGTACGTAGCAGATGTAGCGACCGCGCCGCCTGTTTCCACTATAGAGCGAATCAGGGCGGCATCCCAAGGATCCCTGATCCCGATTCTCCACTGCTGGCCGGGAGACGGAAGACCTCGGGTAGTCAGGTCGCCGCCTATGTTCAACATCACCCCACTGGCCAGGGGATGATCTATGAGATCTATTGCACGCTCGACAGCCCACCCTTTTGCAAGGCCAGTCGGGTCCACGCCTCCGGGCATCGCCCAGGGATCGAACCATCCACCGGATAGCTCTCGCACCACCGTGCACAGATCGAGAACCTCCAGGATCTCTGGCGCCAGCTCCGCTTCAGGTATATCCCCCCTCCTGTACCGGCTGAGCATGCTCTCTCGTCTCCACGTGCTGAACAGGGACTCGGTCCTGTGAAGAGAGGCGACGGCCGCCTCCACGATCACGTCCACCTGCACGTCTTCAGGAAAGCGACCATATACGGTAAAGGAGGCGACTGTGCCCATGACATCTTCCACGTGCGAGAGCACCTGCCAGGCGAGCCTCGGGGCACTCATTTGAAATGCAGCTTGTCCAGTGCCGACTGCAGAGACATGGCATATGCCTCACTCGTATATGTTGCTCCGGACACGCCGTTTATACGGGCATCCTGCACCGATAGCACCTCCTGCCGGAGCAGCGGAATCACCTGTGAAGCTATGCTTCCCGAGTACGGATCGGCGACCTGCAAATCAGGCACCGTTACGGAAACTATCTTCCCGCCCCTGACGGCCACCTTCACGGCCAGGCTCCCGTAGCCATACTGCTCGGCGCTCCCTGTGGCGCTGCGGCTCGGACTGGCTACAGCGGGTCCCGGTCTGGCAGGAGAAGCTTCGCTCTGACGCCCGGCGCTGTTCGTAGGGCGGCTGCCACCTGGCGGGATAGCTCGCCCGGACGTACCCGGAGAGCGGGGCTTCTCGGATATAGCGCCACCAGGTGAGGCGGCGGCCTCTGGCCTAGCCTCCCCGCCAGCGGGGAGGCTAGGCCCGTGAATGCCCACGATCCCAGCAAGGCCCGCGACGGCGCTCACCAGAAGGACATGCCATCGTCTCATAGCCGACCGTGTCCTTCCTGCCTAGTAGCTGAAGCTTTCGAAGTGGATCGCCAGCTCGGGAACTCCCAGCCGGCGCACAACATCCACCATCGCGTCCACGAAGCCCTCCGGCCCGCATAGGTAAACGTCACGGCTCCTGACATCGGGCACCAGCTTCAACAAGGAGACCGCGTCCATCCTGACATCGCTGCGCGCTCCTATGATCTCGTGCAGCCTGCCGCGGCGTTTCTTTACCATGGTCGACAGCTCATCGCGAAACAACAGATCCCACTCACTCGATGCTCGGACTATTACGATCGGGCGCGCCTTCGCAGGCATATCCTCGAGCAACGAGCGGACGGCGGTCACGCCAACTCCTCCAGCTACGAGCAATGCCCGGCTGTTGCGCTGGAGCTGGCGAGTGAAAGCTCCGTAGGGACCTTCGATCATGACGCGGGTACCCAGGGGAAGCGAGGCCAATGCTCGCGAGTGATCCCCAGACGCTTTCACGGTTAGGCGCATGTAAGGCGGACGTGGCAGCGCAGAGATCGAATACGGGTGAGCCTGCCACCAGATCCCGCGCGCCATGAATCTCCACAGCATGAACTGCCCGCCGGCTGCCTTCAGGCGCTCGAGTCTCCTGCCGGAGCAGATCACCGACACTACCCCCGGCGCTTCCTCGGTCACGGCTACGACCCGCAGGCGGTAGCGTAAGCTCCGCAGCACCGGGAGGAGCACCCTGTAGAAGAGGACCACCCCAGCGGTAGCCAGCCACGCTACTACCCACGCAGCTCGTGTCAGAGGATGCCCTACGAAGGAAGGCCCGAGCGCTATCTGGTGCATGAACGCGAGAGCCAGGGCCAGGTACATGCACAGATGCAACGTCCACCAGGTCTCCCTGGCAAGCCTTCTACGCACGGCCCTAACGGATACGACTGCTGCGGCGACCATGATGGCGAATGCCACAGTGGCAGCAAGCATATCTGGATATGATGCTATAAAGACAGCCAGCTCATGGCCTACACCCGTCTTCGCTGCCTGAGCGTAGCCCAGTGTTGTCAACACAACGTGCATCGCTATGAGGCTCAGGGGCCAGGGGCTCAGGCGCCTGTGCCAGCGAACCAGGCGATCCTGCCCCACGTAGCGCTCTACGGCAGGCACGCGGCCCACCAGTAGAAGCATGACGAGCGCCAGATAGGTTCCACTGAGAGCAGTGACATTGCCGAGGAACATCGCTATCCCGCCAGGCGCTACGAGCTCGCTGCGGGTCTCTGCCGTTAGTGCCAGGCCCGTGGTGACGCCAAAGCCGATTCCCACCGCAACTGCAGCAATGTCTACCAGCCTGCGGTAGCGAGCCTGCTTGGCTCCAGAGGACCTTGCATTGCCTCCGATACCCCTGCCCGTCTCGGAGGCCCCATCGAATGCACCCTCGATCGGGGGGCGAGCATGGGCGGGGCGGCGAGCATCGAGAGCTTGTGCCATGACGAGAAGGTAAGACGTCCCGGCTGAAGACATCCTGAGCGCATCTACAGGCGCCTGCTCGCTCGTAAGATCGCCGCTACTCGGTCGCCCCTACTCGGTCGCGACGCCCCGGCTCGCTGCCGGTCCACCACGGGGCTCGACGGTCACGGCATGGCAGTTCACGAACTCCACCATCCCGAAGTGCGATAGCTCACGTCCGTAGCCGGAGTCCTTCACGCCACCGAATGGAAGGCGGGGATCCGACGCCGTCATGCCGTTGATGGCCGTGTGACCAGCACGAAGCCTTCGAGCAAGGGAGCGCGCATGGTCCAGGTCCGAGGACCAGAGCGCGCTGCCCAGGCCGTAGGAGGTCGCATTGGCGATATCTATGGCGTGATCCTCGCTCGCCGCCACGACCAACGGGAGCACAGGGCCGAAAACCTCCTCTTCCAGCACCGGCATACCGCTCTCCACGCGATCCAGCACAGTCGGCTCATGGAACCAGCCAGGTCCTTCCACGGAACGACCGCCAGAGATCACCCTGGCCCCTTCCGCCACCGAGGAGGCGACCTGGCGGACCAGAGCATCTCGCAGATCATCCCTTGCCATGGGGCCGAGCGTAGTGGACTCATCGTGTGGATCTCCCATGACGATCTTCGCTACCTCGGCAAGGAGCGCCTCTACGAACTGCTCGCGCGCGGACTCCATGACCACGGCCCGCTTCGCCGCTATGCAGCTCTGCCCCGTGTTCTGGAAGCGGCTGCGGACAGCCCAGGCTGCCGCGGCCTCTACGTCGGCATCGTCCAGAACGATAAAGGGATCGCTCCCTCCGAGCTCCAGGACAGTCTTCTTCAGAGCCATGCCGGCTTCTGCTGCCACCGCCCTACCGGCTCTCGTACTGCCCGTAAGGGTCACTCCGGAGATACGCTTGTCGGCTATCACCTCGGCCACGCTGTCAACTTCGGTAACGAGCAGGGAAAGCACGCCTTCCGGTAACCCTGCAGACAGCGCGACCTCGGACAGCGCCTTCGCGCATCCAGTCACGTTGTCCGCGTGCTTCAAGAGCACGCAGTTGCCGGCCGCGAGGGCAGGGCCGCCAGCCCGGATGACCTGCCAATAGGGAAAGTTCCAGGGCATGATGGCGAGAATGACCCCGAGAGGCTCGAAGGCCACATAGCTATCGAGCGACCCGGCCGAGATCGGCTGGCGAGCGAGCACCGCAGGTGCCTGAGTCGCTACGACCTCGAGTGACCATGCACATTTCTCGATCTCGGATCTCGCTTCTGTGATCGGCTTTCCCATCTCGTCCGTGGCGAGGCGGGCGAGTGACTCCAGCTCCCGGCGCAGCGCTGAAGCGAAGGAGCGCAGGTGCTGGGCGCGCTCGGAGACATCCATACTGGCCCACTCCGGTGCCGCCCGATCTGCACGGCTGATGGCGGCTTCGATCTCGCCCCGGCTGAAGGTGCGATGCTCAGCGAGGGGCTTCCCTGTGGTCGGATTCACGGTCGTGATCATTCTCATGGCACTCCCCTTCCTGCTTTTCCTGCCGGGCTTTTCCTGCGGGGCCTTTCCTACCGGGCCAGATGCCTGGTTGGCTGCCCTCGGGCGATATCGGATCTCGACATCGCTCTCCAGAACGGGTCGAGGTGAGCAGGGGTAAGCCCCACGTAGTGCGGTGGAAGGGCTCCCTCAACGACGAGGGCCATTCCGGGCACGCCCTGGGCCACCCTGTCGGGCGGCAGCCGCCGCTCGCGCCGCGATGTGAGACTGGCCTGCGGCGTGCTCCCTGGCCTACCCCGCAGCGCGTCTCCCGGCACCGCTCTCCTGCCACCACGGTGCACTCCCCCTGTGCCACCAAGCGCCCTACCGGAACCGTGGACAGACCTCACCACCACGTCCGCTTCCCCGCCGAGCAGGGAGACGAGCTCCAGGGTCGCACGGTCCCCTATCCCTGGCAGGATCATCTTCGTCCCGAAGAGCGAGAAGAAGCCGTCAGCCGCAGAGCCCCATCGCCTCCGCGCCTGCGAGAGATCCTGCAGGCAGGCAAGCACCGATATGCCCTGCCCCCCGCCCTCGGATACGAGAGCCGGCAGGCGGGGCAGTGGAGCTATGTTGGCCACCTCGTCGAGGGCCAGCAGCAAGGGTGGATCGAGGCTACCACCAGGAAGCGATACCGCCTTCTCGTAGGCCGCCTGGCAGATCCCATCCACGAAGCTCGCGGCGATAGGCGCCACCAGCTCCTGAACATGAGCGGGAGCTGCCAGATAGATCGTGTCATGTGATGTGACGAATGCCCGGGGGTCGAAGTTCGGCGACTCTGCCTGGGCCAGGGCATCCGGATTCTGATAAGCGCGGAGCACGCTCGACGCAGTGGAGAAGATGGCGGAACGCTCGCGGTCCTCGGTCGCCATCACGGAGAAGAGAGCGTCTGCCGCTATCTCCTCGCCGCCGGCCTGCAGCACGGCCAGAGCCCCCTCCACCTCCTGGCGCTCGATGCCAGAGCACACCGACTGCATCCCCAGCCCACGGAGAGCGGCTGCCCGCAACACCGGAGCCAGCAATGCACCAGCTCGCTCGCTCCAGTGGCTGTCATCCTGGTGCCCACCTGCGGGGCGTGCAGCGGCAACAAGCGTGCGCGCCACGAGCAGCGCGCCTGGCCAGCTGGAGCTGCCCGCTACCGGAGACCACCTGAGCCTGCTCACGCCCGCGGGCGGCGCTACGGAACCAGCAGGATCGAACAGCCAGGTGCGGCCCACCTCTGCCTTGGCCCTGCTGGTGGAGCGGCAGACGTCGAGCTTCGTGGACGTGGCGAGAACGGGGCCACTTGCTGCGAGCAGGTTCGGCACCACGACCGAGCTTGTCTTTCCAGAGCGCGGAGGGCCCAGAACGAGCAACGCTGATTGCGGCGCACCGAATACCCATCCTCCGGCTCCCGCCCCCAGGTACATCGAAGATCCCTGCCTCGTCCTGGCGAGGGACTCGAGGAGCACTTGAGTCACGGGGGCTTTGGGGGTCACGGGGGCTTTGGGGGTCAGGGGGGCTTTGGGCTCTCTAGCCACCCTGCACGTTCTAGCAGGGAAAGGGGCCTCCCCTAGCGGTGCCGCCAGCCCTCCGCTACGGTCGTGACGTGGAAAATGCCCTGCCTGGTGTGCCGGAAGCCCGCTCATGGCACGTCACCATCGAGGAGGGGCTTCGCCTCGCGGTGCATGACTTCGGGGGCGACGGCCCGCTCGTGCTGCTTGCCCATGCCACCGGCTTCCATGGCATGGTCCTGGCCCCGCTTGCCGAGGCTCTCCTACCGGACTTCCACCCGATCTCCTTCGACGAGCGTGGCCATGGGACCTCCGATCCTCCTCGCCACGCTGATCTGGAGGGCTTTGCCTGGCAGGGATTCGCCAGGGACGTGCTCGGGGTGCTCGACGCGATCGCAGAGGTCACGGGAACAGATCCGGCGCTCAGGCCGGTCGGGCTCGGCCATTCCTGTGGGGGAGCAGCCCTGCTCATGGCCGAGCAAGCGCGCCCGGGGACCTTCGCCGGCATCGCTGCCTACGAGCCGGTGATATTCCCAGGAGACCCCCCTCTTGCCGCGAGCTACGGCAATAACCCCCTGTCCGCCGGAGCGCTCCGCAGGCGAAGCAGCTTCCCGTCGGAGGCTGCCGCTTACGAGAACTTCGCCTCGAAAGCGCCTTTCAACAGGTTGGCGCCCCAGGCCCTTGCTGCCTATGTCCGCTACGGTTTCGCCCGTGGCGACGATGGAACACTGACGCTCAGGTGCAGACCCGAGAACGAGGCTGCCGTGTACGCGAACGGCTTCTCCCACGATACATACGCTCACCTCAGCGATGTGTCCTGCCCAGTGGCACTCTCATGTGGATCAGAGACTGATGCGTTTGGTCCGGACTTCCTCGAGCTATTCGCAGCGAGGCTGCGAGATGCCACCCTGGACGTCCTCCCTGGGCTCAGCCATTTCGGGCCGCTGGAAGATCCGAAGGCCGTGGCGGCCTGGTTCCGTAAGCGCTGCAGCGGGTTCTGATGGACCAGCTTGTAGCGATAGACGCTGGCACTACGGGAGTTCGCTCACTGGTCGTGGACGGCACTGGTCACGTGAACGCCATAGCGTATCGTGAGCTCACGCAGCACTTCCCGCGACCCGGATGGGTAGAGCACGACCCCTCCGAGATCATGGACCTCGTGACCTCGACACTCGATTCTGCATCACGGGATGCTGATGGACCGGTAGCTGCCATAGGGATCACGAACCAGCGGGAGAGCGTGATCTGCTGGGACAGGAGCACCGGGGAGCCACTCGGCCCCGCCATCGTGTGGCAGGATCGCAGGACCGCCGGCAGATGCCTGGCACTGCAGGACGCGGGTGCTCTGCCCCTGGTGCGGCACAAGACTGGTCTCGTGCTCGATCCATATTTCTCTGCCACGAAGATGGCTTGGCTGCTCGAAGAAGGTAGCGTCGAGATATCCCCATCGCTTGCTCTCGGGACAGTTGACTCCTGGGTCATCTGGAACCTCACAGGGGGGAGGCATGGCGGCACCTTCGCCACGGATCCTTCCAACGCGAGCCGTACGCTCTGCTACGATATACGTGCCCGCGCGTGGTCGCCGGAGCTGTGCGAGCTCTTTCACGTGCCGATGCAGGCGCTTCCAGAGGTGCGCCCGTCGTGCTCCCGTTTCGCGACCGTTGCCTGCCCCGGGCTGCCTGCCAGGCTCCAGGGCATACCCATATCCGGCGTTCTGGGCGACCAGCAGGCAGCGCTCTTCGGGCAGGCCTGCCTGTTCCCAGGCATGGCAAAGACGACGTATGGAACCGGGAGCTTCGTCCTCGTAAACGCCGGCGGCACCTGCCCGGACTCCGTCGATGGCCTGCTTGCCACCGTTGCGTGGGACCTCGGGAGCCACCAGGTGACCGCTGGATCCGGGGACGATCCGGAAGTTCCCACCTTCGCCTACGCTCTCGAAGGATCAGCGTTCTCCACGGGCGCCACGATCCAGTGGCTGCGTGACGCTCTCTCGGTCGGCCCTGACAGCGCATCCATAGGAGACCTCGCCAGCAGCGTGCCGGATTCCGGCGGGGTCGTGATCGTGCCTGCGTTTACTGGCCTGGGCAGCCCCTGGTGGGACGCCGAGGCCAGGGGAATGATAACGGGACTCACGCGAGGACCTACGCGCGCTCACCTTGCCAGAGCCGCCGTTCAGGCCATAGCCCAGCAGAACCATGACATTCTCGAAGCTATGGCCAATGCCGCCATAGAGGTAAGGGAGCTACGCGTCGACGGTGGCGCAGCCGTTCTCGACTCCCTGTGCCAGTACCAGGCCGACCTCAGCGGCATTCCCACGCTCCGGCCGGTGAGCGCGGAAAGCACCGGTAGGGGCGCAGCGTTGCTGGCTGGCCTCGCCGAGGGGGTGTGGGAAGCCGCAGCAGACCTCGTCAGGACGTGGGAGGCCGGTACGCGTTTCGATCCCGATCCAGCGAGTCACGACAGATGCGCGGAGGACAGGCAGGCCTGGCTTCGCGCGGTGAGCCGGTCGCTCGGCTGGGCCGCTCCGAGCCCGCCGGCATGACCGGGAGCGAGCCCGCCGGCATGGAAGATCACGACCAGCCCCGGCCGCTGACGCGCCGCGGCGAGCTCAGGCGCCGCCAGATACTCGCATATGCAGCGAAGCGCTTCGCCGATCACGGCTACGACGCCACTCCTGTCTCGGACATCGTCGAAGGCCTCGGCGTGGGGAAAGGGGTCTTTTACTGGTACTTCACCTCGAAAGAGGAGCTATTCTCCGAGATCTTGATATCAGCGCAGCTCGAGTTGCGCCAGCTCCAGCAGCAGGCCATAGCAGGGGAAGCCGATCCGGTGCGCCGGATAGAGCTCGGGATCCGTGCAAGCTGCGCCTGGCTGGCAGAGAACCGCCACCTCCTCGTTCTCATAAACTTCGCAGCCGGAGATACACGCTTCGCGGCGATGATACGCAAGGGCGAGGACGTCGCTGCCACAGATGCTGCCAGGCACGTGAAGGAAGGGATGGCCCAGTATCGCATCCGCGAGGGAGATCCACTGGTTCTCGCCCGTGCGATTCTGGGCGTCGTCAACCACCTGACGCGGACCCTTGTCCTCGACCAGGACCAGGACGCCCAGGCAGTTGCCGACGCTGCGATCTCGTTCTGCTTCCACGGCCTGCTCGTATGATCGGGCACCTGACCGATGGCGGTGCAGGCGGGACCCGGCGCCTGGAGCATTTCCCAGAAGCGCTGGGCCATCAGGCACTCCAGGAGCTACGGCATCCGGCGCTCCAGGCGCTGGGCCATCAGGCGCTCCAGAAGCGCTGGGCCATCAGGCGCTCCGGAAGCGCTGCGACATCCGGCGCTACAGGAGCTACGGCATCAGGCGCTCTTCGCAGCCGTAGCCGCATCTCCGGGCAGCTTCACGAGAGCGCGCCTGAGCCCGCGGATCGCCTGCTGGATCCGTTGCTCGTTCTCGATCAGGGCGAAACGCACGAAGCCATCGCCTCCCGGTCCGAAGCCGACGCCGGGCGAGCACGCTACATCTGCCCGCTCCACAAGGAACTTCGCGAACTCCAGTGAGCCCATCTCCTGATATGGCTCAGGGATGCGCGCCCACACGAACATCGTTCCCCGAGGCGGCGTGACCGACCAGCCGATCCTCTGAAGGCCGTCACAGAGCATGTTGCGGCGCGATTCATATATCTGGTTCACCAGTTGCGGATACTCCGGCACCTCGTTCATCGCCACCGTGGCCGCGATCTGGATGGGCTGGAAGGTGCCATAGTCCAGGTAGCTCTTTAGCTTCGTGAGGGCCGCTACCGCTCCGGCATTACCAACGGTGAACCCGACGCGCCATCCCGCCATCGAGAATGACTTCGTCATCGTGTACAGCTCTACCGCTACATCCTTGGCCCCAGGTACTTCCAGAATAGAGGGCGGCTCATAACCGTCGAAGGATATATCTGCATACGCGAAGTCATGAACGACCATGATCTCGTGCTCCCTCGCGAACTGCACCACCCGCTCCATCCATGTCAGATCCACACACGTCGTAGTAGGATTATGTGGGAACGAGCAGACTATGACTCTCGGCTTCGGCCACATGGACTCCCATGCCTCCACCAGCCCGGCGAAGAATGCATCGCCGTCCGCTTCGAGGGGCACCTGGCGCACGTCGGCGCCAGTGAAGAGGGGAGCATAGATGTGAATCGGGTACGACGGCGAAGGCACCATGGCACTGTCTCCTGGAGCGAGCAGTACCCACATCAGATGGGACAGCCCCTCCTTCGCACCGATCGTCGTGACAACCTCGCTGTCGGGATCCAGCTCCACCCCGAAGCGCCGACTGTAGAGGCCAGCCACGGCCTGGCGCAGCTTCGGGATGCCGCGGCTCGCGGAGTAACGGTGGTTCCGCGGATTGTGGACGGCCTCGGCCAGCTTCTCCACCGCCGCAGGGGGAGATGGGATATCGGGGTTCCCGAAGCCCAGGTCTATGACATCACGCCCACGCCGGCGTGCCTCCAGCTTCAGCCCGTCGATGGCGGCAAACACGTAAGGGGGCAGACCACTTATACGCCGGAATTCCATGAAGGCATCCTAATGCGCCCGAGGCAACCGCTTCTCGCCCGGCACTTGGACGGGTGGGCGAGCCACGCTCTACCGAGCGGGCTGCCCCGGCGGGCTACCAGTTAGGGCTCCTCCTATGAACCGCCCAAGCTCTCGGAGGCCAGAGCTCTGGCCGCGGCAAGCCCTTCCAGGCCCACGCCTGGCTGTGGCCACGTCGCGACCGCCCACGATGAATGCGCACGGGCGAGCTCGCCCAACTGGCGAGCCACCTCGGCCACATCTCCAGGCAACGAGCCACCCCAGGTGACCGGGCCACCTCGCCCTATCTCCGCGAGAACCTCCACGGGTGCCTGCCAGCAGTTCGGTACTGCACCTACGAGCCTCGCCGCTTCCAGGTTCCCAGATGTCCACGCTCCACTCACAGCACCCCCTATGCCCGTCCACACGGGAATGCCGGCTTCGACCAGGGAGTGCGCCAACGTTCGCATCATATCGCGTCGCGTGCTTGCTGGCAGCCACGGGATCCCAAGGGCATCGTGCTCCGGGCGGCTCATCTTGTCCCCCGTCCCGATGCCAGCTATGAAGCGCCCCGGCGCAATGCAGCCAAGACCTGCCAGGGAAGCCGCGAGCACATCCAGCGGCAGCAGGCTCACCCGGGCAACGAGCGTGCCAACCGCTATCCGATCGGTACGGGCAGCGATGGCGGCTGCGAGCGGCAGGGCACTGAAGGCCGGCCCGTCAGGATGACCCGGCGGCCAGGCGTGGTCGTAGACGAACACACCATCGAGACCCAGGTCCTCCGCCTGCCGAGCCGCATCCAGGAGCGATGCCATCCCGGCGCCGAAGTGCGGCAGGAGAACCCCGACGCGCAATACCTCAGAGCGATTCGTCGCTTCTGAGTCCTGCCAGGACACCATGCGTCTCGCGCCTCTCCATGGCGCGAGTCCGGGCGAACACGGCTGCACCCACAGCGCCTGCGCTATCTCCCAGCTCGGATACGACGATCGGCACCTCCGAACGGATGCCCGCACCCTCCGGACGACCTGAAGTAGCTGCCCTGATCGGATCAAGCATCAGATCGGCATCAGCAGCGAGACCACCACCTACAACGATAATCTCTGGATCTATGATATTTATCAGGTTCGCGAGACCGACCGCTACCCATGTCGCGTACTCGCCGATGAGGGCCAGGGCATCACTGTCTCCGTCGCGGGCTGCCGACGTCACATGCTCGCCACGCACCAGGTGGACGGCTCCGCCTGCAAGGGCCAGAACCGCCGCTGCACGCCCTCGGCTGACAGCCTCGCGCCCCATGTCACCAAGGCTGTTCCCGGAGGCGTACTGCTCCCAGCACCCGCGCTGCCCGCACGGGCACGGGCGGCCCTCCTCCACGACCACCATGTGGCCCACCTCCGCCGCGAACCCATGAGCCCCGAGCACCACGTTGCCGTTCACCACCAAGCCACCGCCTATGCCGGTACCGAGTGTTATCATGCAGCCGACCGCGGTGCCTCGAAGCGCACCGAAAGCGTGCTCGCCTTCCACGGCACATGTCGCATCGTTCTCGACAGCCACCTCCGGGCCCAGGCCCAGGCGCATGAGGCCGGCGCGAACCTCCAGGCCATCGCCGCCGATAAGGTTCGGAGCCACGTGCAGGCTCCCGGTTCTGTCTACGAGGCCTGGCATGCCGACGCCCACGGGCGGGTTGCCAACACCCGTGACAGGCGCGAGCTCTCGGGCCGTGGATGCTATGGCAGCCAGCAGGCCCTCGGCCGAACGCGGGGTGGGGGACCGCTGCTCTGCCAGGACAGACCCGTCAGGAGCGAGGACGATCCCGAGTATCTTCGTGCCGCCTACGTCTACGCCGATGGTCGGCGCGCCTGATGCCGGCCCGGCTGGTACTGGCGCGCTGAGGGCACCAGATCCGCTCACGCGCGGCTCAATTCTTCCACCCGGCGCTCGAAATCGAGGAGAGCGGAACGCCTGACCCTGCTCTCGGCCCGCCGCTTCACGAACCCGGGTATCGGCACTTTCAGCTCCACCTCGAGGTGGTAGGAGACGCGGGTCTCCCCTGGGCCGGCCGGCTCGAACACGTAGCTGCCATCGAGGTGCCGAGTGAGGTCACCCTGGATCTCCACCCAGGAAAGGACCTTCGGTGCCTGGGAGTAGTCATATGCCAGGGTATAGCTGGTGCTCCGGCCGAATGCTGCTGCGCGAAAACGCACGACTCGCGGACGCCCTTCACTGTCGCGCTCCAGCACCATGGCTTCTTTCACGTCGGCGGCCCACTCTGGATACCTCTCCATGTCCGCTGCCACCGCGAAGCACTGAGCTGGTGGCGCGTGAACCACTATCTCGTCGCTTGCCTGCTCGGTCACTTGGCCTCCTTCTTCCCTGAAATGTTACCGGTGCCGCCAGGCCTCCGTGGGGATCCCGAGTTGACTCAGCTAGCTGCGTCGGCTGGGGGGCTGCGTCAGCCGTCTAGGTCCTCGGGATAGCGGCCCTCGAGCTGCGGGCCTGCGTCGGCTGGGGGGCTGCGTCAGCTGCGGCCCTCGAGCTGCGGGCACTAGCTGCGGGGCTCAGCTGGCATCAGGCGCCAGCCTCCGATATGGCCGTCCCGAGACGCTCGGCCAGCCGATCGTAGGTGAAGCCCTCCAAGACCCTCCTCCTCGCCGCGGTTCCCATCTCCCGGCGCAGGGACGCATCAGCCAGTATCCGATACATCGCATCCGCCACGCTCCAGGGGTCCCCCGGCCGTTTCACCACGAAGCCCGTCACTCCGTGTTCCACAGCATCACCTGAACCTCCGCTCTCTCCCGCCACCTGGGGAACACCGGATGCGGCCGCCTCCAGGAACACGATACCGAAGCCTTCCTGCTCCAGCCCGGCCCAACGATTACGGCATGCCATGACGAAGCAGTCAGAAGATGCGTATAGCTCGGGGAGAAGCTCGTCGGATACCTTGCCCGCCAGGCATACTGGGGCGAGGCTCGCACCAGCCAGACGGGCGAGGCGGCTGGCATCCCTGCCGGAGCCAGCGATCACCACTCGAAGGTCGGGAAAGCGGGAGCGGAGCATGGCAGAGGCCCGTATCAGGACGTCCATTCCCTTTCGCGGAACCAGCCGGCTGACGCTCGAGACGAGGAGCGAATCCGGGTCGATACCCAGATGCAGGCGCGCTTCATGGCGGGCAGCATCGCTCTCCAGTGGGTGGAACCTCTCCGCGTCCACGCCTGGCGGGACCACCACGGTGATCTGCCCGGACCGGCTGGCCTGAACGGGTTGCCGTCCCGAACGGCCCAGTACCGTGCTGGCAACCAGTACCGTGCTGGCAACCTGCGCCGGATAGTCACCAGCCGCCACCAGCAGCTCGGCGCTCCTGAGGACCCCAGCCAGCAGGCTTCGGCTACCAGAGATGCTCGCTGGGAGCCCCACCTCGGCCCCGTGAAGGACGACCCCGTAGGGAAGGCCCAGATGGGGACCCATGAGCCCGAGCGGCAGCGCGGGATCTATCATGACGAGACTTGCTCCCACCTGGTGGGCCAGGCTGCGCACCTCGCTCGCCACAGCTCCGGTCGGAAGTAAGACGCTGCTCCCCGAGCGCACCACCCGGAATGGCTGGCATCGGTCGAACTCCACATCCCCCGGATACGCAGTCGTATATATGACGAAACGATCCGGATCCAGGCGGCGCCAGAGCTCCCATAGATAGGACTGGATCCCGCCGATCTTCGGGGGGAAGTCGTTCGTTACGAGCAGGTGGGTACGCATGCTCTCGGGGGCCGCGGGGAAAGCTCTGGAACCCACGCTGCATTCACGATCTCGGCCAGCACGTCCAGGTCGCCCTCCCGGGCCAGGGCAGCGACGAGGAGATCCTGGCGTGCGAGACGAGCAGCGGCCCAAACGGCATGCAGGCGCAGCAAGGGGTCGGGATCGGCCAGCTTCGCCCGGAGCGCCTCCCCTACTCGAGGATCGCAGCCATCGCCCACGTTGCCCAGGACTACCAGGGCGTTGCGAAGAATGTACCTTGCATCTCGCTCCGGTATGTACCACCTGCCATATCGACCCAGCAGCTCCCCAGGCTCGGAGGCAAGCAGGGCCAGGATGTCCACGCTCCCGTCATCGGTGCCGGCGCTCTGCTGACCTGCGCGGGCGCTCTCCTGACCTGCGCGGGCGCTCTGCTGACCTGCGCGGGCGCTCTCCTGACCTGCGCCCCGGCTGCCCTTGCCGGTGCCCCGGCTGCCCTCATCGGTACCGAGAGCCCCGGGCGCTGCCCGGCCAGAGGCCGGACTGCTGACCCTAGCGCCGTGGCCAGATGGCGGATCCACCGGCGACCGGTTCAGCGGGCACGCGTCCTGGCACGTATCGCAACCGTAGATGCGGTTCCCCAGCGCGATCCTGTGAGCACGGGGGAACACCCCGCTCTGCTGGAGCAGCCACGCCAGGCAGCGCCGCGCGTCAAGTACCCCGGGAGCAGTGAGAGCTCCGGTGGGGCAAGAGTCCAGGCATCTGTGACAGCTCCCGCAACGACTCCTCTGGCCCGCCAGTTCCTTACGAGCCGGCTCGTCAGCTGGCCGACCTCTCTGGAGCGACGAACCCGTCTGGGGCACTGCCCCCGTCTGGAGCGATATCTGCCCTTTGCCCGGACCTCGCCTCCATGCCAGATACGCGAGCGGGGCGTCCGTTACAACAGACCCGATCACCGACAAAGAGCCAAGGCCGGGCACCAGGAAGAGGCAGTTCTTCCCGTAGGAGCCCAATCCGACCCGAAACGCAGCCTCGCGGTCGACGAGCGCGTTGTCGTCGACCACTACCTTCGCCTTCCATCCAACCACGAGCAGCCGACCACACAGGAAATCGAGAATGCTCCGTAAGGCCGCGTAGTAGTCACGTCGTGCATAGGCAGCCACGTCTCCCCCGAAGATCTCTTGGGCGCCGGGCGCCGGGGGCAGTCCCGATCGACCGGAGCGAGGTGCATGAGCTCGCCCGGGATATGGAAGGACCCCGACCAAGAGCGATGCAGCGCCGGGAATGATCCGTGAGGGGTCAGTAGAGCGCTCAGGGTTCTTATAGGTGAAAGCCATCGAAGCGCTCAGACCAGCCTCTTTGCGCGAGTAGAGGTGGCGGCGCGTCTCGATGAATGGAGCCGCCGGGCCTATCCCTATGGCAAAAAGACCGCGTTCCAGACCAGCACCTGCCAGCTCCTCAGCCAATGCCAGATCTGCACCCCTCCTGCCAGGCTCGTGGAGGGCGAGGCCGCTCACGGCGTGGTTGCCACCTGACAGGGCTTCAGCACGCCCGCCCGGTGCGACCTCCGAGACCTCCGAGACCTCCGAGATATAGAGGGGCTCCTTCAGGGCCACGTTCCCTCGGGCGGAGCCGGAAGTCGACATCACGCCATCTTTGCATGGCTGCGGACACGTCCGCGGACGCGCAGCCGAGACCAGGAGGTAAGGGGCGCTGTCCTGGGAGAGGTTGCCACGCGTCCGCGGACGCGCAGCCGGTCGCAGCGGGCAGCCCGCTTCGGGAGCGGAGGTTGCCACGCGTCCGCGGACGCGCAGCCGGTCGCAGCGGGCAGCCCGCTTCGGCAGCGGAGGTTGCCACGCGTCCGCGGACGCGCAGCCGACGCCGGGCGCTCAGCCGGCTATGGGAGAGATGACCTCGACGGCGGCAGTCGAGCCGCACCAGCGGCAAGTCACCGACTCCACCAGCTCGCTCAAGACATCCTCATCCTCGATCCGACACTCGCCGGCTAGGGTGAAGTGGTAGAAGGCTCTCGTTTGCCGCGTAGCCACGACGTCGAAGCGGGTGAGATTGCCACATGAGCTGCAGCGGTACCGAACCGCTCCGGGCTTGGCTGGCAACAGCGGGGCCGCGTCCACATCTCCAGCAGCCATATCATCCCCGGCAGTGACCATGCCGACAATCTAGCCTGGGAACCCGCACCGGCTAGCCTGGGAACCCGCACCCGCATAGGGCCTGAACCGAACTGGACAGTTCCGACCTTGGCCCTGCCCGAGCAGGCCCGTCCGCCGGACCGGCCTATCCGCCCGAGGTGTCCCATGTTCGCGCGAAACTCGTCCCGTGGCCCTAAGATACCTGGCTCCAAAGGCCCCAGCCCCAGCCCTGGGAACCCCAGCCCCAGCTACAGGAACGCCAGCCCCAGCCCCAGGAGCCCCAGCCCTGGGACCCCTCGCCTCGGGAGGGCCGCAGCCCGAACCGGAAGGCCCAGCCATGGAACTACCGCCCGCGCCCTCTGACCCGCCCGCGCCCTCTGACCCGCTCGCGCCCTCTGACCCGATCGCGCCCTCTGACCCGCTCGCGCCCTCTGACCCGCTCGCGTACCTGCTCGACCAGTGGGATCACGCCACCTTCCTCGTGGTCGACGTGGAGACGACCGGCTGGTCTCCAGAGACGAACGGCATCACAGAGATAGCAGCCGTCTGCCTCTCGAACGGCCGGCGCGAGGAGGTTCTCCAGTGCCTGGTCAATCCTGGAATACCTATCCCCCCGTTCATCACGCGCCTGACCGGCATCTCCGACGACCTCGTGGCCCATGCGCCACCATTGGACCGCGTGCTGCCTGCCCTGCGCGAGCAGGCCAAAGGCAAGACGCTCGTCGGCCATAACATCCAGTTCGACCTCAGCTTCATCAACGCCGGACTGCTGAGAGCCAGTCTGCCCCCTCTGAACGCTCCCTGCGTGGACACCCTGGCGCTCGCGCGCAAGCTCGTCCGTCATGAGGTGGAGAGCTGCAGGCTCGGGGTCCTGGCGCATCAGCTCCACCTTGCCCACCAGCCGACCCACAGGGCGATGGCTGACGTGCATGCAACCGTGGATCTACTCGCGACGCTCGTGACTCGAGCCAGACAGAATATCATACTACGATAGCTATAGGAGTCAGAAGCAGTCATGGACCAAGCAGTGCAGGCGGACCGCTCCAGAAGCCGCCGGGCTGGCACCGCTCCAGAAGCCGCCGGGCTGGCACTGCTCCAGAAGCCGCCGGGCTGGCACTGCTCCTAGGTGCCTGACGCCGCCATCCTCGATACCGCCACCAGCCGCTCCAGCGTGAATGCCGCAGCACCCGAATCGATCGCGTCCTGAGCACGCTCTATCCCCGCCCCGAGATCCCCGACAGCGCCGGCCACCACGAGGGCCGCACCCGCGTTCAGGACAACTATATCGCGACAAGCCCCCATTTCCCCGTTCAGCACCCGCCTGGCCACATCCGCGTTATAGGAGGCATCCCCGCCCCTCACCTCTTCCAGGCTGCGCCGAACGAAGCCAAGCTCCACGGGATCGACCTGGTAGCGCCTTATCTCCGGCTCTCCTCCCCGCCCCCGCACCAGCTCCAGAACATCGGAGGGACCCGTAATGGAGACCTCGTCCAGCCCATCTGCTCCGTGGACCACCATCGCCCTCGTGCTCCCCGTGGCAGCGAGAACCCCGACCATCCGCTCAGCCATCGACCGGTCTCCCACCCCCACGAGCTGGAACGGGGCGCGAGCCGGGTTCGTAAGCGGGCCCAGATAGTTGAAAACAGTCGGGATACCAAGAGCGCGGCGCACGGGTGCCAGGTGCCTCATCGAAGGATGGAACCTCGGAGCGAAGCAGAACCCTATGCCTGTCTCGTCGATGCACCTTCTCACACCATCAGGCCCGAGATCCACCACGACCCCAAGAGCCTCGAGAACGTCAGCCGATCCTGCGGCAGACGAAGCGGCCCGATTCCCGTGCTTGCACACTCTCGCCCCGGCCGCTGCCACCACCAGCGCAGCGAGGGTGGAAACGTTGATAGAGCCCGATCCATCGCCTCCCGTTCCGCAGGTGTCCACGCAGTCTCCAATCCCTTCCAGAAGTGCTGCGTGATCGAGCATCGCCTTCGCCAGCCCAGTCATCTCCTCGACGGTCTCACCGCGTACCCTTAGCGCCACGAGGAAGGCCCCGATCTGCATAGGATCGATGCCTCCTTCCAAGATCTCAGACAGTGCCACAGCAGCCTCACCCTCGCTCAGGGTCCTACCCGAGACGAGGAGCGATAGGAGCTCCGACCACTGCGGCCTGTCTCCTCCTGAAGCTGGCCCCAGGGCGCCGCCGCTCAGGGCGCCGCCGCTCATGGGAGTGCCTCTCATGGAAGGGCCGCTCATAGCAGGGATGCTCAGTCCCACCACAGGTCGCGATCCATGACGCCGCGGGCTATAAGGCCGAGCTGGATCTCCGTCGTACCCTCGACGATAGTGAGCTGGCGTGCGTCGCGATACCACAGCTCCGTCAGGTGATCTGCCATGTAACCGGCTGCCCCCAGCATCTGCAGCGCCATCCCCGACGCTTTCACTGCGAGCTCGGTCGCGTAGTACTTGGCCATGGACAGGAATGGAACCCACTCGCGCGTGAAACGGCCCTGGTCGGCCAACCACGCTGCCCTGTAGGTGAGCAGGCGCGCGGCCTCTATCTCTGTGGCCAGCTCAGCCACCTTCCACTGGGTCCCCTGGAAATCGGCCAGATGCTTCCCGAAGAGCTCGCGGTCCTTCACGTAATCGACCGCGTACATGAGAGCCCCCTCAGCCAGCCCGATGCCCCTGGCAGCGACCACAGGGCGCATCGCGTTCAAACCCAACATCGCCAGACGGAATCCCCCGACCTCCCCTATGACATTCTCAGGAGGCACATGGACATCTCGTAGCACGAGCTCCCCGGTATCGACCCCGTGCACCCCCATCTTCCTGTCGATCCGCCCTACCTCCACTCCCTGCCAGGCGCGCTCGACTATGAAGGCGGTAATAGAGTCGTGCGCCCGGCTGGAGGGGTCTCCTGTCTTCGCGAAGATCGTGTACCAGTCGGCCTGCGCCACACCCGACATCCAGCACTTCAGACCGTTCAGTATCCACCCTCCAGCGGTAGCTGGATCCGGAGTGGCACGGGTACGCATGGCCACGACGTCGCTTCCTGCCTGGGGCTCCGAGAGACCGAAGGCAGCTCTGCCCGTGCCTGACGCTATAGCAGGCAGATAGCGCTTCTTCTGCTCCTCTGACCCTGCGATCATCACCGGTCCGGTGGGTAAGCGGGTAAGGAGGAGCATCAGCGCCGCAGCATTCGAGTACTTGGCGACCTCCTCGATCGCAAGTGCCAGGCCGAGGATCCCGGCCCCCGATCCTCCGTAGTCCTCGGGTATGCACAGACCGAGCAAGCCCGCCTGGCGGAATACATCGAACAGATCCTCGGGGTACTCTCCGGTCTCGTCTATGGCCCGGGCGCGAGGCAGGACCTTCTCCCGAGCGATCCGGCGCGCGATCCCCTGCAGATCGGCCAGCTCCTCCGGGAGATCGAAGTCCATCCCGCCCAGGCTACGCGCTATCCCGCTCGGTCCACCACAGGGCCAGCCAGGGCAGTGCTCGGGCGACCAGCACTATAAGGCCGATCCGTGGCAGTGCATAGCTGAAGCGAATGCCGCCGGAGGTGGAGCGCCCGCGCTTAGCCCGCTCGATCTGCTCTAGAATCGACTCCAGCGGTGAGCCACCTAACACTTGCCATCACGGCGCTCGGACGTCGTGGTGGACGGGCAGTTTAGCGGAGCGGGCCGCTGGAAGGGTAGGCGCATCTGGACGGCGGGGGTGCAGGCAGGAACAGTGCTATCAGTGGCAGGGGGCGAGCACAGCGAGGAGGGCACAGTTTATGACCTGTGGCTGGAATGGCAAGAGGGCTCCTGAGTCTGCCGCCCTGCTAAGACCCGCTCTGCCTGCGGCCGATCTCGACCGCGAGCAGCGCCACGCCTGGTGGTTCCACCTGGAACAGCTCCTTCAACACGGCTACATGGCGGTGGCCGCTCAGCAGGACGCCGGGCGTCTCGGAGCATGGCTCACGCGAGTTCGCCTCCGCCTGCTGTCCCTGGGCATAGACGAGCATCGGCACAGGAGATCATGGAGCGAATGGCAGTTCCTGCGACGGATCCGTAGGCGCCTTGCTGCTCCCCTGGCCGCACTGGCAGCGATCGTGACCGGGGGCTCGTACATGGTAAACGAGATCGTGGATAGGCGCGTGGGCGATCCCGTGGCCACAGCGATCACGGTATGCGGGATCGTAGCTTTCCTAGGCTTCTTCCTCCTCCCGGTTGGCCTGGCCTCCTGGGTCAGCCGGGTCACGAGCCCTCTTCCTGGAGAGGCGCTCTTCCACCTGCCTGCCAACGTAGAGCGCTCCCAGCGAGTGCGAGAGGCACTTACCACCCACTTCGATGCTGCATGGTGCCCGGAGACCGAGAGCCTGGCTTTCCAGTCCTGGAACCGTGCCGAGGAGCTCGTGCTCCTCCTGAGCCGCCTGGAAGATGAGGTACACAGCGAGGCGGTCCTGCGTGAGCTGGGCAATAGCATCGTCGATCCCCTGTCCGCCCTCGGATCATCCGTCCAGCAGGCCTACCAGGCTGCCGAACGTTCCAGAGGATCAGATATCGCCCATCCAATGATCATCCAAGAGACCGTGGACTTGGCTGAGGCCAACCGCTCATGGGCAGAAACCGTTGCCGCGCTGTCTGACCACCACGCGGACTGGCCGTGGCAGAAGGCCCCCGCGGAGAGCCGCCTTACCGAGAGCTCGCCTGGAGAATCCAGCTCTATCCAGTCCGGTCCGACCAATCCTGAACCAGCCGATCTTCCTCCAGACCTCTCCTGAGCCGACCGGGGGGCCCGCCTGGAGCCCACCGTGGCCTGACCGTGCGCCAACCGTGAGGCCCGCCTGGAGCCCACCGTGGGCCGGAGGGCCCACCGTGGGCCGGGAAGCCCGTTCAGGCCAGCGAAACCCTATGCCCGCCCTGCGAGACCCGGCTCACTGCCCGCCCTGCGAGACCCTATGCCCGCCCTGCGAGACCCGGCTCACTGCCCGCGGAGATCGGCGAGCAGCGACGCCTTCGTCCTGTCACCGAGCAGTGTGGCCTCCCGGTAGGCGGGGTGATCGATAGCGAGGGCCACTGGTTCGCGGGCGAAGCGCTCTATCGCGTCACTCCCGAGCCCGAACCGCAGGTAATGCACCGACGCAGTTACTGCCTCCCTCGTGAGCATCTCGGACTGCTCGGCGTCGGGTACCGCCCGCACGACCAGCTCGGAGCCATCACCGGAGGGCAACGGCGCTGCCTCCGAGGTTCCACCAGCACCTATCACCAGGAGCACCGAACGCTCTATCCCGACGAGCTTGGGCAGCCATTCCCTCAGCTCCTCGTCAGTAGTGAGCTCGATGAACAACGTGGCAGACAGCTCTCCAGGATTCGGTATCAACGGGTTGTACGCTTCCAGCTCCTCCAGGACCTGGCTGTCCTCCAGCATCCGCTCAGCTCTCACCATCTCCTGGACCTGATACCAGATCGTTACACGATTCTCAAAGACCAGCGTCACCAACGGTCCAACACCGACCCGGCGATCCCGTTTCAGTGCCATCACCTCGGCGCGTCGAGCATCCCGCTCCCTCTCGTAGGCCCGCAGGTCGAGGATGTCCGCCAAGTCAAGCTGACGGCGCATGGAACCAGCAGGCCGCTCCGCTGTCATCGCTCCTCGGGGATCCCATAGGCGCGAGCAAGGAGCTGGATAGGGTGGCGCGATCTCTCGCCTGTCTCCTCGAATATCGCCCCATTAGCCAGATGGCAATCCCCGCAGACAGCATCGCCGGCTGCGCTCTCTATGCCACGTGCCAACGGCTGGGCAACCTTCCTGGCAAGATCATAGTTTGCACTACGATATCCCCAGGTACCGTCTATCCCGGAGCAACGCTCCACCAGGCTTACGTCCATGCCGGCAGTGCGGAGGAGATCCTGAGCTCTCACCCCTATGCTCTGAGCCCGCAGGTGGCAGGCTACGTGATAGGTAACCTTGGCTGGCACCTCGCCCGTGAAATCAGTCCGTAAGGTTCCACGGCCCAGTGACTCCATCCGGGACAGGTACTCACACGCGTCGAAGACCTGACCAGCCACCACCTTCGCCTGGGTGCTCTTCAGGTAGCGGGGATAGTCCTGCCTGAGCACGTAGCCACACGTGGGCTGCGCGACGATGATGGGAACCCCAGATGCCGCCAGGCTGAAGAGTGCTTCGACATTATGCTCGGCCGCGCGCCGGAACTTTCGCACGTCCCCGCCGTGCAACCATGGAGCGCCGCAGCAACGCGTGCCTGGCGGAATCTCGCACGGGATCTGGTTATGCTCGTAGACCTTGACCAGGTCCTTCCCGATCCCTGGCTCCATGTACTCGATGAAGCACGTCGCGAACACGGCCACTCCCCGATCCGACTCACCGGCGTGTGACGGCTGCTCGTCGCCAGGCCTATCTCCAACGGCCGGAGAGCCAGCCACCGGAGAGCCAACGGCCGGATTTCCAGCGCCTGGATTTCCAGCCGCCGGAGAGCCAACGGCCGGAGAGCCAGCGGCCGGAGAGCCCTCGGGCAGCGACTGGACCATGATCGGTGGCACACGCCGGTGGAACCACGTGGTGAACCGCTCCCTCGCATAGGGAGGGAGCACCCGCTGCGAGGCGATCCCTGCTGCCTTGTCCATGACACGGCGAGCCACGGACCCAGGAGAGCCGATCACGGCGTTCGCCAGCGGAGCAGCAGCCGAGGAGAGACGTCCTACGAGGTCCGTGCGCCCGAGCACCTGGTCCGCCAAGCGCTCCCTGATGCCACCAGGCTGTGCTACGTGCTTCACCGCGTTGGCCCTCATCATGAGGCGCGGGAAATCAAGCGCCCAGTCGTGAGGAGGCACGTAGGGACACTTCACGTAGCACAGCTTGCACTGGTAGCACTCGTCCACCACCTGGTCCTGCTCAGACCTGGTTAGCTCGCTGACCTCTCCATCGCGTGCATCTATGGCATCGAACAGCGTTGGGAATGCCGGGCACAGGTTGAAGCAAAGCCTGCAACCATGGCACAGCTCGAAGACCCGAGACATCTCCACGCGCAGATCTCTATCGTCATAGTACGATACGTGGTCCGGATCATAGGTGGTGGTCATCGTTCCGGAGACTTCAGGAGAGGGAATCCAGACCCTTCTTGAACCGTCCTGCATGACTCTTCTCTGCACGGGCCAGAGTCTCGAACCAGTCCGATATCTCCTCGAAGCCCTCATCCCTCGCCACCTTGGCGAATCCCGGGTACATCTCCGTGTACTCGTACGTCTCGCCCTCGATCGCGGACTTCAGGTTGTCCTGTGTCGGTCCTACAGGCACTCCGGTCACCGGATCTCCCACTTCGCGCAGGTAGTCGAAATGACCGAATGCATGCCCCGTCTCGCCCTCTGCTACCGAACGGAAGAGCGCCGCTACGTCGGGGTACCCTTCGACATCTGCCTTCTGGGCGAAGTAGAGGTACCGCCGGTTGGCCTGGCTCTCGCCCGCGAAACCTGCCTTCAGGTTCTCCCAGGTCTTCGTGTCCTTCAATGCTGGCATAGGTCGCCTACCTTTCTCTCTGTTCTCTGTTCTCTGGCTATTTCTTCTGTACATGCGCTACGAAGGGGTGCTCGTCGAGATGCAGTCCGCACACAGGCCCCGGAAGACGACCTCTGGCTCGCCCACTACGAAGCCATTGGACGCTGCCACCTCCTCCGGCAGGCTCAACGGACCGAGATCGCACTCGATGTCCTGAACCTTACCGCAGGAGCGGCAGACCAGGTGGTGGTGTCGCCGCTCGACATTCGGGTCGAAGAGCGCCATGCCCGTCCCCAGGTCCATCTCCACGATCTCCCCCAGCTGGGCCAGGTCGTGGAGAGTCTCGTACACGGTCTTCAGAGATATCGTGCCGAGGTCGCCGCGCACCGACTCGTAGACCACCTCTGCCGAGGGATGCGAGGTGTTTCCCTCGAGCACTCTGAAGATCCGCTCACGCTGGGGCGTGACTCTCTTCCCGTTCGCCCGGAACAGATCCGAGAGCTCCTCTGCGCTGCGCATATCAGGCATTCTAGACTAACCTACAATAATTGTCAAGGAGCAATTATTGTGATCTAGTGCCTCTGCTACCGCTCCAGAGCGCACTGTGGCAGGCTGGGAACCCGATGCCAGAGAGCACTCCACAACCCCCAGCCATAGCCAGGCGCGCTGCCTCCCTGAGCCGCATGGCCAACGAGGTGTTCGACGTTCTGGTCGTTGGTGGCGGTATCACGGGCGCGGGAGTAGCTCTCGAGGCGGCTGCCCGCGGCCTGAGCGTCGCGCTTGCCGAGCGTGGCGACATCGCCCGAGGTACCTCGTCGCGCTCCAGCAAGCTCATCCATGGAGGCCTGCGCTACCTGCAGAGTCATGAGATCGGCCTGGTAGCCGAGAGCCTTGCCGAGCGCCAGCGTCTCCTCGAAAATGCGCCCCACCTGGTAACGCCGCTGCCGTTCCTGATACCGCTTTTCGGGCGTGATGGCGTGGTGAACCGCACCGTGGCCAGGACCTACGGGACGGCTCTGTGGATGTACGACCTGGCTGGGGGCTGGCGCATCGGCCGCAGGCATCGCCGTGTCGGCCGGGACGAGGTGATCCGCCACCTGCCTACCATGCGCAGCGACCGCCTGGTAGCGGGCTTCCTCTACTACGACGCGCGGGCTGATGACGCTCGCCTCACCCTCGCCGTGCTGCGCAGCGCCAGCGAGGAGCTCGGTGCAGCAGTTGCCACCTATGCTCCGGTGACACGCCTGCTCCCGGAGGCAGGAGATCAGGCCGTGAGCGGTGCCCTGATCTCCCCTCTGGCCCCTGGCGAGGACCCGGGCGATAGTTCCCTCGGCACGAGCACAGTGGAGGTGAGAGCCAGAGCGGTCGTGAACGCCACCGGGATCTGGGCAGACGACCTGATAGCGTTGGATCAGGGTAGCCATCCGAACGCGATGCGCCCTGCGAAGGGAATCCACATAGCAGTCCCCAGGGAGAAGCTCCCCTGCGACATAGCAGTCGTCGTGCCTGTCGCTGCAGATCGCAGGTCTATCTTCGTCATACCATGGGGGACCCACACCTACATAGGCACCACTGATACCGACTACGAGGGTTCCATGGACGAGCCAGACTGCACAGAGGAAGACGTCTCCTACATACTCGACGCGCTGAACGCGGCCCTTGGCGAACCTATAGAGCTCTCCGATGTAACCGGAGCGTGGGCAGGGCTACGGCCCCTGCTCAATCCACCCGGAGGCACCGCCAGCACGAGCTCCCGCACTGCGGATCTATCACGGCGGCACGTCGTGAAGGTCTCCGAGCGAGGGCTCGTCACCGTGACGGGAGGCAAGCTCACCACTTACCGCAAGATGGCTTCCGACACCGTAGACGTGGTGGTTGACCGCCTGGGACGCGGTGCCCGGCGAAGCCCTACGAAGACCTGGAAGCTCCATGGGGCAGACGGCACCGCTCAGCTTCGGGCCCCTGGAAGCGCTGCCCGCCTCGGCATAGCCGAGTCGACGCTGGAGCACCTGATCTCACGCCATGGCGGGGAGGCGCGTGCTCTGTGGGCACTGGTTGAGCAGGATAGCTCCCTGGGCGAGCCTCTTGTTCCCGGCCTGCCGTACCTGAGGGCGGAAGCCATCTTCGCCGTACGCGAGGAATGGGCGCTCACGCTCGAGGACATCCTGGCCCGACGTACCAGGGCGTTGCTACTGGACGCCGGGGCGACCCTGGCATCGGCCCGTGACGTAGCCGAGCTGATAGCTCCCGAGCTTGGCTGGAGCGCAGAGGACATAGCGCGTCACGTGAATGCGTTCCGGGACAGCTCCCTGCGCTTCTACCGCGCTGGCAACCTGGCAGGTGCACAGACGTGAGCCCAGATCCCACAGACAGCCTGGCCGGGCAAGAGAGCCACGGCTCTGGTGGCAACCCGGAACCTGCTCACGAGCGAACCCACCCCCAGGAGCCACCTGTACCCCTGCCTGCTGACGCTTCCCTGATCCGCTCACGGTTCTCTACCCGGAGCGTCGAGGTGGACTCCGCGCTGCTCGGCCGGCTGGAATCCACAGGAGCGGCGGTCACGACCGCACCAGCATGTGCAGACCTCGGCCGCGACTGGTGGCCGCTCGCCCTGCACTGGTCCACCCATGGCGAGGTCCCCGCCCTCCCGGCAGCCGCCGTGCGGCCTTCGGCCATCGAACAGGTAGCCGAGATAGTGCAAGCCTGCAACGAGGCTCGCGTGCCACTGACGGTCTCTGGAGGAAGGAGCGGCGTGTGCGGGGGTAGCGTTCCGGCCTACGGGGGAGTGATGCTGGACCTGACTGACCTCACGGGAATATACCGTGTGGACGCGGAGTCGGGGACAGTCGGGGTGCTTCCCGGCACCATGGGACCAGATCTCGAGAATGAGCTCAGAGGCACTTACGGCCTCACGGTCGGTCACTGGCCGCAGTCCATGGCGCTCGCGACCGTGGGAGGATGGATCGCCTGCCGAGGGGCAGGCCAGTACTCCACCCGCTACGGCAAGATCGAGGATATCGTCTCGGGACTGGATGTTGTGCTGGCCGACGGGCATTCTGTGCACACAGCACCATCTTCTCCTCGTGCGGCCATGGGACCGGATCTCACCCAGCTGTTCGTCGGAAGCGAGGGAACCCTGGGCGTCATAGTGGGAGCTCGCCTCAGGGCGCACCCAGTACCTCCCGCCGAACGGAGGGGCGCCTGGGGCCTCCCGTCGTTCGAGGCGGGGCTGGAGGTCTCTCGGCGGATCCTCCGTCGCGGCGCCACACCTGCCGTTCTCCGGCTCTATGACCCTGTCGAATCCGCACGCACCTTCGATGTCGACGATGCGGCCGTCCTCGTCGTCCTCGATGAGGCAGACGAGCACCTGCTGGAAGCGACCATGAGCATCGTGAGCGAGGAGGCTGGGCGTGCAGGAGACGAGTTGCCCGTATCCCTGGCAGACAGGTGGTACGCGAACCGGAACGACGTGAGCGTCCTCGGCCCCTTGGTCCAGGCGGGGATCGTGGTCGACACTATCGAGATCGCAGCCAGCTGGAGCGCCCTTCCCACGCTCTACGAGAACGCCTTGAGGGATCTCATGTCCCTGGACGGGATCCTGGCGGCCTCGGCACACGAGTCTCACGCCTACAGCGACGGTGCCTGCCTCTACTTCACATTCGCCGGCCGCCCTCCGGACGGAGCGGGTAGCGACAGCGGCAAGGGCGTGGCGAGCGAAGCCACCCTAGCCTGGATGGAGTCGTTCTATACGAAGGCCTGGGATGCCGTCATGGGGGCTACCCTCGCATGCGACGGCGCGATCAGCCATCACCACGGCATAGGTCTGAACCGCGCCAGGTACCTGAGCAGAGCGCTCGGCTCCGGCTTCGGGGTGCTGGCCACGTTGAAGTCGGCCCTCGACCCCCAGGGCATACTGAACCCCGGGAAGCTGGCTCTGCCCTCGACGTTCGGAGAGGCCCCCTGGCCGTGAGCAGTGCGGATCGCCCAGCCGTGGGCGGCGCGAATGACCCGGCCGTGGGCGGCGCGGATCGCCCGGCCGTGAGCGGCGCGGATCGCCCGGCCGTGGGCGGCCAGCCTGGGAGCCCTTACCGGACCGCTTGGGCTCCAGGGCGCTATCCGAGCATCCTCGTGATCGACGTCGGGACCTCCGGGGTGCGCTCCGCCATCGTGCGCCTGGCCGGCGAGGAAGGTGCCGGGATCGTGGAGCACGTCCACCACCAGCCGGTGCTTCCTGCATCTCCCGCCCCAGGAATAGTCGAGATCGACGCCAGGGTGCTGGCGGAAGCGGCCCTCGCTACAGCCAGGAGCGCTATGGCCGACGCCGGAGAGCGGGTGGACGCCGTCGGCATAGCCAACCAGCGAGCCTCCACCATAGTCTGGGACCGCGAGGGTCACCCTGTGGGCCCGGGCATCGGCTGGCAGGACCTACGCACCGTGGGCACCTGCCTCGCGCTTCAGGCAGACGGCTTCCGCTTCGCCCCGAACGCCTCAGCGACCAAGCTCGCCGCCATCCTCGATGCCGTGGACCCCGATCGGGTCCGCAGCGAGTCTCCCGGCGACCTGCACTTCGGCACAGTCGACACCTGGCTGGTGTGGATCCTCACCGGCGGTGCCCACCACGTAACTGACGCCACCAACGCAGGTCTCACCGGGTTGCTACGTGCCGATGGAACCGGCTGGGACGAGCGGGCACTGGAGGCACTGAGGATCCCTGGCTCGATACTGCCGCGCATCGTGGACTCCGCCGGGCCGATTGCCGAAGCCACCGCTCTACCTGGTTCGCCTCCGATAACCGGTATGGCCGGGGACCAGCAGGCGTCCCTCGTGGGCCAGGGCTGCACGCGCGCCGGGCTGGCGAAGGCCACTTTCGGGACCGGCGGGATGCTGGACCTGTGCACGGGGAAGAGCAGGGTCGGATTCGCCCAGCGTGGCAGCGCGGGAACGATCCCTGTGATCGCGTGGCGCCACGGCACAAGCCTCTCCTGGGGGGTAGAGGCGATCATGCTGGCAGCCGGCACGAACGTCGAGTGGCTGCGCGACGACCTTCGGATCATCGATAACGCCGAGGAAAGCGATGCCATAGCAGCATCGTGTGCCGAGACAGGCGACGTCTGGTACGTTCCTGCCCTACTCGGACTTGGCACGCCCGTGTGGGATTTCGGAGCACGAGGCACCCTCCTGGGCATAAGCAGAGGAACCGGCCGGCCAGAGATAGTCCGCGCCGTGCTGGAAGGCGTCGCACACAGGGGAGCTGATCTGCTCGAAGCCGCAGGGGCAGATGCTGGCGAGCATCCCGAGGCTCTCAGGGTCGATGGCGGGATGACCGGGAACTCCACCTTCCTCCAAGCGCTCGCCGATGCCTGCCACCTGGCCATAGAGGTGGCTCCCGTCACGGAGGCAACTACCCTCGGTGCCGCCTACCTGGCCGGTCTGGGCCTGGGCTACTGGCCTGACGCCGAAGCGCTTAGCGCCACCTGGCATCCCCGGCTCGTCATAGATCCGGACCCATCTATAGGAGATGACGCCTGGCGACATATCCGCGAGCGCTGGCACCAAGCCCGCTCACGAGCGGAGCGCACCATCCCCGAGCTGTCCGGCATCGACTTCTGAGCCGTGACCCTGGCCCTGGAGCCGCGTCGTCAAGGGCGGGGGTTGACTTCTGAATAGAGTGATGGTCCTTCAGCTCTCCTCCTCGTCGAGCACCTAGCTTGGCACCTGGCTTGGTACAGTTGGCCGATGGAGGAGTTCGACTACGTGGTTGTCGGGGGCGGCTCGGCAGGTTGCGTCGTGGCGAGCCGCCTGAGCGAGGATCCCTCGGTAAAGGTGTGCCTGCTCGAGGCCGGCGGCGAGGGACGGGATGTCCTGATTCGCGCCCCGCTGGGCTTTGCCCTGGCAATGCCACGTGGCATCAATAGCTGGAACTACCAGACCGTGCCCCAGCCCGGTTTGAACGGGCGTCGCGGCTTTCAGCCACGCGGCAAGGCGCTCGGCGGCTCGAGCGCCATCAACGCCATGATTTACGCCCGCGGACCCCGTTTCGACTACGACAACTGGGCCGCATTGGGGAACCCGGGTTGGGGCTACGACGACGTGCTCCCGTACTTCAAGAAATCCGAGGCCAACGCGATCCACCGAGACTCTCCCTTCCACGGGGTCGACGGCCCCCTGCACGTTACCAACCTGCGGAGCCCGAGCCCCCTCAACGACGTGTTCCTGGAGGCCTGCCAGTCGCAGGGCATCCCCTTCAACCCGGACTGCAACGGCACCGACCACCATGGCTGCTACCACGTCCAGGTCACCCAGAAGGATGGCGAGCGTCACAGCGCCGCTGCCGCCTTCATCCATCCCAACATGGATCGGCCCAACCTGGAGGTGCGTACCGGCGCCCACACCACTCGGGTGTTGCTCGACCAGCGCCGCGCGACCGGCGTCGAGTATCAGCGAGGCGATCAGCTGAACACGGTACGGGTGCGCCGCGAGGTGGTGATGTCGGCCGGGGCCTTCGGCTCGCCCCAGATCCTGATGGCCTCGGGCCTGGGGCCGGGCGCTCACCTGCAGGGACTGGGCATAACTCCAGTCCTCGACATACCCGGGATCGGTCAGAACCTTCAGGACCACATCTCAGCTCTGTTGATCTACCGGTCACTGGTCTCTGATCACACCGTCGGTATCTCCCCGACGGGTGTGGCCCGGTTGCTCAAGGCGATGTGGACGTGGCACAGGTACCGCTCCGGTCTGATCACCAGCTGCGTCGCAGAGTCCGGTGCCTACTACCGGACAAGTCCTGATGTCGAGGTGTCCGACATGGAGATGGAGTTGATCGTCGGCATCGCCGACGATCACGGACGCAAGCTCCACCTCGGTCACGGTTACTCGGCGCACCTACTCCTGGCAAGACCCAAGAGCGTGGGCGAATTGAAGCTCGCCAGTCCCGACACGAGGGTTGCTCCCCTGATCGACCCGAGGTACTTCAGCCATCCCTACGACATGGAGACGATGGTCAAGGGCGTCCAGATAGCGCTCGACATCATGAACAGCCCCGCCTTCGACCGATACCGCGGCGAGATGCTTATTCGATACGACCGGGACGACCCCCGCCAGATCGAAGATACCCTGCGTAAGCACGCAGACACCGAGTACCACGTGTGCGGAACCTGCAAGATGGGCCCGGACGACGATCCGATGGCGGTGGTTGACGCGCAGCTGATGGTGCGGGGCATCAGCGGCCTCAGGATCGCCGACGCGTCGGTTATGCCGTGCGTGACGAGCAACAACATCAACGCAGCTGTGATCATGATCGGCGAGAAGTGTGCCGACATGATGAGATCAAGGCATGCGCCGGCTGCGGCTCCGATCTTGACCACGCCGAGGTAGTGAGCGAAGAGGAGCGCGAGGTCTTCGAGGTTCCCGAGTGGCAAGGGCCCTCAGAAAATTCCCGCCCGCAGTGCAGGAACGGTCACTCATGGTCGATAATGGTCTCGTGCCGTCCTTTCCAGCTGCGCCGATGCCCCCGGGCACTGGCGGCCCAGCCGGCGCGCCGTCTATCGTGACGGATCCGGGCATCCAGGCCGGACCAGGCGGGACCGATGCGAAGGGGTCCACCGTCCCAGGCAGCGGAATAGGCGCAGGAGACGCAGAGAGCAGCGGCTACGCCCCAGACCACGCTCCCAGGCTCGACCTCGACGAGACGATCGCTTTCGCTCACGCTCTCCAGCGAGAGATCGCCAGGGTCGTGATAGGCACTCCTGAGGCTGTCTCCATTGCCGTGCTTGCCGTGCTCTCTGGAGCGCACCTGCTAATCGAGGACGTACCCGGCGTCGGCAAGACAGTCCTGGCGAAGGCGCTCGCATCTGTGCTGGGAGCTCGCCTGCAGCGCATCCAGGGGCATCCCGACCTGCTCCCTTCGGATGTTACCGGGGTAAGCATCTATAATCCAGGCAACACCACCTGGGAGTTCCGTCCGGGGCCGATATTCTCTCCGATACTGCTCGTCGACGAGTTGAACCGCACGCCACCACGCACTCAGTCCGCGCTGTTAGAGGCCATGGAGGAGGGCCAGGTTACCGTTGACGGCGAGTCGTGGCAGCTCCCCTACCCTCATCTGGTAATCGCCACACAGAACCCGCTCAGCCAGCTCGGAACCTACCCGCTTGTCGAGAGTCAGCTCGATCGCTTCGGTCTGGCGACCACCATGGGCTATCCGGACGCGACAACAGAGGTGGCTCTGGCCCTGCACTACGGCGGGCAGGGCGCTCTGCAGTCCTTGGCGCC
>DAHXND010000171.1 GCA_027366675.1 Acidimicrobiales bacterium
CACGGTGCCGCTCTTGCGCTGCAGCATGCCAGGCAGGAGGGCAAGGGTAAGGCAGACTGGAGATAGGTAGTTGATGGTCATGACCCGTTCGACGTCTGCTCGGGTCAGGCCGTGTACGTGCCGGCGCATCGGGATGCCGGCATTGTTTACCAGTATCTCTACAGGACCGAGGGCTCCAGTGATAGTTGACGCCAGGGCGGGGATGGCGTCAAGATCCCCGAGATCGGCCACGAACATGCGCGAGCCCGGGCTGGTTTGCTCGCAGTCACGCAGCACGTCCGCCAAGCGGTCGCGCCGGCGAGCGACCAGGGCGACCGGCCACCCGGCAAGGGCGAAGCGCCTGGACGTTGCCGCGCCTATGCCTGATGAGGCCCCGGTGACTATCACGGGGCCTTTTTTCACAGGGCTATATGGGACAGAGCTATGTGGCGCAGATCTCTCCGGGGAAGAGCTACTCGGGGCTGGCGCGGGATCTGCCGTAGTCACATTCCCTCGAGGAGTTGGTCCCACGTAAGCGGCCACCATGGCGGGGACACGGCATCTTCGATCTTCGCGGGATCAACGGGCTCCCGATCCTGTGAGGCCTGGTACACGGCGAAGCAGAGCTGGAGGGTCTGGATCGCCATCTCGCCAGTCATCAGAGGCTGGGTGCCGTCGAGCAGGCAGTCGACGAAGTGGCGCGAAGCGTTGGTGAAGCCGGTTGCCCAGTCTGCGTCCATGTCCGTGAAGGATTGCTTGCCGTCCTTCCCGAACAGGATGAGCGGGGGCAGGTCGAACAGCTTGCCACCGATGCGTGTAACCCAGAGGAGCCCGTCAGTGCCCTGGATCTCGACGAACTCGTCCGCCCCGTAAAAGTCGGTCGGTATTGGCATGTAAGGTGCGTGAGCCACCTCCAGGGTCCCAATGAGATTATCTCGGTCGTATTCGAAGATGGCAGCAGTTGGTGTCTCGAAGAAGAGCTGGCCCCGCCTTACGACTGACTGGACACTGCGCACAGGGCTGTCGGCCAGCCATAGGGCGAGGGCGTACTTGTGCACCATGTCATCGAACAGGTGACCGCCTGGGCTGCGCTCGTCGAAGCGCCACATGTAGCCCTCCGGCTCCAGGTTCGCCTGGAAGTCTGAGTCGGTGCTTCCTATCACGGTCTTCAGCCGGATCATGGTAGGTGTTCCCACGGCCCCTGCCTCGATCATGGCCTTGGCTCGCTGGAGGGGCGGGTAATGGATGTCGCACTCACTGACACGGAGCACTACCCCGGCTTCCTCGCAGGCAGCCACCATCTGCCTAGCCTCGGCTACGGTGTTCGCAAGCGGCTTCTGGCAGGACACGTGCTTGCCTGCCCTGGCAGCAGCCAGCACGTGCTCCAAGTGCAGGTGCGTAGGGGTGAGTATCTCGACAGCGTCGATATCCGGATCATGCATGAGCTCGTCGATGTCGGTATAGACCTTTGGAACTCCCCATTCCTCGGCCGTCTTCCTTGCTTTCTCCTCTCGGAGATCGCAGAGGGCGACGACATCGCATCGATCATGGGCAAGGTAGCCAGCCACGTTCAGGGGGGCTATGTTGCCGATGCCCAGGACACCGATGCCGACCCGGTCCCTCGAGATCCTGGCGGGCCGCCTGGCTGCGCCGGAGCTCTTCGATGCGCCGGGACTCCCAGATGTGCTGGGACTCCCAGATGTGCTGGGACTCGTCGATGCGCTGGGGCTGATAGATTTTTCCGGGTCCGGAGCGGCGGGAGGTGTCATGCAGGTATTCTAGCTGTTATATGACACTGGCGTCAGCTGGACCATCGCCGGTAGCTGGACCATCGCCGGTAGCTGGGCCACATCCGGTGGCCTACGGAGAGCGCCTGGCGGAGCTGGCGCGCCAGGATCCGGGCGGCGTCGCGCTCGTTGTCGTGCCCGCCAGTGAGCTCGGCGCCGAAGAGATCACGGTGACATGGAGCGAGCTGGACGCTTGGTCGGGCATGCTGGCACGAGCGCTCGCGAAGCGGGGGGTTCGGACGGGCGACTACCTGGCGGTCGCGGTCCCGAACACTGCCGAGCATGTTGCGGTGGTGTTCGCGGGTTGGAAGCTCGGGGCCGTGCCGGTTCCTGTGCGTGCGGATCTCCCGCGCTGGGAGAGAGAGCGACTCCTGAGTGTGCTGCAGCCCCGAGTCGTGGTGGATGGAGTAGGTGACACGTTGTTCGGGGAAGCTGCTGGACTGGCTGGCACGGCTGAAGCTGCCAGCGAGAGCGGTTCCAACGCTGGGAGTATACCGGTCCCTCCTTACGGGTGGGGTGTCTGCTCCTCGGGTTCGACGGGAGCTCCGAAGATCATCGTCCGCAACAGTCCAGGTCTCTACATGCCAGAGACAAGGGGCATGCCGAGTATCGTGGACAGCTACGGTCCGCTCTCTTGGCCACAGCGCATCCTCGCGCCAGCGCCTCTATACCATACGAACGGTATAACCGTTTTCATGAACCTAATGGGTGGCAACACGGTTGTTCTGATGACTCGCTTTGATTCTACGGCGGTTCTCGATGCCATAGAGCGGCACGCAGTGACCGGCTTCATAGCGGCTACCCCGATGCTGCAACGCATAGCGCAGGTTCCAGGCATAGCGAGTCGGGACTTATCGAGCCTCCAGTGGGTTCAGCAGGGAGCAGCTCCGCTTCCCGAATGGTTGGGAAGGAGCTGGATAGAGCTCGTCGGTCCCACACGCTTCTACGCCAGCTACGGAGCTTCTGAGAACGTGGGTCTCACCGCAGCCAGGGGAGATGAGTGGCTCTCGCATCCAGGGACTATCGGTAGGCCCTGGGGCGCCACGGAAGTGAGGATCCTCGATGACGCCGGCAAGGAGATGGCAACCGGTGAGGTCGGCAGCATCTGCCTGCGTACCCCGACCGACCCCGGGAGTTTCTATCTAGGGGAAGGGGTCCCGGCTCTGGAACTATCGGGAGATGGCTTCGTCTCCGTGGGAGATCTGGGGTGGGTCGACGGCGACGGGTTCGTGTACCTGGCCGATCGGCGGGTCGACATGATCGTCACGGGAGGGGCAAACGTCTATCCGGCAGAGGTCGAAGCTGCTCTGAGCGAGCACCCCGAGGTAGCGGACGTGGTGGTCGTAGGGCTGCCAGATGTGGCGTGGGGGAGGAGAGTCCACGCGATAGTCGCAGCGAAGGACGGAACAGCTCTGTCGGAAGGCCAGATAGTGGAGTTCGCGCGCAGTCGCCTGGCAGCATACAAGGTTCCGAAGAGCGTCGAGATCCTGGACAAGATTCCCCGTACGGAAGCCATGAAGATCAACCGCTCGCAGCTCGTGGCGGAGCGCTCGGCAGTTAGGGAGCTCGATATCCGCGGAGCGGGGCAGCCATCGCTTGGCGGGCTCGGGGGAGGCGGAGCGGAGCAGTCATCGCTTGGCGGGGATGTGCATTGAGCGACCTGCGCACTGACGACTGTGTCGCCTGCATGAGTCTGGGATCGGCGGGAGATGGGCACTACCTGGGCCGGAGCCTTCCATTGGCCTACGGCAGGGTCTTCGGGGGTCAGATTCTGGCGCAGGTGATAGCGGCCTGTGCCGAGCAGCTTCCGGACAAGGTGGTGAAGTCGCTCGCTATTCATTTCTCACGCGAGGCCGATCCCCTAGAACAACTCGACTACGGGGTCATCGTGAACCACGAGGGTCGCACATTCGCATCGCTTCACGTCGCGGTTAGCCAGGGCTCTCGTGTGATGGCTTCTGCTCTCGTGACGTGCCATGTCCCCGATGAATCTGGGCTGACACGCCAGGAGGTATTCGTAGACGGCGGGGAACCCGAGGATGCACGTGCGACTGATCTAGGCATGATCCCCTGGGATACAAGGATCGTCGGGGGAGTCGACCTCGGAGATCCCACCGTGGGGCCGGCAGAGCTTCAGATATGGATGCGGGCACCCGATCTGGTAGGCGAACCCGTGGTGCATCAGGGCCTGCTAGCTTACGCTACGGATCTCACGCTGATAGGGACAGCTCTCAGGCCAGTGGAGGGCTTGAGCCAGGCAGATTCCCGCAAGCGCTTTCATTCTGCAGTAACTGCCCATTACCTGTGGTTTCACCGTCCTGTCGACCTGGGGGAATGGTGCCTGCTGGACCAGTCGAGCCCTGTTACAGCAGGAGGCCGGGTGTTCGGTAGGGGAGACGTATATCGACGGAATGGCGACCTCCTGGCGTCCTTCGCCCAGGAGGCGATGGTACGCGCGATCTCGCAGAGAGATGTACCTGTGGGCTCGGCGGAGCGTGCCCCAAACACAGGCGCCAGCGTGCCGTCCTCCCAGCCTCGCGGTGATCTATCGCCAGGCAGCGGGAGGACTGAGTGAATCTCGGACTCATTCTTCAACTGGCTGCTCAGGCTTTTCCAGAGCGCGTCATCCTCGTCGATGGTGATAGCCAGTTAACCGTAGAGCGGCTCGCTGCGCTGGCGGGTAACGCAGCTGCCTACATAACTGCATCCGGCTGCCAGACGGTGATATATGTAAGCCCGTACCGGGCAGCTTACGCGGTGGCTCTTTTCGGTGCAGCGAAGGCTCGTGTGCCGCTCGTTCCGCTGAACTATCGACTGTCGAAGGACCAGTTAGCGGAGCTCATAGTGCGTTATCCGGGAAGCCTGATCCTTCTCGATGAGCAGAGCAGAGCGCGGTTGGCAGGCGATATCTATACGGCATGGGAGAGCCTCGATACCGCGGCGTGGCTAAGGGACCTGGAGTCGGTGCCTGGCGAAGGGGTGGCCAGGGGGAAGCGTGAAGGGGCCCAGCACCGTGAAGGCGGGAAGCATGGAGATGAAATGCGGGCTCTAGACGGTGTGGCTGTCGTGCTGCACACGAGCGGAACCACCTCCGCCCCGAAGGGAGTTCCGCTGCGCCACGACCAGCTCGCGCATTACGTGCTCTCCACAGTGGAGCTCGGGTCCGCCGATGCGAACGAGGCTGCCTGCCTCAGCGTTCCGCCCTATCACGTAGCCGGCCTGGCGAACCTCTTGACGAATCTCTATGCAGGCCGGCGCTGCGTGCTGCTTCCGGCGTTCAGCCCCGAGGGGTGGCTCGAGATGTTGGCACGGGAGAAGGTCACCCACGTGATGGTCGTTCCCACGATGCTCGCGCGCGTCGTGGAGTGGCTTGGCGAGGGTGTTGCCGATCTGCCGAGCCTGGTCACGCTTTCCTATGGGGGTTCGCGATGCGCGCCAAAGCTGGTGGAGCGCGCGATCAGGGCGTTTCCGAACGCAGGCTTCGTGCAGGCCTACGGTCTGACCGAGACAGCATCCACGATCACGGTGCTCGGTCCGGAGGAGCATCGGAAGGCCCTGGGAGGTGATCCAGCGTGGCGGGCCAGGCTGGCATCTGTCGGTAGGCCGATTCCAGGCGTCGAGATCGAGATTCGCGGGCCCGATGGCACGAAGCTGCCTCCGGGGGAGGAGGGACGCATCTGGGTCAGGGGCCGTCAGGTATCAGGCGAGTACTTGGGACAGGGCAGCGCTCTGGACGAAGCAGGATGGTTTGACACGAGGGATAGGGGATATGTGGACCCGGAGGGATATCTTTTCGTGTCAGGAAGAGACGACGACACGATTATCAGGGGAGGCGAGAACATCGCTCCGGCAGAGGTAGAGGACGTGCTTGCCAGCCATGAGGCCGTCGCTGAGGCTGCAGTCATAGGGGTTCCGGACGAGGAGTGGGGCAATAGGATCATAGCGGCTGTCGTGCTACGCCCTGGGGCGAAGGTTATGGAGGAAGAGCTCCTTGCATGGAGCCGTGATCACCTACGATCGTCCAGGAGCCCGGAGGAAGTGAGGTTCTGGGATGCGTTACCGCGCACGGATACGGGGAAGCTGCTCCGCCGCACGGTGAAGGAGCGGCTCTTGGCGGATGAGTCGGACGCTCGACCAGGAGCTGACGGGAGGTGATGTGTCGTGGAGCTGGACCGGAGAGGCGAGCAGGAGCTGACGGGAGGTGATGTGTCGTGGAGCTGGACCTGAGTGCCGAGCAGGAGGCTATGCAGGAGGCAGCGCGTTCCTGGCTCAGTCGAGAGTGCTCGATGCAGTTCGTACGCGATGTCGTTGAGCATGGGGCTTCGCCAGCCCGTATGTGGCGGGGGATCGTCGAGATGGAGTGGCCTGGGTTGGCCGTCGATAGCTCCGTCGGTGGACTTGGAATGGGTCCCGCGGAGATAGTGCTTCTGGCTGAGGAGCTGGGGAGGTCGGTCGCTCCGGGGCCGTTGATCGTTACTGCTGCAGGATTCTTTCCGCTGGTGGAGGCGCTGGGGAGCGTCGATCAGCGCGAACGGTTCATCTCCAGGATGCTACGCAATGGTTCCAGCGGGACCCTGGGTATCTGCCCGGCCACCTGCCAGGCTCCTGAGCAGACGCGAGAGGGGTGGATCCTGCATGGGGTGGTCCCTCTCGTGGTCTCCGGCGGCGAGGTCGACGAGATCGCGGTCGTTTCGAACGTTGGAGCGAGGAGCAGCTCTGGCAGTGCCAAGGCGAAGCCTTCCAATGCATTCGCTCCTGGTCTCGGGCTGGATCCGGAGCGGGATATCGGCGTGTGGATCGTCCCGAGCGATCCGGCTCGTATATCTTCCGTGAGGACCCTCGACTGGAGCCGGAACCTGGCGAGCGTGGATCTAGAAGGCGTCGTGGTAGAGCCCGAGAGGTGTCTACTCGGGGACTCGACATCTACTGGCTCCACCGACTCGAGCAGCGGCGAGATCGATCAGCTTGCCGGCGCGCTGGACCTCCTGACCGTGGCCTTCAGTGCCGAGATCGTGGGCGCATGCACGCGCATCTTCGAGATAGCCCTTCAGTACGTGAAGGATCGCGAGCAGTTCGGTGTGAAGGTGGGTTCGTTCCAGGCCGTAAAGCATAAGTTCGCGGACCTCTTCATGGCGATCCAGGCCGCGGAGGCGACTGTCTATTTCGCTGCGGCAGCGCTCGCGGAGCGAGATGGGCGAGCCCCGCTGGGAAGCGCGATGGCGAAGATCATGGCAGGAGAGTGCGCGAGAAGGTGCTGCCAGGAGGGGATCCAAAGCCTGGGCGGAATCGGCTACACATGGGAACACGACATGCATCTCTATGTGAAGCGTGCGATGTCAGATCGGATGATCTTCGGCACCGAGCAGGCGCACCGAGATCGGATAGCTGTGATCCTGGATCTGTCTGGAGAAGCGCTCAGCCAGGCCCTTCCGGTGTAGGATCAGCCGTGGCGAGCGCGGAGAAGTCCAGCTGGCCAGTGGTCATGGCAGCGAGGAAGCCACCGTCTACATGGAAGGCCTCCCCCGCCACATAGGAGCAGCGCGGGCTGTTCAACATCACGAGAGGCCACGCCTGCTCTTCGGGACTGGCATTGCGCCCTATGGGGCGCGGAAAGTTGTCCATGAAGTCTTTCCCCATGCCATCTTCGAAATACGGCATCATGGGCGTGTCGGTAGGGCCAGGATTCAGGCAGTTCAACCGGATCCCGTCTCGGACAAGGCTGTAGGAACGCCACGCAACCCAGGCGTTTATAGCCTGCTTCGAGAACGCATATGCGCTGGGGCCGATAACATCTGGATGGGATTCGCACCAAGACCGCCCGGTGGCAAAATCGGGGGTCTGGACGAAGGGCAGCAGATTAGAGAGCTGTTCCTGCCAGCCGAGCCCTCCCATAGATGCGATCCATGCTATGGCCGAGCCGCCGGGCATCTTCGGTACCAGAGCTTCGATCAACTGGCGAGCGCCCACGAAGTTCACAAGCATCACATCTATGTCACTGAATGGTGGTCCGGGAAGTCCCGCGCAGCTGAACAGCGCGTGTATGGGCGCAGCGATGGTGTTGGCGGCTGCAGCGATGCTGTCGGTGTCGCGCAGATCAACGCGCGTGTAGACATCGACATTGCTGCCAGCTTCGTTTATATCGAGGCCTATGACTCGGGCACCAAGGTCATGGAGGATGGCCGCGCACGCCGATCCCATCCCTGACGCTGCTCCGGTCACGATGACGTTTCGACCGTGATAGCCCAGGACATCGTTCATGGGGAGCATGCTACCAGGGGAGCATGCTCCCAGGGCCCGCTCCGGTGGATCAGGAGGTGATAATGCCTTGCCCCGGTGTGGCTATGGCGCCGCAATGCCTTGTCCCGGTATGGCTGTGGGCCGGTATGCCTTCTTCCGGTGTGGCTGTGGCGCCTGCGCTTCAGCGCCTGGCCTGTCTAGCAGATCTGATCCGCTGGTGCTCTGAGACCAGGCGCTGCCCCGGGCACGCTGTGGTTAGCTTGCCGGCGCAGGCTTCGCGAGCGCGCCCAGGCAGACTGCCCAGAGGGCATCGAAGCCAATAGTGTGTGGCGTGGGCTGGACGGCGAAGCAGTTGACAAAGCGGGCGCCGACGAGGGTCTGCAGGAGAATTGTCGTCAGCTGCTCTATCGGTACATCTGAGCGGATCACTCCAGCCTCCACCCCATCGGCGAGCAGGTCGTGGAGCAGGCCTGCCTGGGCGTGAAGGCTCTCTATCAGAGCCGAGGGCGCAGAGGCAGCGAGACGCAGCTGGTAGGTGAGCATGGATCTCCCCGGCTCCTGGTCGCCTTGATGCTCGTACAGGAAGCTGTAGACGAAACGGCGTAGCCTTTCCACTGGATCAAGGCCGTCGCCGGCGATGCGTTCGTGAGCTCCTGCCATCTCGCGGCTCAAGCTGTCCTCGAAAAGTGCCATCAACAGGTCATCCTTGCTAGCGAAGTGCCGGTAAAAGCTATGTATGGAGAGCTGCGCTCGCGCCACGACCTCCTGGATGGTGAAGTCCGAACGACCCTCCTCGGCGATGAGGCTCTTCGCCGCCTCGAGTATGTGAGCGCTACGCGCAAGCGCCCGTTCGCGGGCTGCAGTGAGCTTTCTCTCGACTACGCGATCGCGCCAGGGGACCTGGCCAAAGGGGCTTGCAAGAGGTTCGCTGGCGTCCATAGGTCCTAGGTCCCCCCCGGAGGCGGCCTCAGGGCTGCCAGCGGGGGCCTTGCTCGCTTCGCTAGCCAGCACGCCAGAGCTCCGACCCTCAGGCTCGGCAGTAGGGCTGCCAGCGGGGGCCCTGCTCGCTTCGCTAGCCAGCACGCCAGAGCTCCGACCCTCAGGCTCGGCAGTAGGGCTGCCAGCGGGGGCCCTACTCCCTTCGCTAGCCAGCACGCCAGAGCTCCGACCCTCAGGCTCGGCAGTAGGGCTGTAGGAGGGGGCCGCGTCGGGGCTCATCTGACCCCAGCCGTTACAGGGATCGGGCACGGCTCCACGCAGGAAGCGCCCTGCCTGCTTTGGCTGACCAGTTGGGCCACCTGTCCGATCGGCCCGGGTGTCGTCGTTATCAGGCTCATCGGCTGCCTGAAGATGGGGGGTGGAAGCTGGCATGGGAGTCTGGGTATCCTTTCGTCTGGTCATCTGCCGTGCCCGGGCTAGCCGCCCGGCATCCTGGCGCCCCACTAGAGCAGACCTTCGCCGAAATGACGTTTCAAGTAACTGACGTCATCGTCAAGGGATGCTTTGGCACCGAGGCCAGTGTAACGACTTCTGGCTGATGCGCAAATCGCCTGGTGCATGTGTGCGAATGCACCTGACTGAGATGCGAGTCATGCGCTATCTGTCGTTTAGCCAGTATCTCGTGTTCGTTGCCATCGCGCGTCCAAAGACGGGGTAATCCTAGCGAGATATCGTATTTGTAATCCCGTTCTGTAGTCGTGCCATCTCTCTGAGTGAGGGTGAGGCCCTCCATGAGCCTGCGGGACGGCCTGTTGTGGCATTGACGAGGCAGCGGCGCCAGTGGAGTGATCCTGGGGAAGCGGCGAGTGTGCGTGAGGGAGCTCATCAGGAAAAAGCCGCTGATCAGGGAAGATGGGCACAAAGCTATGGTCGCGTGTGGTTAATCCAGCTGGCCGGATCGCCGTTACCTACGAAAGGCGCCTATGGGAGGGAGGTGGCCGTAACCCAGGCTAGGTGCGCTCGAGGGGCCAGGTGAACGGAATGCCGGTGCGCCGAGGATGCCAGGCGCGAGACGCTAGGTTCGCTTGAGGAGGTCGATGGACTTCGTCCCGGAGGCTCCCGATGAGGCTCGCTTCTTCGAACGAATTGACACATCATGGCCGGCAGCACTGGCTCGTAATGCGCCGACTGTGCATTCCTCACGTGGTCGCGTAGCGAATGGATCGAAGTGGAAGTGCTTCATCGCATTGTGATGCGTAATGCGATCGATATCGGTGTCCGTGACCCCACCGAGCTCTTTCATAAGGGACTCGGGTGACGTAGGCCAGGTTGAGTCCGAATGCGGATAGTCGCACTCCCAGCAGACATTATCCATGTCAAGGTATTCGCGACTGGCTACTCCGAAGGCATCGTCTATGAAGCAGGTGACGATGTGATCGTTGAATACCTGACTTGGCAGGCGGGATCCGAAGTCCTGATGAGTCCAGACGTGATGGTGCTGGTAGACGTAGTCGATGCGTTCCAGGAAATATGGGATCCACCCTATGCCACCCTCGGAGAGGGCGATCTCCAGCTTAGGGAACTTCCTCAGTACCGGAGACCAGATTAGGTCCGCGGCTGCCTGTACGATATTTACTGGGGTGAGCGTTATGAGGACGTCGATCGGCGCGTCTGGCGCGGTTACGACGAGTTGGGACGAGGAACCTATATGCATGCACACGATGACCTCCTCGTCGCAGCAGGCAGTCCAGAACGGATCCCAGTGATCGGAGTGAAGGCTTGGCCAGCCGAGCTTCGAAGGGTTTTCGGAGAACGTCACGGCATGGGCTCCCATCCGTGCCGTACGCCTCACCTCGGCGGCCATGATTTCAGGGTCCCAGATGGCCGGGAGCACGCATGGGATGAATCGTCCTGGGTGTGCTCCACACCAGGCTTCGATGTGCCAGTCATTGTAAGCCCTGACCATGGCTAACGCGACGTCCTTGTCCGCCGTGCGAGCGAAGAGCTGTCCGCAGAACTGGGGAAATGACGGAAAGCACAGTGAGCCGAGCACGCCATTCGCGTCCATATCCTTGACCCGCTCATCGACGTCGTAGGTGCCAGGACGCAGTTCATCGAAGGATGTGGGCTCGATGCCGTACTCGTCGGGGGGACGGCCGGCTACGGCATTAAGAGCCACGTTCGGAATCTCGGATCCCTCGTAGGCCCAGTAGTTCGTGCCGTCAGGACGTGTGATGAGCTTAGGTGCAAGCTCTGCATACTTCTTGGGCAGGCGCCCTTGGAACATGTCCGGAGGCTCGACAACATGGTCGTCCACGCTCACCATGATCATGTCACTCGTGTCCACCGTCTACCACCCCTTCGCTCGAATCAGCTGGCCCACTCACCCCGTGGGGACGGACACCGAACGAGATCCCTGGACCAGAACCTTCAACACCAGGTTAGCCGAATTGCGAGAGCAGGGCAATCCACTTTTCGAGAATGCCATTCGCACATCTGGCGCCAGGTCGGTGTCCGGAGCCGCATCAGGCGCCTCGGGCTGAGAACATACAGGTGTCGGGGCAGGTGCTTGACCCGAGCTGGGGGACTTGCTAAAGTTACTTATTAGCGGTAATGTGGTTCTCAAAGTCGTAGAGCCAGTTGTCCAGCCAGTTGTGTAGTCCCCGGTCTTGGCGTAGCTATGTCCAGCATGGTGAATGGCGAGTAGCCAAGCAGACCGCAGTCTGGCTGCAGCATTATGCACGAAGGTCACGTTCCAGTCGGGGGAGCAATCCGAGAGGAGGGGAAACAATATGGCAGGTCGCCGGTTACCATACGCGGTATTCGACGCTGACAACCACTTCTACGAGACTCGTGAGGCCCTCACGAAGTTCTTGCCTGCGCAGCATAAGGACGTTATTCGCTACGTGGACATCGACGGTCGTACGAAGATCGTGGTCCGTGGGGTTATCAGCGACTATATACCGAATCCGACCTTCGATGTCGTGGCTGCCCCGGGAGCGCAGGAAGAGTACTACCGCCGGGGGAATCCTGGCGGGAAGAGCTTCCGGGATGTCATGGGGAAGCCGATAAAGGCGCTTCCTGCGTACAGGGAGCCCGGAGCGCGCCTCGCCCTTATGAACGAGCTGGGTATAGACCGTGCGCTTATGTTCCCTACCCTGGCGAGTCTGGTCGAGGAGAGGATGAAGGACGACCCGGAGCTCATACATGTGGTAGTTCACGCACTGAACGAGTGGATGTACGAGACTTGGAGCTTCGACTACGAGGACCGGATCTTCGCTACACCGGTAATATCGCTGCCCATAGTCGAGAAAGCACTAGCGGAGCTCGAATGGTGCCTAGAGCGCGGAGCGCGGACGATTCTGGTGCGCCCGGCTCCCGTGCCTGGCTTCAGGGGCACTCGTTCCTTCGGCATGGAGGAGTTCGATCCTTTCTGGAGACGTGTCGTGGAGGCGGGTATACCTGTGTCAATGCACGCCTCGGACAGCGGTTATGCGCAGTACTTGAACGATTGGGAGCCGACACGGGAGTTCCTCCCCTTCAAGCCGACGCCCTTCCGGATGGTGGCTATGGGACACAGGCCGATCGAAGATGCCATGGCAGCTCTCGTATGCCATGGTGCATTCTCGCGTTTCCCGGATCTAAAGGTTATCTGCGTCGAGAATGGGTCTGGCTGGGTCGCCCCACTCCTTCATCAGCTAGAGGGCGTCTATGCGAAGATGCCGAATGGTTTCCTGGAAGATCCGGTCACCGCATTCAAGCGGAATGTCTACGTGAACCCCTTCTGGGAGGAGAATCTCGCGAAGCTCGTCGACACGATGGGGGATGACCACATCCTCTTTGGCTCTGATTATCCGCACCCCGAAGGCTTGCGCGACCCGGTCAGCTATGTCGACGACCTCTCAGGGTTGCCATCAGATAGCGTCCGGAAGATCATGGGGGCGAACTTAGCTCACCTGATGCACACGAGTGACGACTTCGCACTTGCTGCGTGAGAGCCCTTGCCCGTGGGATGCGAGCGCGGCCTTCACTGAGACGGGCTACCATACGGCCGTGATCTCCGGATGGGCGTGATGACTGAATGGCCGTGATCTCAGGATGGGCGTGATGCCTGGCGAGTCACGCATGCTGATAGGCGGTGAGCTAGTTCATGCCCGCTCTGGAAAGACGTATCCGAACATCAATCCGGCAACGGAAGAAATGCTAGGCGATACAGCAGATGCCTCGCTTGACGAGATGCTGCTCGCCATAGACGCTGCGAGAGCCGCCTTCGACGAAACGGACTGGTCGACCAACCACGAGCTGAGGAAGCGCTGCCTGGCGCAGCTACAGGAGGCACTGGACGGGGAGAGGGAGGCGCTCAGGTCCGAGCTGGTGGCAGAGGCCGGATGTCCGGTGCTGCTCACCTATGGCCCTCAGCTGGACGCTCCGCTCGAGGACGCTCTTCGCTGGCCCGCCAGTATGATCGATTCCTTTCTTTCCGGCCGCGATCTCGAGGTTGGTCACGCCTTCGGTTCCACGAGCTGGCGGAAGGTGCTGAAGGAACCTGTAGGCGTAGTAGGGGCGATCGTTCCGTGGAATTATCCGTTCGAGATCACCATACACAAGCTGGGCCAGGCTCTTGCCATGGGTAACACCGTGGTGCTGAAGCCAGCTCCCGATACGCCCTGGAATGCCACCAGGATAGGAAGGCTGGTGGCAGAGTCGACAGACATGCCTCCGGGCGTGCTCAACATTGTCACGTCCTCCGAGGATCTGGTCGGGGAAGTGCTTGTCGAAGATCCAAGGGTTGACCTTATATCGTTTACAGGATCAACAGCCACAGGTCGGCATATCATGGCACATGGAGCGCCAACCCTGAAGCGCGTCTTCTTGGAGCTCGGCGGTAAATCAGCTGACATCGTCCTCGACGATGCCGACTTCGAGGCGAAGCTCTCGAACGCATGGGGTGCCTGCGCTCATGCGGGCCAGGGCTGTGCCATGTTGACACGTCTCTTACTCCCGCGATCGCGTTACGAAGAGGGAGTGGCTCTCATGGAGGCCGCCATGCGGAATGTTCCGGTAGGCGACCCTACGGATCCCACTATCATCCAGGGGCCCCAGGTGAGCGCGAAGCAACGAGATCGAGTTCTCAGCTATATCGCTGAGGGAAAGAATGATGGTGCGCGCCTCGTGGTGGGCGGCGGGATACCCGAGAAGCTGGTGAGAGGCTTCTACGTAGAGCCGACGTTGTTCGCGGACGTGGATAACTCCATGAGCATTGCCCGGGAGGAGATATTCGGTCCTGTGCTGGTAGCCATACCATTCACAGACGACGACGATGCCGTGAGGATCGCGAATGATTCGCAGTACGGTTTATCTGGCAACGTGACGTCCGGATCCCTTGATCGGGCGATGAACTTAGCCCGGCGGCTTCGGAGCGGTACGGTGGGGGTGAATGGCGGGATCTGGTATGGGGCTGACGCGCCGTTCGGTGGCTACAAGGGGAGCGGCATAGGTCGCCAGAATGGCATCGAAGGGCTCGAGGAGTACTGCGAGACGAAGACCATAGCGGGACCTTCGGAGCTATTTGGATGAAAGGGCCAGGAGGTGGGCGGCGGGGGCGTATCAGGGTGAGCCAGACGGAGGTGTGGCGGTGGTAGCGGTAATGGAGGGCATAAGGATAGTAGAGGTGGCTGAGCATACTTTCGTGCCGGCAGCTTCAGCTATCCTGGCCGATTGGGGTGCTGATGTGGTGAAGATCGAGCACGTCGAGCGTGGCGACGCCATGAGGGGATTGGCGAGCACGGGAGTGATCAATTTCGGATCGGGAGTTCACGTCATCCTAGAGCACTCGAACAGGGGAAAGCGTAGCATCGGCCTGGATCTTGCCCGGGAGGAGGGGAGGCAGATCTGCTACGACCTCGTTGCCCGCGCAGATGTTTTCATAACCAACAAGCCCCCCGCCGTGCTGCAGAAGCTTGGAATCGACCCGGAGTCGATCAGGAAGGCTAACGCCGGGGTCATCTACGCTCGTGGGAGCGCGTATGGGCCGAAAGGTCCCGATGCAGGCAAGGGTGGCTACGACGCGACTGGTTTCTGGGCTCGTGGTGGTAGCGCTATGGGCGCCATGTATCAGGGTTCGAAAAGGGTGCCGCCACAGCCAGCCCCCGCCTATGGCGACTCCATCGGCGCGATCACGATCGCCGGCGGGATAGCAGCGGCGCTGCTGCATCGGGCTAGGACGGGAGAGGCGACTATCGTCGACGTGTCACTACTTGGCACCGGAGTATGGGCGATGGCAGCGGCGGTGGGTCTGTCCGCTCAGTTGAACATGGCATGGCGTCCACCGGGTTCGGGGGACGGTAGTGGAGCTGAGAACGCCGGCGAATCCCCGGAAGGGGCGCCGGTTGGAGGGACTGGGGTTCCAGGGACTGGGGGGGAGAGAGGTAGCTCGGGTTCCTCCGGGGGGACTGGTGGTTTTCGGAACCCGCTGACGGGGAACTTCCGGACCAGGGACGATCGTTGGATAACGTTCACGATGCTGCAGGCCGCCAAGTACTGGCCTGCAGTGGCAGAGGCCATAGGGCAGCCAGAGCTGGCTAGTGACGCACGCTTTGCAACCCATGCTGCCCTGGCGGAGAATCACGAAATTGCCGGTTCCATACTGAGGCAGGCGATAGCCGGGCGCACGCTCAGCGAATGGAAGGAGCGTCTCGCCGAGTTCCCTGGGCAGTGGGCGCCAGTTCAGGACTCGCTCGAGGTGCTCTCTGATCCCCAAGTCAGGGCTAACGGCTACATAGGTGAGGCGGTGACGGCGGGAGGCGTGCCATTCAAGCTGGTTACCACGCCGGTGCAGTTCGACGAGACGCCAACACCTCCCAAGAGGGCCCCGGAGTTCAACGAGCATGGGGACGCGATCCTAACGGAGGATCTTGGACTGAGCTGGGACCGAGTCATAGAGCTGAAGACGAAAGGCGTGGTGGCGTGAGACCGGAGCGGATCCACCGTATCATTTGGCCCGCTCGTCGCGAGGTGGCGATCTGTCCTGGGCCGAACGCGTCCGAGGGGTGGCTGTCCTGCCGGGTGGCTACCGGTGCCATGAAGCTGAAGATAGGCAGCCGGCTCCTATGCAGCTGAAGGTAGGCCGCCAGCTCGGAGCGGCTTCCTCCACGGCCAGAGCCATCGTGATTCGCGCTCCTGAGGTAGAGATCGAAGTCACATGCGCAGGAGAGCCGATGGTCGAGGTAGATGACGATGACATACCGCCGGAGGCGATCGTCCCGGATGAGGGGGATGCCGTCTCGATATGTCGAATTGGCAAGAGATATGCCGAAGAGGAGCTCGGAGTAGAGCTGCTGTGCACCAATCCCGGCGCCGGTCCCTTCGCATGTGACGGCAGGGTTTGCCTGCCAAAGGCCCCGAAGCCTCTCCCGGCGTCGGACTGATAGGGCGGGGACTCGTGATATCGAGGAATGATCCCGTGGAAGGTCAGGTCGAGCCGGAATGGCAGAGCCGGGTCCTGGATCGCTCCCTCCAGAGGGCCAGGGCTAGAGCACTCCAGCGTGGGCGTCGTTTTCTGAAGGCCGCCAGCGAGCTGATAGAAGAGACTGGCCGGACAGACTTCACGGTGCAGCAGGTCGTTCTCCGCTCTCGGATGTCTCTGCGGTCCTTCTACCAGCATTTCGAGGGCAAGGATGCCCTGCTGTTGGCTCTGTTGGAGGAAGCCGTTGCCTCGTTCATAAGCAGCCTCGAGGCTGAGGTGCTTTGCCACGACGATCCTGTGGATCAGCTCAGGGCCTTCGTGTATGGCCTCTATGCGGCGACGAACGAGAATACTGGTTCTTTGTCACGGGCGCTCGTCATCCAGCACCTGCATCTGGCGGCGAGTCAGCCGGCAGAAGTGGCCAGAGTTTTGAGGGCACAGAGCGAGCTCTTGCGATCCATCATTGGAAGGGGAATGGACGCTGGCGTGTTCCGTTCGGACCTTCCGGTTGGCGAGCTCAGCGCGATGCTGTCACAGACGCTGATCTCAGCACTGCACATGAATGTACTGGGCACCCATGTCACAGGAGAGGCTATTGGCGTGAAGGCGCTGTGGGCGTTCTGCCTGGGAGGAGTGAGCCCACCAGCATAATCGCGTAGCGAGGATCCTGAGGCGTGTAGGGCATTGCGAACGGCAGCCTGCCCCGGGGCGGTAGTGCCTGGTCAGCTTAGGGCTTTTCCGATCTCAGCGGGGCTCGCCGTGAC
>DAHXND010000176.1 GCA_027366675.1 Acidimicrobiales bacterium
GATTCGCCTCCAAGGTGACCCTGGTGCACCGAAGAGACGAGCTGAGGGCCTCTCGCATCATGCAGGATCGGGCGCTGGCGAACCCGACCATCGAATTTCGCTGGAACTCGCGTGTCACCGAGGTCCTCGGAGAAGATAAGGTCGCTGCGGTCCGTTTGGTGGACACTGTTACCGGGGCAGAGTCCGAATTGGCCGTGTCCGGCCTCTTCGTAGCGATCGGTCACGAGCCCAATACTTCGGCCCTCGGTGGCCAGCTTGAGATGGAGGCAAATGGCTATGTCCGCACCTTCGGTGGAGCGCGCAGCAGCGTAGAAGGGGTATTCGTCTGCGGCGATGTGCAGGACCATGTCTACCGGCAGGCTGTGACGGCAGCCGGGTCCGGCTGCATGGCGGCCATCGACGCCGAGCGCTGGCTCGCCCAACGCTCCTGAGTCATCCACGCATTTGAGGAACAGTCGGGCGAAGACCGGTGTTTAGGATTGGGAGATGGAAACGCGCCCGGACTCGAGCTAGGAGATATGGATGAACGAGAAGATAGTGACCCTCGATGACGCTACGTTTGACGAGCATGTCAAGGCCTCCGAAGTACCAGTGCTGGTGGACTTTTGGGCCGAATGGTGCGGACCGTGCAAGATGATCGCCCCGGTGCTGGAGGAGATTGCCGAGGAGCAGGCCGGGAAGCTGCAGATCGGCAAGCTGAACATCGACGAGAACTTGGACGTGACGCGCAGGTACGACGTGATGAGCATTCCCACGCTGATCCTTTTCAAGGACGGCGAGGCCAAAGCCCGCCTGATCGGGGCCAAGCCAAAGGGGCAGCTCCTCAAAGATCTGGCGGAATACCTGTAACCACCGGCGGCGAGAGCGATCATCTATTTCTAGATGATGCGCTCCCGCTCCGCGAGGGTGACCGTGGAGAACCGGTGGGGGATGTTCGTCGGCGGCTCGCATCACTGGGTTTCGATACCTCTGGGGATACCGAGGGTGACTTCGGTCGGGCAACCAGAGCCGCAATAGAGGCCTTCCAGCACCGCCGCGGTCTCCGGGTTGACGGTATTTGCGGGCCCCAGACCTGGGAAACCCTGATAGAAGCCGGGTTCCGGCTCGGCGATCGTTTCCTGTATAGACGCACCCCGATGCTGCGAGGGGACGACGTAGCCGATCTTCAGCAGCGCTTGAGCTCACTGGGTTTCGATACCGGCAGGGTGGACGGGATCTTCGGTGACTCCACCTCCGCTGCCCTCGGCGACTTCCAGAGCAACGCCGGGCTGCCATTGGACGGGATCCTCGGAGCCACCACGATGCTCGAGCTCATGCGGGTCCAAGCCCGACACCAGCAGCCGGAGATGGTTTCAACCGTGCGAGACCGCGTGAAACTCCGCGAAGCACCGCCGACTTTGGCCGGCCGGCACGTTGCCGTCGGCGAGATGGGTGGTCTGGGGACGACTTTGGGAGCACTCCGACGACGGCTGGTGGCCTCGGGGGCTCGGGTGACGTCGCTCCATCATCCAGATGGATCAACGCAGGCCCAAGCGGCGAACGCTGCCCACGTCGACGCCTACCTCGCTCTCCGGCTCGACCCCGAGCGTAAGGGATGCTCCACCTCTTTTTACTCCGGGTACCGTTATGAGTCCCCAGGGGGCCGGCGCTTGGCGGAACTCGTCCAACGGGAGGTGCCGCCCGCCCTGGGAGTACCCAACCTCCACGTTCACGGGATGTCCATACCTCTCCTTCGTGAAACGCGGATGCCCGCGGTCATTGTGGAGGTAGGTCCGGCTGCCGCGGTGGTGGAGCGCGGAACGGCACTGGCGAAAGCCCTGGCCACCGCTCTCGCGGCCTGGGCCGCCACCACCTGGGAGTAACCGCCTATCGGCGGTCACCTGGCACCACTTGATCGATGCGCGATCTATCGCGACAAGGGTGACAGCAAGGCGCCAAAACTCCGAAGGTCAAGGATAAATCAACAATCCACAACGTCATGCACAGGTTGTGGACGATGCTGAACGCCAAGTCGACGGTTCAACCCCCATACCATCCTGACCAGGGAATACTCTGGAGGCAGTCATCCCACATCTGCAACATCCAGGCGTTCGGCTTCGGGAGGCCGACCGTCACCCACCATGGCCCGGTAGATTCGCTCGAGATCCTCCAGCGTGGCGAACTCTACGACCAAGCGGCCCCGATGATTGTGCAACTCTACCTTCACCCTCGTGTTGAGGTGCGCTGCCAGCAGCTCTTCCAGCTCCAACACCCCCGGCTCAGGTAATCGCCGAGCTACGGGCTGTCTAGCGGTAGTACCAGTAGTCGTACCAGCGTCTTGTGCTGTTATTACGTGTGAAGAGGCGTCTTCCTCCTTTCCTGTCCCGCGAAGCGCGTCTTCCACCGCTCGGACCGTCAAGCCTTCACCCACGATGCGACCCACCAGCGCTTCCTGCAGCCCCCGGTCCGGAGTGGAAAGCAATGCTCGAGCGTGTCCGGCGGAGATAAGTCCCTCCGCTAGAGCACGCTGGACCCCGGTAGGCAATTGGAGCAGTCGTAGGGTATTGGTGATCGTGGCTCGGCTCTTGCCAACACGCGTTGCCACCTGCTCATGAGTAAAATCGAACTCATCCACCAGCTGCTGATACGCAGCTGCCTCTTCGAGTGCGTTCAGGTCGGCGCGGTGCAGGTTCTCGACCAAGGCCTGCTCAAGGCTATTGACATCGCTGGTATTCGTCTTGACTAGTACTGGGATCGTCTGGAGCGCTGCTCGCCGGGCAGCGCGCCACCTCCGCTCGCCCGCAATCAGCTCATAGCTTTCGGCCTCGCCGTCGATCTCTCGGACCAGCACCGGCTGCAGCACACCCAGCTCCCGGATCGAAGCTGCCAAAGAGGACATTGCCTCCTCGTCGAAGTGCAGCCGGGGCTGGAGCAAGTTCGGCCGTATGCTAGCGATCGGGACTTCGCGCAAAGCCGATCCCCGCTCTCCCACATCGCCCGCAGGGATGAGAGCCCCGAGTCCCTTACCTAGCCCGCTTCGGCGCGCCATCACTCACCTCCTTGGCAAGCTCACGATAGGCGATGGCGCCCCGCGAGGTCGGATCGAACACAGTAATGGGCTGGCCAAAGGAAGGTGCCTCCGACAGCCGGACCGTCCGAGGAATCACGCTACGACAAACCTGACCAGCAAAGTGCTGCCTGACTTCAGTCGCAACTTCAATCGACAGCCGAGTCCTGGCGTCGTACATGGTGAGGACGATGGTACTCACTTCCAGCGAGCTGTTGAGATTAGAAGCCACCAAGTGGACGTTACGGAGAAGCTGGCTCAGACCTTCAAGTGCGTAGTACTCGCATTGAATAGGGACCAGCACCTCGGAAGCCGCCGCCAGTCCGTTGACGGTGATGAGACCAAGAGATGGCGGGCAGTCGATCAAAACAAAGTCGAAGTCATCCACTACTGCGTCGATAGCCTTCTTCAGCTTTAGCTCTCGGCTGAACGCCGGGACAAGTTCGATTTCCACGCCCGCTAGGTCAATCGTCGCCGGCGCCACGAAGAGGTTCTTGACGCTGGTTGGCTCCACGCAGTCCTCGATTGGAGTCTCCCGCATCATGACGTCGTACATTGACAGAGAGAAGTTTCGAGCTTCGATGCCTAGTCCAGTGGTCGCGTTCCCCTGTGGATCTAGATCAACCACCAACACCCGATATCCAAGATCCGCCAGAGCTGCGCCCATGTTGACGGTAGTGGTGGTCTTGCCAACACCACCCTTCTGGTTGGCAACTGCCATCACGCGAGGGAGGCTGCGGGAGATACGCTCGGGTTCGCTACCAGGGGCAGCGATGGCATCCGTCGACTCCGGCGCTCCAGAGGCCCCCCCGGGGTCTCCAAACTGAGATTCCTCCTCCACCGGTACGGTCAAAATACTGGCATCTCTCGCTTCATCCGGCACATCCTCAAGAACATCGTCCCCCGAGTCGCTACTTGCCTGTTCTTCCAAATCGCCCAAAGAACCTTGATTATATCGATCACGCCTCCTGCGACGCATCAGGCGACCCTGTAGGAAGAAATTGCCATGGTGTAATCCTCCCTGGCGAGCGACGCCCGGTCAAGCACCGTCCTGGTCTGGGATGCTACTACCCCTGGGAAGGTGCTGGGAACCTCGGTGGCAAAACGTTCCACGTGAAACCTCGATAAGACTCCTGCGGAACTCCAGGAGACACAAGGTCGTCACATAGACAGCTCCAGTGATGCCCCGTCTCAAGGAACGATACCAGCAGTATCCACTAAAAGGCCCAGCGGATAGACAGTGCGGGCTCGCCGTCCTCCCGGCGGCGCATGGCTGCGTTGTCGTCTTCGAGCAAGGCTCCGGCATGGCCTTCCTCCTCCGCCGCGCCCTGCTTGCCCGGAGAACGGCTCCCTATTCCACCCTCCTATCCGCTGGGCCTCTAACTGGAGATCCTCCAACTATGCATTTATGCATTGAAGGCTTCGATGCCGGATATCCTCCCGAATCCTGCGAACGCCTCACGGTGGTGCCGACCGAGCGAACGGTTATGGTGAGAGACCTGGACTTTCAGCTCTATCGCCCGCCATACGAGAGCCCTCACACCGGGATTTGCTTACCCACGATGGTAGATCCCCCAGTTTGCTGATTCAGCAAGTTGCTGAGAACGCGATTTAATCAGTGCGCCCACCGCCGGTTAGCGACGATGTCCTCCTATGGCAACAGATTCTCCTCTCCAGAGGCCGGCCTGCGATTGACGCGGTCTCTGAAAGACCCAGAGGTTCAGCAGATGCGCAACTTGCCTCTGGTAGCGGAAAGCGAGTAGAGATAGGCGAGGATTCCCACTGCACAGCCAGCCACGATGTCGACTTCCTCTTGTGCCGGCTGGTAAAATAGAAGCCCTCAGCACCCGTCCGATCGTCCAGAGAGACGAGCTCGACGATTGGTAGAGCGCCCTGATGGATCTGAGAGTTCCACGTGGAACACGCGCTCCCACGCCTCCGTTACAGTCCTTTGAGGTGCTGAGCTGGATATATGTTTTCGCGCGCCCGTCCTGCGGGCGGGTGGGAGTGCCGTGGAGGGAGAAGCGGGGCGCCAGGTGTGCGGGCAGTGCCGTTTTCATCAGCTCCCGAGATCAACGTGGTCAGCTGCCAATCCTGACCAGCCAGCCGGGGCCCCTCGTCCTTACCACTCAGCAAATGAGCCTCTTGCGCTAGAACAGATGCCGCTTTGCCGGAATGCCTACTCGCCGGGGAAAACGATCTGGGCAGGGGTTACCTTGGATGATGACCCTGTACCCGAACTTTCGCCGGACCGTCCAGGAACGCGACATTCCTAGCATCCCAAGACCAGCTTCAGGCCATCGTTCCGGCGTCGCCAAGTCGTCTGGTGGCTCGGATACCACGAGCAGGCCCCCGACACGGAGAAATGGCGCGGCACACTCAGCCACAACCGATGGGACACCAAATGAACGAGCTACCACCAAGTCGTAAGTATCCCGTT
>DAHXND010000179.1 GCA_027366675.1 Acidimicrobiales bacterium
GACCGGATGTCACCATCCGTGTCACGTATCTCCGGGCTGTGGAGCGCTGGTCCACCGATCAGCGCAAAGCACACGATAAGGTGCAGCGCCGCAAGGCCAGAGCCCTGAGTATCGCCCAGAACCGGGCCTTGGCAGGGGACATCCTGCTTAGCGAGCCGAAGCTAGCAACCTCATCCACCAGCTCCTCGGAGCCAGACCCGTTGGTCGCGGTGGCGTGATGTGCGCGATGCCAGGCAACCCCGAAGCTGCGGAGGGGCTGGAAGAAGCCCCGTCCGTGAGGGCGGGGAGGTTCACTAGAGCTCGGCACTATCGTTGTCCTGTATCCTTGCACCACGCAGGGGGACCACCAGCGCTGGTAGACCGCAACGCTGGGTGCTAGGGAGCATATGAGAGTCGTCATCATATCGTGGCGTGATCTATCGCACCCACTTGCCGGTGGATCCGAGGTAGTGAACGATCGCCTGGCCAGAGGCCTAGCCAGGCGCGGTCATGATGTCGTACTCGTGTGCGCTAGGCCGGGAGGCCGGCGGGAACGCCAGCCGGGAAGCCGGCCGGAAGCTGGAGAGCTGCCAGGCACCGAAGGTTATCGCCTCTACCATGCTGGTGGCACCTACGGCCATTACCTCCTCAGTCCACTCAGAGTGCTCCGCGAGATGGCCGATGCAGACCTGCTCGTGGACGTAGAGAACGGAATCCCGTACTTCTCCCCGCTGTGGTGGCACCGTGCGCGCCTCTGCCTGATCCATCACGTACATACCGACCAATGGAGCATGCGCTTCTCGTGGCCCACTGCTGCGATCGGAAGGATGCTGGAGACGCGGGTAATGCCGGCGATCTACCGTAACGATATGTTCGTGGCCGTATCTCCATCTACCGCCAGCTCGCTGGTGGGTCTCGGCGTTCCACTCGGCCATGTCCGCGTCATACCTTCCGGCACGGATCCGTCGGAGGACATCAGTGCCGAGTCGCCCGATCCATTGTTCGTGGTACTGGGCCGCCTGGTCCCTCATAAGCAGATCCATATAGTTCTCGAAGCATGGAAGCAGGTATACCCGATCACTCACGGCAGGCTCCTCGTGGTGGGCGACGGGCCAGAGAGACCACGGCTGCAGAGCATGGGAACAGAGGGGGTCTCGTTCCCCGGCAGGGTGACCGACCGAGAACGCGATGCCATCCTCGCAGAAGCATGGCTCCTCCTCCATGCGGCTCACCACGAGGGCTGGGGGATGGTGATCATGGAAGCCGCTGCGCACGGGACCCCTACACTTGCTCTCGACGCCGCTGGCGTGCGCGACGCGATAGTGGATGGGCAGACAGGCATCCTCGTGCCCGTTCCGGGAAAGGCGGGAGCCTCGCACGCAAGCTCTGGGGTGAGCGTTTCCAGCCCGGACGGGAGAGAGGAGAAGGAACTGGCTCGGCTGCTCGCCGAGGCTTGGGTGAAGCTCGCCCGGGACAAGCCTGCCCGCCTGCTGCTCGGGGCGGCTGCCCGCCAGCGTGCCATGTCCTATACCTGGGATGCCACCGTCGAAGCATTCCTGGAAGTGGCCGAAGAGCTTGTGGCAGGCAAGAAGCGCCGCTGTGCTGGCAGGATGAGCGGGATGGCGACTGACCCTACTGGCATGGCCGAGCAGGGGGAGGATGACCGTCGCTCGAGTAAGAGAGCGCAGGGGGGGAGCGGCCGTCTGAAGCTATCCCGGACGCTCCGGTTGGCGAGGGCTTTCTCCCTCGAGCAGAGTGACCCTGCGACCTTCTATGAGCTACTCGCGAAGGACACCGTCATGCTGGTGAAGCAATACAGGCAGGTAGCTGGCGGGAGCGTGCTCGATGTGGGCGGCGGCCCGGGCGACTTGGCCGCCGCGTTCTCCGAGTCGGGAGCCACGGCCTTCTTCGTGGAACCATGTGCCTCCGAGATGCGCCTCCGCGGGAGGATCCCGCCAGGTGCCATCTACGGGAGCGGGTACCACATACCTGTGGCCAGCGGCACTATGGACATCGTGTGCTCCTCGAACGTGCTCGAGCACGTAGCGCGCCCCCAAGCCTTCCTGGCCGAGATGGTCCGAGTTGCCCGTCCAGGTGGGTTGATATTCCTGGGCTTCACCAACTGGTACTCACCGCACGGCGGGCACGAGACATCGCCCTGGCACTACCTGGGAGGCCACTACGCAGCTCGGCGCTACAGTAGGCGCCACGCGCATGCACCGAAGAACGCCTTCGGGGAGAGCCTCTTCCCCCTGCACGTAGGAACGGTACTACGCTGGGCACGGGCGTTACCCGGAACTATCCTCGTCGACGCGTTCCCCAGGTACCTCCCCTCGTGGGCACGGGCGATCGTTTCCATCCCGGGACTGCGCGAGGTCGCCACCTGGAACCTGATCGTGGTCTGGGAGCGTACCAGGGACGCGCCCCCGTGAGCCTCAGAGAGCAGCCCTATACACAGGACGACTCCAGCCCTGTGGGCTCTCCAGCCGCCGGCACGGTACCCGTCGGGGCCTGGATAAGGCGCCGCTGGACCTTGATCGCCGCTTCTCTCGGGCTCGCGGGTCTTGCCTTCGCCCAGAGCCCTGGACGGACCGCATTCGACACGAAGCTCGCCATGGTGATCTCCCCAGGTAGCTTCATCGCCGCAGCAGCGCGACTGTGGGATCCCACGCTGGGGTTCGGCGAGGTCCAGAACCAGACCTACGGCTACCTGTTCCCTCAAGGACCCTTCTACTGGCTCACGCACGCCCTCTCCATAGCGCCGTGGGTGGCAGAGCGACTGTGGCTGGCAGGCCTCATGTGGGTCGCACTGTGGGGCATTGCGAAGCTGGCGGAGAGCTTCGGCATCGGCACACCGCTCACGCGCTCCCTTGCAGCAGTAGCTTACGCAGCATCGCCCTACGTCATAGCACTCGCCTCCGCGAGCGGCGGCCTGCTACCTTATGCTCTCCTGCCCTGGGTTCTCCTGCCCCTCGTCGCAGCGAGCCGTAGCGGGTCCTACCGTAGAGGCGCTATGCGATCAGGCGTGGCAATAGCCTGCATGGGTGGCATAAACGCGTCAGCAGTCCTGGCCGTCCTAACCCTTCCAGCTCTGTGGCTCCTCCTGCGCCGGCGTGTCCCCGGTAAATGGCGGCTGCTCGCCTGGTGGATCCTGGCGACGCTCATGGCATGCTTCTGGTGGGCCCAGGGCCTGATCTTCTACAAGCTATACGGCTTCA
>DAHXND010000189.1 GCA_027366675.1 Acidimicrobiales bacterium
GTCACATCGCGATTATCACTTTCTCCCTCTCCGCTGTCCATATCCAGGAGGCGGAGGTGGCGCCGGTGTGGATGCTCGCGGGCATGCCAGGCCATGACGTCCAGAAGCGTCTCCACCTCGCCTGCCTGGGGCGCGGCCCGAGATGCACCGGCATCTGCACTTTCCCGGAGAGAGCGCCCGGCGGGCCCAATGCCGGCCGTGCCGGGCCTCGATGCAGCCGTCAGAGAGCGCCCGGCGGGCCCAATGCCGGCCGTGCCGGGCCTCGATGCAGCCTGGCCGGGGCGGGGCCGGGGCGGGCGGGCCTGCTCGGGTGCGGGGCGGGTACCCCGCTTCCCGTGCGAGCCCTCTCTGGCGCGCTCTATCTGCGCCAACCATGCGGCAAGGGTGCCAGCCTCGAGCACGCCATCTGGCAGCGTCACGCCGAAGGCCTCCTCCACACGACCCAGCAGCTCGACGCGATCCAGGCTGTCAAGACCCAGGTCCACCATGAGATCGCTCGAGGGTAGCGCCGGGGCGGGCGGAGCATCGGGGTGGATCTCTGCCAGCAGAGACTCGACTACATGAGCGAGGATATCTCTGTCCTGATCGATACTTCTCATGCTAGCCAAGTGCCTGAGCGCAAGCTGGGCGCGCAGCCGCTATCATCGTGATATTATAGATATAATCGGGGTACGACTCGATAGAGCTCTTGTGATCACATCCTCGGATCTATCACCAGCTTGCAGTGAGGCGACCCCATCTGACGCCCCCAGGCATCCGCGACATGCTCCATCCCTATTAGCTCTACGGGGATCACCAGGTGGCGGGCCGCTGCGTGCTCGGCAAGCTTCCTGTAGCAATCGTGGAGGATGTCTGGCGGGGTTACCACATTGCTGTGACCGAGGACGAGAAGCATCCGTCCCCGTAGTGATGCAGAGCGTAACACTGCGTCCGCACCAGCAGATTCCCCTATGTTGACCAGACGACCACCCGCTCCCAGAGCCTCTATGGCAGCCGCGGCTGGCGCACCCCAGAGAGGATCCAGCACCACGTCGAGGCTCCCCCGGGCTGCCTCGCTGATGACGGCAGCCTGAGCTCGTACGTCCAGGGCTGGATCCAACAACACGGTCTCGTCGGCTCCGAGAGCCAGGACCTCGGCCGTGTGGTTCGCGCTCCTGATTCCTGCCAGTACGCGACCCGCGCCCTGAAGCCTTGCTGCCTGCACCCCTATCCGGCCCACCATCCCCGAGGCACCCAGAACGAGGACGGTCTCACCACGCCGGAGGTTGGCACGCCACTCGAGGCCCAACCAGGCCGCCATACCCGCTACCCCGAGACCCGCGGCCACGGCATCCTCTACAGCTTCTGGAAGCAGGTCTACATCATCTTCGTCTACGACAGCGAGCTCCGCTATCAGCCCGGCGTCCCTGCTACCCGCCCGTCGTTCTATCCGCACCCTCGTCCCAGCCGGCGTCGCGGTCCCCTCGACCACCACTCCTGCTGCCTCGGTGCCGGGTACATACGGCAATTGCGGGGTGCCACCGTAAAAGGTTCCGGTAGCTACCCTCAGATCCACCGGGTTCAGGGCTGCGGCATGGATGCGCACAAGGCACTGCCCTGGCCCTCTGACCGGGTCCGGCACCTCGGTGGCCACGGGTAGACCATTGAACGCATGAAGCACGGCAGCCCGCATGCCCTTCACGTTACCGGAACCGCGCCGGAAAGCCCGGCCCCTCAGGGCCGATGTCGCACGCACCGCCGCAACGGCGTGCGGAGCACCTCACTCTACCGATGCTCGTACATAACTCTCCCAACTCTCATACATACGTTTAATTGACATTTCCCAATGATCAGAGTATCCTTCGACGCATGGGGGGGCCTCGAGATGTGGAGGGGGAGAACGAGGAAGTTGCACACGGAGGTGACTGCGGACAGGGCACGCTGCCGCTCAGGTGAGCTTGCGCCCACAGGGGCCGTGTGCACGAGCAAATCGACGCTGCTGCGAAAGGGAGCTTCATGCCATGACGTCTGCACCTTCCGGAACACCGAAGCCGAACCACCCGGTCACATCACTTGCCGAGCGTCTCTGGAGGGGAGATGCAGACGTCGGTCTGAGCGAGCATCCAGTCCATGCCGCGGGCATGGTCTCCGAAGAGATAAGCGATGGGGTGCTGGTGTACCTGAGCCTCGCCAGCGTTACCGCCATCGACACCGGTGATGGTCTCGTATTCCTGGACGCCGGGGGGCCGTTCGACATCGCCGCTCTCTACGACCAGGTGCGAGCCTGGAGACCCGAGGATCACCTGGCTGGAGCTGTGTTCTCCCACCATCACATAGACCACGTGTTCGGGACGGCCAAGTTCGAAGCCGAAGCTGCTGACAAGGGATGGCCTGCTCCGATCGTATATGGCCACCGAGAGCTCGCTCCGAACTTCGACCGGTATGTGAAGACCCGCGGGCTGAACCGTGCTATCAACGCGCGCCAGTTCGCTCTCGATGCCAGCAACTTCTCCTGGCCGGAGCATTGGCGATATCCAGATGTGACCTACGACGATGCGATGACGGTCACCTTGGGAGACCTGACCCTCGAGCTGCACCACGCGCGAGGAGAGACCAACGACGTCACCTGGACGTGGATACCAGAACGCCGGCTGCTCCACCCCGGAGATCTATTCATCTGGGCCCTTCCTAACGCTGGCAACCCCCAGAAGGTCCAGAGGTACTGCGGAGACTGGTCGGTGGCCCTCAGGAAGATGGCGGCCCTCGAGGCAGAAACGATGGTGCCTGGCCATGGCGTTCCTGTATTCGGCGCGGATCGGATCGCCCAAGCGTTGACTGATACAGCCGAGTTGCTCGAGTCCCTGGAATCCCAGACTCTCGCACTGATGAACCGAGGGGTCCGGCTGGACGAAATCATCCACCAGGTCACAGTCCCAGAACGTCTGACCACGCAACCCTACCTGCAGCCTGTCTACGACCATCCACAGTTCGTGGTACGAAACATCTGGCGCAACTACGGCGGTTGGTACGATGGAGAGCCGGACCAGCTCCTGCCGGCCCCGAAAGAGCGCCAGGCTCGTGAATGGGCCGCCCTTGCCGGAGGCGTCGAAGCACTCGTGGATCGAGCACGCGAACTGGCCGAAGAAGGTGACCTTCAGATGGCTTCACACGTCATAGAGGCAGCAGTAACAGCAGCTCCAGCCGACAGGAATGCACACACGGCGCGGGCAGAGATCTACACAGCTCGAGCTGAATCAGAGCGTGCCACCATGGCATCGAATCTCTTCTCCCATGCCGCAGCGGCAAGCCGTCAGGCTCGGCGAGACCTGGCCGGGGAGGGCCCGAGCGAGCCATGACGTCTCTCCGCCCATCGCGATCAACCGTCCGATGACGAGAGAGGAACCCGGCGCTGGAACAGGGGCCCCAGGTGGGCATCCGCTGAGCTTCCTGTGGAGACGGCAACTTGACGAGTACCCCGGATCGCGCCAACGCATGATCTACCTCGCGACCGTCATAGCGACCACCATAATGCTCTACTACGCGCTCTACGTCGGGAGCGCCGTAGGCCCATCTATCATCGGCAGCTTCCACCTGTCATTTCGTTTCTACGTCGACATCACGGTCGTCTCTAACGTAATCGGCGCATTATCTTCGTTGATAGCAGGTCTGGCAGATCGCTGGGGACGGGCAAATCTGGTTGCCTACGGGCTCGTGCTCACCGCCGCTATCGTGCTGTTCGGTCTCCCGCACGCGCCGAATGGCTGGGTATACGCGATCCTGGTCTCCGCTGTCGGCTTCGTCGAGGGAATAATTCTCGTAGCCACACCTGCACTGGTCAGGGATTTCTCCCCACAGCTGCGCCGCGCCTCGGCTATGGGATTCTGGACCCTTGGGCCACTGCTCGGGAGTCTCGTCGTAGCAGAGGTAGCTTCGCACACATTGTCGCCCGGGCTCACACCCCCATGGCGCGGGCAGTTCGTAATATGCGGAGTCGCCGGTTTCGTTATCGCTGCTGTAGCCATCATCACGCTGAAAGAGCTCTCGCCTAGGCTCCGAGACCAGCGCATGGTATCTAGGCGCGATCTGGCTCTAATCGAGGCAAGAGCGGCGAATCTGGATACATCGACGCTGCTGGAGAAGCCCTGGCGCCAGATGCTTCACCTGGACGTCATAGGGCCTGCTCTCGCTGTATCGCTTCAGTTGATAATCTATTACACCGCGGTCGGGTTCTTCGTCATCTACTTCGAGACCGTGTTCGGATTCAGCGCCCACCAGGCAAACGGGCTCGACAACTGGTTCTGGGCGGTAAACGCCGGAGCTCTCGTCGTTACAGGACTGCTGTCTGATCGCTTCATGGTGCGCAAGCCATTCATGCTCATCGGGATCCTGGGAACTATCGCCATGACGATAGTGTTCCTCCTCCAGGCAGGTAATACCTCTACTGGCTATTACACCCTGGTCTGGATGCTCTGCGTACTGGCTATCTTCCGAGCTGTTTCCTTCACGCCCTGGATGGCAGCATTCACCGAGACGGTCGAGAAGCGTAATCCTGCTCTCGTCGCAACAGGGCTGGCGGTCTGGGGATGGCTGCTTCGAGTCGTCGTAGCCGTCGCTGTATTCGTCATTCCGTTCGTAGTCACCTCTATCACTCCACTGGTCGAGTATGGGCCACAGGTGAAAGCAGCCTTGGCCCAAGTCGACAACGCGCCTCTCGTGAAAGTGCCGTACAGTGCCTCCAGCCAGCCGCTGCTCCGCGTAGTTCAGACTCATGCGTCCACCTTCCACTCCCTATCTTCATATCGAGACGTGAAAGCCATTCCTGCAGGCACCCTGGCTGCGGCCGAAAAAGCTGTAGGCGTCCCTGCTCTGCTCGCAGCAAAGAAATATGCTGCGCCGCTGCATGTCCTATCGGCTCATGGAGCCCTTGTGGCGAGGGCCAGAACAGCTAACCCGGTCCAGTGGCAGCATTGGTTCTGGATATGCGTCGCGGGCGAGGCCGCCTTCATACCGTTCATCTTCCTCCTGGTTGGCAGATGGCGGCCGCGGCGTGCGCGCTCTGATTACGACTCTCACAACAGGCACGTGACAGAGGAGCTTGCCAAGATCAGCCAGCAACTTACCATCGCTGAAAGCACTTCCATCTCTTAGGAGCGCGGCCACTGCGTCATCTCTTCACATCCGTCAGCCCGCAATAAGTTACCGACCCCTGCTTCAGAGATGGCGCTCCAACCTGCGTCTACGTATGAAAACCCCTCCAAGGATGCCAGCCAGAAGCAAGAGCATGACGCTGGCTGCGATCGTGGCCACGTCCTCGCCGGAAGAACCTGGCCTTCCTTTCGAGCTGCCTGCCGCGGCATCGGAAGCGATATGTCCATGTAGCGGTCTGGAACCGTCGACGCAAAGCGTATCGAGGTAAAAAGCCGCACTCTCCCAGGTGTGCGGCTGGTCATTCAGTGGCCCGACCTGGCCGTTTCCCCACCGCCTCCAATACTCGCCCAGCAGTCCCGCCGGGGTGGACAATGCGCCGATCACCTTTACGAGCGCTGCCTGAAGCGTCTGGCGATGCAATGGATCGAGCGGCTGCCACGCGTGGCAAGCCCCGAGCAGCTGCACTGTCTCGTACCCGCCTGAAGCTCCAGAAAAGGATGCCGCCATGGCATTGTAAACGGCACCCGCCAGATGTTGCATCTGAGGCTCCTGGTAAGGCAAGAGATGCACCGGCCATAGGAGCACGCCGCCATCTTCGAAGCCCGTGCTACCCGGCGACCGGAGAGCACCAGCGGCAGGTAGTGGGGCTCGCAGATAGTTGCCCGCAGAGGGGCTGTAGAGACCGGCAATTGCCTTGCCGAGCTCGGCGGCTCGAGAGCGCCACGCTTGCACTTCACCACCGCTCACTCCCACCGCTCGGGCAGCAGCAATGGCGGAACGCAGGCCCAAGAGGTCAGGCCCCGCTCCCTGCAGCGTTACAGAGGGATCCGGATTGTCGCCGATGCTTGCGGGGCACTGCAGATGGGTACGGGGGTCGACACAAGTGGTCAGGAACTGCGCGGCCCTGGCTATCGCAGGGAACACCTCCTTCAAGTATGTCCTGCGTGCGGCTCCTGCCAGGAAAGCGGCATGGGACCAGAGAGTCCATGCCCCGAAGCCGGTCTCGTCTATCTCGTAGGAGATGGGGCCGCCTGGCTGGCCCGTCGGGTACATATTCATAGGCCAGTCCCCATACGGGACCGAGGCCAGCCGATGGGCTGGAGAGCTCTGGGTACGGGCATAGAACAAGTTATGCTGCGTCACGATCCTGTGAAAGCCTGCAGTATCGAGCATGAAGTTGATGAAGCTCCCGTCGCGGATCCAGTCCTCTCCATATGGCCCTTGGGTATCAGGCGAGGCGATGATCGCACCGGTACGAGGGTCGATAGCCAGCAGTACCGATATGAGAGCGCGATAGGCACCGTTGCCAACTGCCTTGTCCGAAGTTGCGGGCATTGGTGCCCGGCTGAGCAACAGTTGCCACTCGCGCTGGACGGCAGTGAGCTGGGTAAGAGCGGCGACCTTCCGCGCAGCCATGAGACGATCGGTCGCTTCCCTGCCACTGGTCGCGGCAGTAACGATGAATCGGGCCCGTGCAGTCCCCTCCCGCGAGAAATGCAGCTTGGTCGCAAGTGCAGCCGTCACGTGTCCAGAAGCCGACGAGGCGTCGCCGAGCCTGAACGGAGGCTTAACGAGCTGGCTGTACCCGTCTGCGGGCTCCATAGGTTTCGCAGACGGGGACGTGCCATCTCCACCAACCTGCCATGACTGTGCGGACGTGCTCCAACCCGAGGCGATCGCGACTGATGCCTGCCTGCCTGTAGCTATGTCCGTGCCCTTCCATGACACCACCACGTCACCGGCATGACTTCCATAGCTACCTGTTGCAGATGTATCGAGAGATGCAGCACAGCCGGAATCGAGCACAGGGAACCCAGGGAGATCTGACGCGATCGGGTTCCAGTTGCCATATGACACCAGTGACAGGCCGGCAGCCGGCGACCCCGATGCGCGCCTGACGGCAATAGCCTCCTCCAGCGCATCGGGAGCGCCCCCGGGCAGGCGTCTATCGAGGGAGCTCAGGGGACCGGCGCTGGCAAAGGTCGTAACGTTGACCTTCAGCCCCAGGCCCGCCGGAGAGCTGTAGCTGGTGATCACTGTCGGGCTCTCCGGTGAAGCGTAGCGCTGGGAATGTGCCCAGCTGACGAGCCACGCGAAGTGAGCCATCCCGTCCACGAAGTACCGGATACCAAGCATGAGGCCCTGATTTGGAGCAGACAGGATCGGCTTGCCGTTCTGCGGGTTGTATCCACTGGCGAAGAAGTCGACCTGGTTCTCGTCGTTCGCCCCGGCATACCGGAAGACCGTTACCCGACCTGCGGGAGATAGGGTTGCGGTGATATCGCTGTTCCCGACCTCAGCGTTCACATCAGTGGCTCCATAGGGATAAATGGCTCTTGGCGAAGAGTTGAAGCACGAGCCGATGGCATCACCGGCAAGCGCTACTGCCGGGGCAGCCCCTGGAACCGGCACCCCTGCTCCAGGAACCAGAACCGGCACCAAAGCCAGCACCGCCACCATTACCAGTAGGGTAACAATACCTCGCCGCAGAGCTCGGCTAACACACCCAACAGATACTAACAGCGCTTCATAGCCCGCGAATAGCCGTCAGATAGCAGGACTATGATCACGAAGTGGCCTATCGACGCATTTTCGTCGCTGTAGCATTCGCCATAGCAGTAGCGGTTGCAGCATTCATGCTGCCGGGAGCAGCCGGCCATACAGCCGCCCATTCCGAGAGCTCAGCTTCAAGCCGGCACATCAAGCGCTCCACGACTAAGAAGGCCAGCACTGTGAGCCACGGGGGCTTGGCAAGCAAGCAGGCCCACGCTCTGCGGCCCGGCCCGAACCTTGCACCGGGTTCCAACCCGGCCGTGCTGCCTGGACCGGTGCTTATCGCGGACAAGCACAACAACAGGCTGATCGAGGTATCCCCACAGGGCAAGATCCTCTGGACATTCCCCCAGCCAGGCGATCTGGCACCCGGTCAGAAGTTCCTGATACCCGACGACGCCTTCTTCACCCCGGGGGGACACCACATCATCGCCACCGAGGAGGACTATCAGGTCATCGACATAATCGATGTCGCGACCAAGCGAATCGTGTGGCGCTATGGTACACCGGGTGTGCCCGGGAGCGGCCCCAATCAGCTCCATCGACCTGACGATGCCATGGAGCTGCCCAACGGCGACGTGGTGACCGCCGACATAAAGAACTGCAACATCCTTGTCGTCGGTCCGAAAGCGCATGTCCCTTTGAAGACCATCGGGATGACCGATCCCTACTGCTACCACCAACCCCCCCAGCGCTGGGGAAGCCCCAACGGGGTGTTCCCCATGACCAACGGCAACTATCTGGTGAGCGAGATAAATGGGGATTGGGTGGACTCCCTGAATCTGGCCTCCGGGCAGGTCCAGTGGTCGACACATCCGCCAGGAGTGGCATATCCATCGGACTCAAACGAGGTCTCTCCGGGAGTCTATCTTACTGCTGACTACTCAGATCCTGGCCAGGTTGTCGAGTTCAACAAGCAGGGACAGTTCCTATGGAGGTACAAGCCGGCTGGCAAGAACGCTCTGAACAGGCCGTCTCTGTGCCTTCCTATCCCTACCAACGGCTACATAATATGCAACGACGACCATAACGACAGGGTCATAGTGATCGACCCTCACACCAACAAGATTGTCTGGCAGTACGGCCATACCGGGGTGCCCGGAAGCGCTCCGGGATATCTGAACGTACCCGATGGGCTGGATCTGGCACCCCCGTACTCGTTCCTCATGATCCACAAGGCCACGATGGGCTTGCCCTGATCGGTTTCCGGCCCACTCTCTGGCCTGCAGCACCGAAGGCATTCAGTTGCGTCTCAGGATGTGGCCTTTAGGGTCTAGCCAATGGGACCACGTACGTCTGATCAGGTCTAATAGCTAGAGGCGGTATGCTTGCGAGCGCGTGGGTGCCATACCTGCTGCCATCCCTATGTCTGACACGGTCTGATAGCTAAAGGCGGTATGGCTGTAATGCTCATGGCTTTGTCCGCCCTCTCGGCCAAAGTGCCTGGAGCCCACGTGGAGGGCAACCTCGACCCGCTGATACACGACCTCGCCTTGGACAGCCGCCAGGTACGCCCTGGCTGGATGTTCTGCGCTATTCGTGGACCTCGAACCGACGGAAATCGGTTCGCCGAGGCTGCCGTCGACGCCGGAGCCGCTGCTCTCATGGTGGAGAGGCCGGTCGATCTGGACATCCCACAGCTGGTGGTGAGCTCGGTCCGGCTTGCGCTTGGAGATGTTTCCGCAGCCCTGAACGGCTATCCCGCAGCCAAGCTCGGTCTCGCCGGGATCACGGGGACCAACGGGAAGACTACCACGGGGTACCTCCTCCACGGTGCTCTCCGTGCCGGGGGGCGCGATCCAGGATTGATCGGGAGCATAGAGCTACAAACAGGGGGAGTGCCCCACCCTTCACTTTCAACCACACCTGAGGCGCCCGACCTGCACCGCTGCCTTGCCGCGATGGTCCACAGCGGCATGGACTCAGCCGTGATGGAGGTCTCCTCCCACGGGCTGGATCAACATCGAGTGGACGGCATCTCCTTTGGCGTAGCGGTGTTCATGAACCTCGCTGCAGAGCACTTGGACTACCACGGCACGATCGAGCAGTACTGGTTCTCGAAATCCCTGCTGTTCAGGCCCGATCATTGCCAGCGGGCTGTCATCTGCACCGACGACCAGTGGGGCATGCGGCTTGCCTCGCAGGTCGAGGTTCCAACCGTGACCTTTGCCAGGGCTGGCATGCCAGATGCTCTCTACCGCCCAGATGCTCTCTACCGCGTGGTATCGACCACCCTCGAAGGCACAAGGGTGGTGATCGATTCGCCAGAGGGGGAGCTGGAGGTGTTCTCACCGGTAGTTGGGGCGGTGAATGGAGCCAATATCACAGCGGCTTATCTGGCTGCTCGAGAGATGGGCGTTCCTTCAGAGCTTGCCGTGAAGGGCATAGCTGCATGCAAGCCAGTGCCGGGCCGGTTCGAGATCGTGGACGCCGGCCAGCCGTTCCTTGTGGTCGTGGACTACGCCCATACCCCAGAAGCGCTTAGTGCTCTGATCGCTACAGCTCACGATCTATCTGGCATAGGGGATCAACCAGGACGTGTGCATGTGGTAGTCGGGGCAAGGGGCGGGAGGGACAGATTGAAAAGGCCCGAGCTGGGTCGAGTGGCGACAACAGCTCACCGCGCGATCCTAACAGTTGACAGCCCAGGTGAGGAATCACCTAAGGCCATAATAGATCAGATGCTCCTCGGGACCCTGGATTCAAGCGGATCGGAGATCGTTGTCCTCGAGGATCGTCGGGAAGCAATATTGGAAGCCATAGCTGGTGCGCTCCCAGGTGATGTGGTGCTGATAGTCGGTAGAGGTCACGAGCGAATCCAGCACTTTGGGGACAAGAACATCACCTTTGACGATCGGCTTGTTGCGCATGCGACCCTTACGGCACTGGGTTTTCACTGTGCGATGAGTGAAGCGAAACCACCCCAGCTTCCGGGGACATCCCAGCTTGCTCGTTCGCCATGGCTGACCTGGATGCGTAGGCAGGCAGGGGGCTCTATCTGCAAGCCGGTACGGCGGGCAATGGGTGGGCGGTGAGCACGAACGGGGGCGGGTGGCCGTCTGTGAGCGTGGTCACCGCTGTGTTCAATGGAGAGGAAACTATCGCAGACGCGCTACGGTCGGCCCTTGCTCAGACAGTGCAGCCGCTCGAGATTGTAGTCGTCAACGATGGTTCTACTGATTCAACCCTCGAACGACTTGCAGAGGTAGATGGCCCAGTGAGAGTTATATGCCAGGACAACTCGGGACCGAGCGTGGCCCGAAACAGGGCAATGGCCGAAGCAACCGGGGAGTGGATCGCATTCTTGGACGCAGATGACATCTGGTGCGAGACCAAGCTGGAGTCCCAGCTTGGCTTGGCAAGGATCAGGCCGGACGCAGTCCTGGTCGCCAGTGACTGGAGTCGCGCAAACCCGGCGCTCTGTGACGGCAGCAGGAAGCCTCACGGCCCAGCCCATGTAACCTGGTTTGACTATCGTGACATCCTCGTGCTCAACCGGTTTCAAACCTCTTCTGTGATCCTGCGGGCCGAGGTGGCAAGCAAGCTCGGAGGTTTTCACGGCGAGCTGGACGGCGTGGAGGACTGGGATATGTGGCTGCGGGCCAGCTGTGAAGGCACGATCGGCAAGCTCGACCAGCCGTTGGTGGCTTATCGCGACATGGTCAACGGCTACAGCAAGAACCTCGATCGTGTCTACAGGACCATGAGAGCTCTCATGGCGCGTGAGGCCCCAAGAGCTGTGCCGCTGCTGGGCGCTCACGGTTTTGACACCCTGAGGGCATGGCACCAGCTGCGTTTTGCAGTCGCCTATCATCTGGCCGGGGACTCAGCGGGGCGCAGGCAGGCTCTTTCCGATCTGGGTCAGGATGGTCTCTGGCGCGGTGCCTGGGCCGCCAGCGGTCGTTACCTGGCACCTTTCCTGGCAAAGCGTGCCATGAGGCGTCTTCGCAAGTAGACCGGCACAGCGAAAACCAACTTCCACCTGGGCAAATAGCGCTCCATCACGGGATAGCTCGGAAGGTTCCGGCAGCGCTCCTCGCCTGCCAGGCCCCGAGCACCTCCGTCAGGTGTTGAGCCCGACTACAAGCTTCGGCGGGTACTGGCCGAAGGTGAGCAAGTGGTCGCGCGCCCCGCTCTGGAAAGCGTCGAGGTAGGCGAGCTTGCGGATCAGGTAGGAGTGGGTCTCCTTCGGGTCGAGGTAGAGGTTGTAGAGGCGGCCGTAGGGGTACTTGTTCGACACCCCTGTAAAGCCACCTCCACCTGCGACGTCGCGGTCGTCGTCGGAGATGGACGCCAGCATGAACTTGTACTCGCCCACGCGTAGAGCCGAGAAGAGCTGGCCCAGCCAGTAGTAGTGGTACTTCCGGTTCGAGATCCCGTCGGGCGCGAGAAGCATCGAAGTCTGGTCGACGCCGTCGATGAAGCGGTCCGAGGGTAGGCGCTCCGAGGCACCGGCGAGGGCAAGGGCTGTAGGCAGGAGGTCGCTGAAGGCGAACAGCCCATCGGATGCCCGATCGGGGGCGATCATCCCGGGCCAGGAGACGATGGCCGGCACCCTGACCCCTCCCTCCCAGGTAGAGCCCTTGGCGCAGCGAAACGGCGTGTAGGCAGCGTCCGGCCAGGTCTCCATCTCGGGGCCGTTGTCCGAAGAGACGAAGACCATCGTGTGCTCGAGCTGCCCCGTCTCCTCGAGGACCGCGACGAGCCGACCGACGATGTCGTCGAGCTCCACGATCGTGTCCTTGTAGGGGTGCTTGGCAGGGGAAGACCCGAGAAAGTCCTCGTGCGGGTAGTTGTCGAAGTGCGCTCCACGCGTGCAGTGGTAGAGGAACCATGGCCTGGCCTCGCCTGCCATGCGGCGGATGAATCCCGCCGAGTACTCCGCCCACTTGGCGTCGAGAAGGGACAGCACGGGGATAGTCACCTCCTCGACCTCCTCGAGAGCCCCGCCTCGCGTCCCATGAACGAAGCACTTGTTGAAGGGGAGGTTCCTCACCCAGTCGGTGCGCGCCGCGCTGTAGACCATCTCCGGGAAGAAGTAAGGATCGCGCCACTCCGTGTACATATCTGACACCGATAGGAACCCGAAGAAGTCGTCGAAACCGACGTTCTGCGGCTGGGAGGCGTCGTTCTCCCCCAGGTGCCACTTTCCGACTGCCTGAGTCGCGTACCCGGCATCGGACAGGAGCTCCGCTAGCGTCAGCTCCCCCTCGAGACCACCCGGATCGCCGTACATCGGTGGGCGTTGCAGCCCGTGCCGCATCGGCAGGCGACCGGTGAGAAGGGTCGCCCGCGAAGGCGTGCACGACGGCTCCGAATAGCACGAGGTGAGCAGCAGGCCCTGGCGAGCCAGCTTGTCGATGTTCGGCGTCGGTGCACCTACCGCGATGCCGCCGCCGTAGCATCCGAAATCCCCCCAGCCCACGTCGTCCATCAGCACGACCAGAATGTTCGGGAGCCTGCCATGGAGCGACCGGTACTCGCTCATGCGCGCCTCGGCTGCTCGCTCCTGGTCCGGGTGGACGAAGCGGGGCTCGAGGTTGGCAGCCGGCTTCTGCGTCGGGGAGACGATCGGGTCGAAGCCGCTCACGGGCAGCCCCTCGAGACGGGCGGCGCCGAAAGGAGCTGGGCCGGGTCAAGAGCTGGCGTGTAGTCGGTGACGGCGATGCCATTCAGTGTAGAGGCTCCCGTTTCCCTTGGAGCACCTCGAGGCCCGCCTCGACGAGCTCGACCCGACGCGGAGAGATCTCCCGATGAAGATCCTGGTAATCTCGAACGGCATGCCCTATGGCGCCGAGCGCTCCTACGATGGCCCGCGCCTGGCTGGTGCCCTCGTCGAGGGTGCCCGCTTCTCCATGCTCGAGGAGGTGATCAAGTGGGCGATCTGGGGGCACAAGGTCGTAAGCTCCTGAGCACAGGAGCTCGCGTTGGGACATGCCGACTACCCTCGGCTGGGAGCGCCGTAGCCCCTGCCGGCATTGCCGTGCCGGAGGTGACAGAGCTGTTGGCAGTGTGCGCCCATCCCGACGACGAGTCCTTCGGCCTTGGTGGCGTGCTCGGGTCCTTTACCGAGCAGGGGATCCGTGTCCACGTAGTGTGCTTCACCCACGGGGAGGCATCCACGCTCGGCGCGAGTCCGCGTCCACTCGGAGCGCTGCGGGCCAGGGAGCTCGAGGCTGCCGCAAGGGTCCTTGGCGTCACAGGGGTCACGCTCCACGGCTACCCCGACGGGCATCTCGCCGAGGTGGAGCTCGATGAGCTGGCAGCACTCGCCGAGGCAGAGATGGCCAGTGCCGACCTGCTGCTCGCCTTCGACGAAGGCGGGATCACCGGCCACCCTGACCACATCCGCGCGACGGAGACCGCCCTTGCAGTCGGGACGGACCGCGGCCTGCCCGTGCTCGGCTGGGCACTGCCCGAGGTGGTGGCTGCCCGGCTCAATACCGAGCTCGGCACTAATTTCGTCGGCCGGGCACCCGGCGAGCTCGACTTCGCCGTGGGGGTGGACCGAGCCCGCCAGCTCGAGGCCATCGCCTGCCATGCCAGCCAGTCGACAGGCAACGCCGTGCTGTGGCGGCGCCTGGAGCTACTCGGCACCTCGGAGCATCTCCGGTGGTTGAGGCCACCGACCCCGTGACCGGGCAACGTGGCAGCAGCGGGCCGGGGCGGCTCTTCTCGCCCGGCGAGCCCCGCTTGGATGAGCCTGGCGAAGTCCCGCACGGCCCTCCCGGTCCATGGCGGTCTCCGGCATCGAGTCGTCGCTCGGGGACTGCCGCGCCGCTCGGAATGCTCGGGCTCTTGGGAATGCAGTTCCTGCTCGGCATGGCCGTCAACCTCTACGCTCGATTGCCGGCAGCCAGTGGCGGCATGGCGGCGATGATGCGCAGCGGGCCACTGGTGATGACCCACATGATGCTCGGGATGCTCCTCGCTGCCGGGGCGGCTCTGGCGGTCGTGCTCGCGCTCCCCTACGGGCGGCTGGCGGTGGCGTGTGCCGCCACCGGCCTCGGTGGCATCCTCGTCGCCGGGCTCGGAGGTCTGCTCTTCCTCATGGACGGCCAGAGCAATGGCGCCTCCTACCTCATGGCGGTCGGCTTCCTGGTTGCCGCCGCCAGCTACGTCGCGGAGATCGTCGAGGCCAGATGACCAACGTGGCACCAGTGGGAATGTGGCCCGCGGGGCTACAGCCGGTCGGCAGGCACCCGGTGCTCACCCGGGCAACGACCCCGGAGTCCTCGTAGACCCGCACCACCTCGACGTGCGCTTCGATCGCAGCAGTGCTCACCCGGCTCGGAACCCGAGGGCGCGAGCCGCGTCCGCGTCGATCATCGCCGGGCTCCACGGCGGGTCCCACACGACGCGCACGTCCACCTCGACGCTTCCGCCGACGGCGCCTGTGATGGCGACGCGGGCCATCTCGGGCAGCACCTCGGAGGCGGGACAGCCTGGCGTCGTCATCGTCATCTCCACGACCACCGCGCCGAGCTCGTAGCGCACGTCGTAGACGAGGCCGAGCGACACGACGTCCAGGTACAGCTCCGGGTCGTACACGCCCCGCAGGGCTTCCCATGCCGCGTCGAGAACGTCCGGCGCCGGCGGCTCGAGCTGCTCGGTCCCCCTCGAGCACTCCGGCCCCACGCCAGGCGATACGCCGTGCCCCTCTGCGCCACCGCCGGCAGGCCCTCCTCGGGCGAGCGTTGTCACGACGGCCTCCGGAAAGTAACCCGCCAGTCACCACCACCGAGGTCTTCTGCCTCGTAAGCGAACCGTTCCTCAAACATCAGCGTCTATCAGCCTGAGCTGATCGGTGTCTGACGGGCCAGCACGAACGGTCTTCGCTGGCCTCGCTTCCCGCATCTCCGCTTTACCGTTTCGGGTCTTACGCTCCCTACTTAGGTCATCCCTCACTGAGGTTATTTCCCTTTCGGGGTTGCCCTTACGCCTCCGCGGCTGTTGGGTTGCGTGATGACAAGTACCCGGAAATCCCGACGTGCTCACGTGATAGCTCTCCGCACCAGCAGTACTGCACGTGTCCTCCGACACGACTGCCGCTTCGATCCTCCGGTCGGGTGCGGTCACACCTGGACTTAGCCATGAGCGGCGGCGGGCTGAGTGCCCGAGAGCTCGCCTCCCGAGGACTACCGCTGCTGCGGTATGTCCCGAGACCTTGTGATGTCCTGAAGAAAGAGGTGCCTGCCAGTATTCAGCTCCCCATATCGAGGAGTAAGCGGCTGGTACACCAAGAACTGCGATCCCGCGTCGAGAGGCCATCGCCACCAGGCGATCACGCACCTGCGCTGTAGGTATGCCACAGACGATCTTCCTGAACCACTTCCTGGATCCATAACGCTCGCGCCCGGTTGCACGCATCTCGGAAAACCCGAGGTTCTCCACCACGACCGCTTTACAACCATGCAACTGTGCCAAGTCGAGGGCATCGGTTAGGGCCTGGCGGAGATGCCCGTCTCTTTGAGACGCAGGTAGGTTCTCGGTGACGAATGGGATGTGGTCGAGGCGCTTGATCGGGTTGCCGGAGCGATCTACGACCGCCGGGGCGAGGAAGCCGTTGTTCAGATCGAGGCTGAGCACCCGCAGATCTGGCATGGCAAACAGCTCTTCCAGCTTCGGCACCGCGAGTGATTCGGCTGGGGTAAATGATGCATCCAGGTAGACCCTGCCCGAAGGATCGAACATCACGTCGTAGGCGACTGCCCGGTTGGCTTCGATCTGAGTTAACCAGTCATCCTGTCGGTAGGAGAACGACACGCGAGCATCGAAGCGGTAGCGAGTAAGCCCGCGCACAGTCACGTTGGCTAGGGATGCAAGTGTCTCCGGTAGATCCACTTCCAAGGTTCCATCAGGGGAGACCCTGATGGTCTCGTTACCATAGCGCTTGCCTGCCTCGCCGAACGCAGCGAAGCTCCAGCGCTTCGCATGCCAGCGTGCCTGCCACTCGTCCTCGGTGATCCCTGCCTTATCCAGGTGAAGCCGGTTACCCAGGAGCTTCTTCCCGCCACGGGTGACATGCACTCGCCCGGTGTCAATATCTCTCTGTAATGTCTCTGCCTGGGACTTCAAGTGCTGGAGCCTCTGGCGCTTCATCGCGTGCTCGTGGGCACTCCGGTAGCCGAAGTCGAGGTGGTGGGGATGGCGATTCTCTGCCTTCGCTGCATCACTTTCCCTCGTGGTGATTGCCTTGCGCTCGGCTGCACTGTGCACCGGGAGAGCGAGCTTCTTCGTGATTGCAGCTATGGCCTTGTTCTTTTCCACAAGAGCCCGTGCCTCGTTCCGCTGGGCAAGTCCGTACGCGTCGTTCGAAGACTTGGTGATCCACCCTGCCCACCTGGAAGAGCACTCGGCAGTGAGTACCTGTTTGCGAGTTGCCCAGATCGCCTTGTCATGGTCTTTGCCCGCCTTGCACCTGGCAGCAAGATCCTTGCTCTGGATGTGGTCGAAGTGCTTCGCCAGGCATTCGAGGACCACCATATCCGCGTGGCTGTATCGCAGGCGGGTCCGTAGCCGCATGGTCGAGGTCGTCGGTGCCTGCTCTGCGCCGCTAACAGGGTGGCGGACCCGCTTGCTCACTGCAGCGTCACCTTATCCTGTTCTGAGAGCGCCATCGGCCCGATGTTGTGTTCCGCACACCTGAGGGCCTTCTCAGCCCGGTTCCGGGCACCTCGACGCCCATACAGGCGGGCGCAGAACGAGGTGAGTACCTCTGTCATGTCCCGAACCAGGTCATCTGCGACATCGCCGTCATCTATGACGACGAGCCTGCGCCCGTGTGCAGAGAGAGCTGCCTCGACGAGCTCTGTGTTCATGCGCCCGAGACGGTCCCTGTGCTCTACAACAATGGTTCCGACGTTTGGATCAGCGAGAAGTCTCGTCACGCACTTACGAGCCCCGAACATAGCTGATCCGACCTCGGCTTCGATACGAACTACCGACATACCGCCCTCCACTGCCCACTGCGTGAGCCGTGACACCTGGCGATCAAGGTCAGCTCGCTGGTCATGGGAAGACACTCGTGCATAGAGCCCGACGCCACCTGTGGGAGCACTCCTTGGCTCTTGGACGAGGATCGTACCGGTTGCCGTCTTGATAGCAGGTACAGGGAGGGTCCCGTCATGGAACCATTTCCATGCCGTCTGGTAGTGCACGCCCTGGATGTCTGCCCACTCTCGTCACCTCACATCACTAGACTAGTACAGATGTTCGCCTACAGTCAATGACCTAACCGTTAGCAGATGGCAACCCCTGCGAGGAGAGGACCCCTTCCAGTGGCACCGGCTCGAAGGGAGCCAGCACCACCAGCTCCTCGCCCTCATCGAGCTCGCCGGCCGCATGCATGATCGTCTCGAACGGCTCAGCACCCGACGCGATGATCGGGCGGGCATCGACGATAGCCATAGCCTCCTCCCTTCCGGGCTATCGAGACCCTCCCGATCTGCCCTATTCTTCTACTCTATACTAGAAGTTATTAGGTATGAGCATACTGCTGGTTCCCCAGGGACCCGAGATGACGCGTCGCCCCATGTGGCGGGGCAACCCTCGAGCAACGTGAGGGTCCTGGCAAAGAGACCGTCAAATGCCCGGGAGAGAGGAAGTCGAGAACATGGTGCCTGCTTTGACCGAACGCCCGCCGGCCAGGGATGGCGGCTCGTGGGGGAGCCGCCCGCCGGGGGTGCCTGCTGCGGTGCCGCCACCGTCGGTGCCTCTGGCGTTCCTTGCTGCGGCGTCAGCCGGCCTGGTGGCGTGCGGCGTCGCCTGGATCTGGGCGCGCAGTGCCGCTGCCGCGAACCCGGGCGCGGACCAGGTCGTCGCTGCGGTGCACTTCGGGGTGCTGGCCACCTTGTCGATGGGGCTTCTCGGCGCCACCCACCAGTTCACTCCGGTCATCACCGGCAGACCGCTGCGATCGCTGGGCTTGGCCTGGGCCACGTTCGTGACCTGGTTGGCGGCATCATGGATGCTGCCAACCGGGATCGCCACCGAGCAGCTCGGGGTGACCGCGGCGAGCGGCGCACTCGCGGGCGTAGCCATCGTGCTACTGGCGGTGAACCTCAGCGCGCCGCTCTCGGCACGAGGGAAAGGTGCGCCGGTCATCGCTCTGCGCTTCGCAGTCGCCGGCGCGATGCTGACGACGTTCCTCGGCATGGCCTTCGTCGGTGACCGCCAGGGCAACTGGTTCGCGCTCTCCGGCCATGTGGACCTGGCGATGGGCGTGATCGGGATGTTCGGCTGGCTCGGGATCACCTACGTAGGTGTCGCCGAGAAGCTGTGGCCGATGTTCATGCTGGCGCACCTCCCCGTAAGGCGTCACTCTGGGAGCGTCGCTGTGTGGACGATCCCGATCGGAGCGGTAGCCCTTGCCGGGGGGCTCGGATGGAGCATCCTCGGCTTGGCGTGGGTCGGGGCGGGGATCCTCGCCGCCGGGCTCGGTGCCCACCTGATGTCGCTGTGGACCCACGTCCGGCACCGCCGGAGGAAGGCCGACTTGCACCTCGTGTTCGTCATCAGCTCGGCGGCGTGGCTCGTCGTCGGCGCTGGCCTCGCTCTTGCAGGAACGCTGGTGCTTGCGCACCACCACGACCAGGGTGTGGCGCTGGTAGCGGCGGCCATGGCCGCCTTCGGCGGCTGGCTGCTCGAGGCACTGGTCGGCCATGTCCACAAGGTCGTACCGTTCATCGTCTGGTCGGCACTGCGGGCACGGGGGGTCGCCACAGGTCCGTCGGGCAAGTCGCTCATGTTCGCCGACCTATACGACCACCGTTGGGCCGCCGCCACCTACGCCACCACGACTGCCGGCGTGGCCGCGCTGTGCGTGGGTCTCGGCGCCTCGCTGGCGGCGGCGACGGCCGCAGCTGGGCTCCTGCTCATCGTCACGGGCATCATGGTGGCGGCAAACCTGTCGCTCCACCCGGTGCGCCTGCTCGGACCAGGGCGGCTCAGCTAGGACCCTCCTGCCGCGACCGGTACTGTGGTAGCTTCAGGTGGCAGTGAAACGTGTTCACCCACGGGACGGCCGATGCGTACCCGCCAGACCCGCGGTCCTTGCTCCAGGTAGTCCCACGTGTACTCGCCAGCATGCTCTGCCTCGAACTGGTAGCGGAGCGGCTTGGGATCGTGATCGTTCGTCAGCACGAAGCCAGCGCCGGCAGAAAGAGCACTGTAGGCGGCGAAGATCGACTCGTGACGCTGGGCCGGGGCTAGCTCCCGCACGTCGAGAACGTCGCCGGCCGGCTCGCCGGTGCTTGCACGGGTCACGAAGGCGATCGGTTCGGCCGTAACGGAACGGACCAGCCGATGCAAGGCGGCAGTTACGCGGACAGCGAGATCGGGCCTCGGGACTCGCAGCGCCGCCCACGCCTGGGCGACGATCCGGCAGGCCCGCTCGCCCTGGCCGGTGTCAGCGAGCAGGCTGGCCGCCTCGAGCAGCAGCCCGAGAAGGATCGTATCGGCGCCGGGAACCGAGACATCCTCCGCCGTCGAGGTTCCCTGTCGAGCTGCCTCGGTGAGCCGGTGCATCTGCATCAGTACCTCCGGCAGACTCACCGTGTCGTCGGCTTGGAGCGGTGGCAGGAGGCGGTCGTTCTCCTTCGCTACGTGGGCCGTGAACAGCGTCCCTATCGACGCGGCGAGCTCGGCAGCAGCAGCTGGGCTCTTTGAAGTCGCCAGAGCCTCGACCAGCGCCGCCAGCTGCCGGTGCTCGGCGATCATCTCTGCCACCGTCCCCGCCAGGTCGGGAAGACCGGCGGCTGCGTAGTACATGGAATGCTCTTCGGCGATCGCGTGGGGTAGGACCTCCTCGGCCAGGTAGGCGACCAACTCGGCCGCTGCCGGCTCGTAGGGGCCGTAGCCGTCCACCGATGCTCGCAGGGTGGTTACGCGCCGCGCCACCTGGTCCTCGAGGTTGCGGTGGTGGGTCAGCATCGCCTCGAAGGCTTCGGCGTCAGTGTTCCTCATGTCATGATCCTCCTCGTGCGGCGGTCCTTCGGACCTCATCGTTCGCTTCAGCTGTAGTTATAGCACAGACTAGAGAAACAGGCAGCCGAGCAATCCACCATCTACCGGCGCCGGACGGTCAGGCGACAGCCAGCTCGGTGGGGGTCCTTGGCTGCGAGCCCCTCGACGTCGAAGCCGCCGAGGCCTTCGGCCAGCCCTTCGGCGAGCCCCAGGTGCAGCCGGCACACCGTGTCGGGGTCCGACCCCGCCACATCGGCGAACGGGCACCGTCCGAGCACGAGCTCGACCCTGCGTCCCCGCTCGATCCGCCTCGGCCGGAAGCCACGCCGAACGATCTCGGCCTCCAGGAGATCGATCCCCTCACCGGTGCCGATCAGCTCGGCGGCACGGCGATGCCCATCCTGGCGGCCGACCTGGCGGGGGTCCAGCCGGCGGCGCACGGCATCGCTAAGTAGGCTCGCCAACCAGGCGTACGCCCCCGGGGTCTCCCATCTTCCTGCTGCCTCGGGGTGCAGGCGGTACAGCAGGCGAGGGCGTCCCGGGCGGGAGCGCTCCTCGACCTGCTCGGTGACCAGGCCGGCGTCCTTCAGGACCGCGAGGTGCTGGCGCACCGCGTTGTGATTGAGGCGCACGTACTCGGTAAGCTCGGCGACCCCGACCGGACCAGGAGCATCCGCTATGTAACGGAACAGGCGGTGACGCGTCGGGTCACCGAGCGCCCGCGCCTCCTGCTGCAGCTCGTCCTCCGCCATCACGCTCCCTTCCAATCAGCTTTTCTAGTCTATACCAGAACAACCAGGTCCAGATCACAACAGGTCTGGCGGTCCAGACGCCCGATCGGTGCTCGTCGCCTTCGGCACCGCGGCAAATGCCAAGCACCCGGGCGGGACCTTCTCGACCCCCCGGGGCGCGTCGCCGCTAAGATGGTGGCAAAGTCGGCCGATTATGGTCGGTTCCCATCTTCTCGCGGAGACGAGCCGACTCCGAGCAGAGGAGGAAGCATATGGAAATACTCGTTGCCTACGAGAGCCGCAGTGGTCGAACCCGCCGTGCTGCTGAGGCGCTGGCCTCGGCGGTACGCGAACGCGGCTCGAACGCCACGCTCAAAGCTCTGTCCGAGACAACTGCACAGGACATCGAGCACAGCGATGCGGTCGCTGTCGGATGCTGGGTGGAAGGTTTCATCGTCCTGAACGTCGGACCGGCCAAAGCCGCGCTCAAGGCAGTCGAGCGGCTGCCCGCGATGGGGGGCAAGCCGACCGCGGTGTTCTGCACCTACGCGGTCAATCCCCGCACCACTCTCGCTACCCTGCGAGGGCACCTCGAGGCCAAAGGCGCTACCGTTGTAGCCGAAAACGCGAGTCCCCGTTCACACCCAGACCGGGGTGCCGCCGAGCTGGCAGAGCGTCTCTGCACATCGCCTCAAGTAACGTAACCAGAGATCGGTCTACCGGCAAGGGGGCACGCGATGAGCACCAGGGCGCCACAGGCGAGTGTACGGGAGCAGCCGGCAGGGCAGGGCGCGCCGGGCGATGCCTACCGGAGGCGATGGACATGGGAACGGGTCACAAGCTCGTCCCACTGCGGCAACTGCATCGCCAACTGCGCATACCAGCTCTACGCGAGGGACGGTGCCGCGGTGGCAGAGGAGCAGTCAGGTGGGCTGCCGGGATTCGATGGCGTCCCCGACATGAACCCGCTCGGATGCCAGAAGGGAGCCGCGTGGCAGGTGCAGCTCGCCGAGGGCGACCGGATCCTCCGGCCCCTGCGCCGGGTGGGGGAGCGGGGGTCGGGCCACTTCGAGCCGATCGGCTGGGACGAGGCCTTCGATGCCCTGTCCGGCGCGATCGTGGACGCGATCGAGGCGGATGGGCCCGAGGCCGTCTTGTTCGAGGGCGGCGCCGAAGGCGGAGTCCTCGCCTCGATGGCAAGGTCGCGCCTTGCACGGGCCATGGGTGCCGTCAACCTGGACGGCAACGCGACCGTGAGCGACGTGCACCTCGGGCACTGGATGACCTTCGGCAACCTGCTAGGCGGTTCCGGAGCCGACGACACGTTCCGCTCCGACGTAGTCATCGTCTGGAACGGGAACCCTGCGTTCACCAGGATCCCCTACTTCCACTACCTGCCCGAGGCGCGCTACCGGGGAGCGACGGTCGTGCTGATCGCCCCGGACTACAGCCCGTCTGCCGTCCATGCCGACCTGTTCGTGCCGGTGCGTCCAGGTACCGACGCAGCTCTCGCTCTGTCGGTGTGCCAGGTCATCGTCTCCGAGGGGCTCGCGGACCTCGACTTCGTGCGCTCGCAGACCGACATGGCGCTACTGGTGCGCTCCGACACGGGGCGCTTCCTTCGCGAGAGCGACGTGCGATCGGGCGGGCGCGAAGACGGCTTCTTCGTGTGGGACGAGGTGGGCGGGCTGACCGACGCACCCCGTGACTCGCTGCAGCTGGGGAACCGCGTGCCGGCGCTCAGCGGCACGTGGAGCGTGCAGCTCGCGGGCGGCAGCACTACGGAGGTGACCACCGTCTTCGCCTTGATGGAGACCCGCCTGGCCGGCTACGAGCCCGAGGCGGCGTCCGAGATATGCGGCGTCGCCCCGGAGACGATCAGGCAGCTCGCACGCATGGTGACGTCCGGGAGGACGAAGCTCTACAACGGTCTCGGGAGCTGCAAGCATTACCACGGCGACCTCATGGAGCGCTCCATGGACCTGCTGCTCGCTCTCAGCGGTAACTGGGGGAAGCCTGGCACTGGGTTCGACACCTACATAATCGCCCTGATGGAGGGCGAGGTCCTCGCGATGTTCAAGCAGCGCGCAGGCGCGCAGGCGAGCGAGGAGGCGATGGACGCGCTGGACTCGGTCATCGCGATGCTGCGGGCCGCGGACCCCGCGATGACCGAGGGGAAGGCTTTCCTCGAGCTCATGCGCGCCAGCGCCGCGCTGACCGGCAGCACGCCGCCTGCGTTCTTCTACTACCACCACTGCGGTTTCGACGAGCTCTGGGAGAGGCCCGGCTACGGCGACAGCCCGCGCTCGATGGGGGAGCACATCGCCGAGGCGGAGTCCGAAGGGTGGTGGTCGGGGCTCGTGAGGCCGCCTCCGGGCAAGCCACCGCGCGTGCTCCTGCAGGCGGGCACGAACGTGCTGCGGCGCACCAGGGGCGGCCAGCGCATGCTGCTGGCAAACCTCTGGCCTCACTTGGACATGGTCGTCACGGTCGACTGGCGGATGAGCACTTCCGGCCTGTGGTCCGACATCATCTTGCCGGTCGCCTGCGAAGGGGAGCGTGTGGAGCTCCACGCAGCCAACTCGCACAGCTTCGAGCGGATGCTGTCGGACAAGGCGTTCGATCCTGCGGGAGAGTCGATGGCAGAGTGGGAGCTCTTCGCTGCACTCGGGCGCGCCATAGCGGCCCGAGCAAGCGAGCGCGGGATCGACTCCTTCTCCGGTCCCGGGGGCACGTCGCGTGCCTACGCGGACCTCGAGAGCGCGGTCACGAGCGCTACGACGGCACGCTCGGACGAGGCGGCGCTCGACGAGGTGCTGCGTGACGGCGCGCTCTCGGGCAACCTGCCGGCCGGCAGCTCGCTCGACCGCCTGCGCGAGACGGGGTGGGTGCGCCCCGCTCGCCTTCCCAGGGCCATGGCAAGCGTGTGCGGATCGGATCTGCCAGCGGACAGCCCGTTCGTGGCATACCGCAGCCATGTGGAGGAGGGCGTGCCCTTCGAGACGCTGACGGGACGCGCGCAGTTCTACATCGACCACCCCTGGTTCCTGGAAGCAGGCGAGGAGCTCCCGTGCCACAAGGAGCCCCCGGCGATGGGTGGAGACCATCCGCTGCGCCTCACCGGCGGGCACCCGCGCTGGTCCATCCATGCGACGAACACCACGAGCAGGCTGATGCTGGAGACCACCCGCGGGCATCCAGTCGTGCATGTCAACCCCTCCGATGCCAAAGCTCGAGGTGTGGCGGACGAGGACCTGGTGGAGGTCTTCAACGACGTGGGCGCGCTCCGTGTCGCCGCCAAGATCAGCCCTGCGGTGCGGCCTGGCCAGCTCGTCTTGTACGCCTCGTGGGAGCAGTACCTCTTCGCCGGCTGGAAGGACGTCACCTGGGTGGAGCCCGGCGTGGTGAAGTGGCTCCACTTCGCAGGAGGCTATGGCCACCTCGGGTACTCCCCCATGCAATGGCAGCCCCAGCAGGCCGACCGGGTCTACCGTGTCGACCTCAGGCTGGCGGCGCGCTGAGCTCCAGGGAACCGCCAACAGGGTGCCGGCAGCCGGCCCTATGCCTGGTCGTCGAGCAGGTACAGCATGCCGTTCGGGTCCGAAGCGGCCAGCACGCCCGTGATGAACCGCCCGTCTGCCAAGTGCTGGCCTGTGGAGTGCTGGCCTGTGGAGTGCTGGGCGTCGCCGTCACCCTCGTAGCCGAGCATGAGCGACGGCGACCACGCGGTGATCATGGCGTGGTCGACCAGCTCCCAGAGAGTGGTTATCGGCTCAGCGGTGTCGGGTTCGGAGGGGACGACGTGCATGTTCGGCAGTGGGATGCCGATCGACTCGTCCAGGTACCAGCTGGGGTGCGACGCGAGCAGGGGACCGGTCTCCGCCGTGCCGAAGACCGTGAGAGCGGTGCCGAGCGAAGAGGTGACTGCCCGCCGCTGGTCAGGATCGAAGGGGCCGTCCACGCTGAGCAGGGCTGCCTGGACGGGGGGATCCTCCGAGCGGCGGCGCTTGCCGCCGCCAGCCCATGTCGCGACCGCGTCGTCGAAGGATCCGAACAACCAGGTCGGCTTCTCGGCGGACAGCGCCTCGCGGGCGGCTTCGCCGGGAGAGGACAGCACGAGTGTGTTACCCCCGAGGAGGGCGGTGCCCAGCGCAGACAGGCCCTCCCAGGTGCACGGGGAGAAGGTCGAGAGCCACGCGCCACCTGTTCGGATCCCCGTCCCCAGGAACCCCCGGAGCGCGATGGCACTTGCCAGGAGAGAGCGCTGCGAGTGCCAGGCGAGGCCGAACCGGCCGGCCAGGCAGGCGGCCGGCTCGCGGATCGACCCCGGACCGGCTCCCCCCCCGTTCGCAGCCAGAGCGCGCACAGCGCCCGGCTCGCCGATCCCAGCAACGGCGACGGGCTCGCCCAATCTCGCTGGCTCCCCGGCGGCGGCCTCCCTGAGTAGGACCTGGCGACCGGATGCGAGGGCGCCGAGCACGAGCACTACGCCTGGCACCGTGGGGCCCGCGTAGAGCGTGGCGGCACTGCCCAGCTCGACGCGCCGTGCTACTTCTGCGCTAGCCGCGCGGACCTCGGAGGCGAGCTCGGCCGCGGACATGCGCGTCGTGCCTGACACCAGGATCGGCTGGTCGCCATCCTCGTGCGCCCAACGCTCCACGAGAAGCTCGTCGAGCGAGTAGGGCGGTATGCCAAGCACCCGCGGCACCCCCTCGGGCCAGTACCACGAAGGCGCCGTCGCGATCGTCTTGGGCATCTAGCGCACCCCTCCCGTGATGAGCAGCGTGGATGGTGCGGGCCAAGCCAGCAGCGCCGTCGCGAGCAATGCGATGCAGAGCTCCACTCGCAGCATGGCGTTCATCACACTCATCGCCCGGAGCCTGCGAGCGCGTA
>DAHXND010000223.1 GCA_027366675.1 Acidimicrobiales bacterium
AGCGCTTACAGGGCGCCCTTCGAACCGCTCATGGCAGGTTTCGTCCAGGTGCCCTATGGCGACCTGGCTGCCGCAGAGGCGGCGATAGACGGCGACACGGCTTGCGTATTGGTCGAGCCCGTTCAGGGTGAAGGTGGCGTGGTAGTACCGCCAGCCTCCTACCTGCCCGGCCTCCGCAGCGCTTGCGACGCGGCGGGGGCGATGCTCGTGGTGGACGAGATCCAGACGGGTTTCGGCCGCCTCGGTACCTGGTTCGCGTGTGAGCACTTCGGCGTCGTGCCCGATGTCATCACACTTGCCAAATCGCTCGGCGGGTCGCTCGTGGCGATATCGGCAGCCGTGTTCACCGAGGACCTGCGCGAGTTCCTGATCCCGAACCCGTTCATCCACCTCTCGACCTTCGGGGGGTCGGATCTCGCGTGCGCAGTGGCCCTGGCGGCAATCTCCGTGATGGAGGAGGAGGGCCTCGTGGAACACTCCGCGAGCATGGGTCGCATTCTCCAGCAGGGCCTGGCCTCCATAGCGGCGGACTACCCTGACGTGGTAGTCGAGGTCCGCGGCATCGGGCTGATGGCGGGGCTGAAGTTCGGAGAGGACTCGATGGGGGCGCGTATGTCGGCAGCGCTGGTTCGCCAGGGTGTGCTGGCCATCTATAGCGCGAACGAGCCTACGGTGATGCGCCTGATGCCCTCTCTGGTTGTAGGTCCCGAGGAGATCGAGCTCTTGCTCCGGGCGATCAGGGGAGCCCTGGACGAGGTTGTCCACGGTGGCACTGTGGCCGGTGCTGGTACGGCCGGTGGCACGGTGGCCGGTGGAACAGCGGCCGGTGCTGGTACGGCCGGCTCGCTGGCAGCATCGGGGGAATCTGCCGCGGAGGGATCTACGGACAGGCCTGCTCGCCCGCGGCGCAGGCCACCCAGGATCGAGGCATAGGCACGGATCGCTGACGGAACAGGGCGAGGCCGATCGAGCACCGGTCGGCTGCCCCCGACTGGAGGCGCGCCACGGATGCCAACGAGAAAGGAGCGGCGATGGCTACTTGGGAGGAGCTGGACGAGGCTCTCCGAGACTATACAGTTCAGTGCAATACCAACGAGCGCCTGCGGAGAATGCAGCGCGACTGGACCCGGCGGCTACATTTCACCTGCGTGGATAACGACGTGACTTTCACCATGGTGGTGGATTCGGGCGAGATAGTGGGTATCGAACCTGGCCACTCCGGTGTGCCCGACATCATCGTAGGCACCGATTCGGAGACGTTCTGCGATATGTTCTGGGGGGACTTGAACCCTATCCAGAAATACCTTCGTGGCGAGATCAAGGTCCAGGGGTCCCAGGAGGACGTGATGCGGCTCGACGCCATCTCCTCGGTCATCTGGCCCGACTGAGGTTGCCCGGCCCGACCAACGTTGTGGCGAATCCCCTGTGTGAAAATCGGCGGTAGTGAGGACACCTTGGCTCCGCGTAAATGGTACGTTTTCGCATGAGATCGACTTGCTTGGTTGAGAGTGAGAGCACCTCCCGTGTTTATGGGACCACGGCAATGCCCTGTTCTGCGAAGTCGTCGTCGAACGTGAACGCTTGATCGAGGGACCTGGAACGGACGATCTCGAAGCTGACCCAGTCCACCAATGACGAGTGGCGTTTCCCCAGGCCTAGCCATGCACGCGCGGCGGAGAAATGCGTAGCTTCGTCCACGAACACAATGTCCATGGCCGGTATGAGCGCATCGAAGAGGGCACGAGAGGCTGCGATGCCGAGGCGGCGATGTACAAGGGCGGCCGATTCGACCACGACGTAGTTGTGCGTCACAAGTTGCTGCACGCGTCCTTCCCTTCGAAACCATTCCGCGGCTGGCGTGTGATTGGAGTCGTCCGAATCGAGAAGGGCGAAGATCGCCGAAGTATCGACAAGCGTGCTCACGACCCGAAGGCCTCGTCCAAGTAGCGGTCATGGTGTGCACTGATGTCGGTAGTACCAGAGTGAAAGTGTCCGATCACCGTGAACGCTCGCTGTACCCGTTGCTCTCGGCGCTGGTCCCCAAGGGCGCGATCGATCATGTCGCGCACCAGGGCGGCCATGGAAATGTGTTGCTCGGAGGCCTTTTGTCGCAGCACCTCGAATTGCTCCTGGGTTATCTGGATTTGCGTCCTTAGCATACCATCATGTTAGCATATACTGCCGGTATGCCAACATCCTATCAGGCTACCTCGGGGATGCTCCGATCGATGACCCAGCTGCCACGCTGGCGGTCTGGCTGGCCGGTAGGGCCAGACCCGAGCCGCACAGCGCGGCCCACCGCCACAGATCTGCCATGGACGGGACCGGGGTTCTCCCCGTATCTCTCAGTCGGCACGGTCGGGCGCGGGGCGCGGCGGGCGCCTCCGGGCGCGTGATGCCTGGCGGCTTGCCTCCCTGGCTCTCACCTTGGGGAGGACCTTCAGGACGTACCATCCCGACAGCCCGGCGACCACGACCACTATCGCCAGCGGCAGGGGATCGAGCTTGTTGCCGACGGTGAGGCTGGCCACCACAGCCAGCAGACCGAAGACCACGATTCCTATCCATGCTGCCACCGGTGCTACATGGACGCGAAATGGCCTGGACCGATCGGGTTCGCGCTTTCTCAGACGCAGGACGCAGTAAGCAGCGACCGCGTAGATCGCGGACTCGAGCACCGCACCTGTAGCCACCAGGACCTGCCATCCCCGTGTGGCCTCGACGGCGATCGCGACAAGGAACGAGGCCGTTGCGAGAGCTACTACCGGCAACCATGGGACGGCCTTGCCGTTCAGACGTGCGAGCGCTGACGGGAGGCTCCCCTCGCGAGCAGTGGCATAGATGAAGCGAGATGCCGTCACGAACCCGCCATTGAAGGTGTTCACGGCGGTAAGCATCGTCACGGCCCCCATCACCCACAGGCCGACGGCTCCGGCAGCCCGCTCGCCGATGAAGAGCTGCGGGTACGACGTTGCGAGCTGTGCGTGGGTGAGGACGTGGCTCATCGCAGTGGTGATCGCCGTGCACGCCACGAACAGCAGCAGTACGGCTATGGCCATCCCTCTGTGTATGTGCGAGGGGCGACGCACCTCCTCGGCGCTGGTCGTCACCCACTCGAAAGCACTGTACAGGAACACCCCGAGAGCGACTGCCTCGGCGAAGCCCGCCGGCGAGTGCCCCTGGAGAGGATTGAATGGGGTCCGCAGCGCGGTGCCCGATCGGACCAGCGCGATGATCGCTACCGCGGTGCTCGTGATGAGAACGGCGTAGGCCGCGATGTCCTGGACATTGCCGGCCACCCGGATGCCCCGCAGGTTGGACAGCATGGCGACTCCGAGCAGGGCGGCAACCCATATGCCCGCCGTCCAGCTGCTCTCCCCGAGCACGTGGGCGATCGCGGATCCCACTATGAAGGCATCCGCGGCTACGACCAGCACTATCGTCGTCATGTAGCTGAACGTGATGGTGAGCGCCACGCGGTCGTCCATTGCCCGGCTCATGTAGAGCCTGATAGCAGCGGCTGTGGGGAACATGCCGTTCAGCTCGCCGTAGTAGCCCCACGCGAGCAGGGCCAGGAGCCCTGCAGTCAAGATCGCTATCCAAGCCGAGTCGCCGGCCACATAGGCGACAAGCCCTGCTGCCGCTATGTACTCCACTGCAGCGAAGGCGAGGCCAGCGGAGGTGGATACTGCCGTCCGCAAGCCCATGGCACGCCTCAGCCCACTTGGAGCTCCTGGCCCAGCCACACCAGACGGCCCAGCCACACCCGACGACCCAGCCACACCTCCCGAGCTCATTGCAGAAGTCTAGATTCCCGGCAGAACGGGACAAGTGCTGAGCCGCCAGCATCCTTTCCAAGCTGGCCTGCTCAGGCCGGCCAGCTTGGCTAAGAGCCTGCGTCACAACCTCGCCAGCGTGACCAGGCCGCTCCATGCCGGCTTCGCTGCCGCGCAGACCTAGCTGGCCCGCTCCCCGACGGGCTCGTCCAGGACCGGCTCCTCCAGCCTGGACAGCAGCTCGGCCTCGACCGGCGTCTTCTGCGCGTGATAGAAGCCAAGGGCAACGAGCAAGGCCATCAGGAATGCGAGGCAGAATGCCGCTATCCCTGCCCACAACGCGATCGTGCCTATCGTCCCGAACGCGTACGCCTCGAGCAGGAGTCCGCGAAGCGTGGTTCCCTGGAATGACGTGGTTTCCAGGGCATCGAGCTTTGCTGCTTCAGGCGACCCTGGCTTGGCTGCCCTGGCGGCGCCGCTGATGACAGCGTAGACGCCATGATAGGGCATCTCCGAGAGGTGAACGGCTATGAAATCATTCGCATAGACCTGGGCCTGCGCACCGGTCAGGAGCTCCTGCCCGGCATACTGCGATACAGATGGGATCATGGATGGCGTTATCTCGGTACCAGGCTTCGCATGAGCAAAGGCTGCCTTCGAAGGGAAGTAGATCTCCTGCATCGCGAGTTGGTTATGAACACTGGAGCTAGCGAAGGTCTGGGCCCACATCAGCAGCGCACCTGCTACTACGAGGACCACTACCACCAAAAGCCCGCCCGCACTTGCCAGAACGTCGAATACCTTCCTGCGCATCGTGCCCTCCTTATTCTCCTATGATGGCTACAGTCTCCTATGACGACTGCACCAAGAGCCTGACAAGCACCAAGAGCCTGATAAGCCCTGTCTCCACCCGGTACGTTCCCTGCTCTGAGCTCAGGCTATCTGGAGGGCAAGCTCTGGAATAGAGCCGGATGGCCCTTTATGGGTTATTTCCTGGAGGAAGCGCGACGCGAAGGCGGGCATCCACGACGAGAGCACCGTCGGGCCGGGCGATTACCGGGTTCATGTCGAGCTCCGCGATCTCCGGCAGGTCCTCGGCAAGCCGGCTAACTCGTAGCAGGATATCGCACAGGGCTCCCGTGTCGACGGCTTCACCGCCGCGATAGCCTCCCGTCAGGAGCGCAGAGCCCCTGAGGCTGGTCACCATCCTGCGGGCATCCTCATCTGTGAGCGGGGCCATGCGCAGCGTCGAGTCCCCGAGCAGCTCCACCGCGACACCCCCGAGCCCGAAGAGAACGTGCGGACCGAAGCTCGGGTCCTGGACCACGCCTACTATCGTCTCCACCCCGGGCTTGGACATCTCCTCCACCAGCACCTCGGTCATGGCCGGTCCGATCCGGCCTGCCATGGCCGTGTATGCCTTCCGTACCTCCTCGTCCCCGAACAGGTCGAGAGCCACGCCCCCTATGTCGCTCTTGTGGACGATCCCCGCCCCGACTGCTTTCAGGGCCACCGGATAGCCGATATCGCGCGCCACCCTCACGGTCTCTGCGGCGCCCGAGGAGACATCCTGCCCCGTCGCCACGGCCCTGCTCCTGAGCACTGGAAGCCCGTAGGAGGAGAGCACAGCCAGCGCATGCTCACCCACCACCCACCCGCTCGCGTC
>DAHXND010000227.1 GCA_027366675.1 Acidimicrobiales bacterium
GAACCAGGCTCCTCGCCGCCGATCGAGCCTGCCTCGCCCAGTGATCCTGTCGCAGCTACGCGCGCATACCAGCAGCCCACGATCGAGCCTGCCTCGCCCAGTGATCCTGTCGCAGCTAGCTGCGCATGCCCGCAGCTCACGATCGTCGTTCCGGCATTCGATGAAGCCGGGCGACTGATACCCTCCCTGGCGCGCCTATTGCCCATCGCCGATGACCTGGGCGCCGAGATCGTTCTCGTGGACGACGGATCCAGGGATGGGACCGCTGACCTCGCTCGGCGTCTTCTCCACGGTCGCGAGCGATCGGTCGTCATAGAGCTGCCGAACCATCGAGGAAAAGGGGCAGCGATACGAGCCGGGGTCGCCGCGGCGCAGGGTCACGCCATTGCCTTCCTGGATGCCGACCTATCCGTTAGCCCGGAGACCCTTCCAGAAGCGCTGGGTGTCCTGGAAGCGTCGGACATCGTCATCGGCTCCCGATCAGTAAGAGGCGCTACTATCGTATCGAACCCGTTGCACAGGACCATCGCAGGGCGCGCTTTCAACCACCTGGTGAGAGCCCTTACCGGGCTTCCCTACCGGGACACTCAGTGCGGGTTCAAGATGTACACGGCTCAGGCCGCCAAGATCGTCTTCTCCCTGGCTACGCTGGACGGCTTTTCCTTCGAGGTGGAGGCCCTGATGCTGGCAAGCGCCCTCGGTTTCGTTGCCACCGAGATGCCGGTTTCATGGAGCGCTCGGCCGGGCAGCCACGTGAACATGATGATCGATCCGATTCGCATGCTGCGCGACCTGCATAGATGTGTCCGCTCCTTATCTGTGGACGACCCTCACACGCAGAACAGGCAGCGCTTCGCGCCGCCCGATAGTGCTCCTGATGGGCGATTCCGGGGAAGCGCTGGGATGGCCGTGCGAATCTCAGGACCATCGCGCGGTCGTACCCGCACGCAGCTCATGCCAGCGCTGAGCGCATCACTGGAGAGCAGTTCACTCCTTCCCACGGACAGGACGGGGTGCCCTCGGGCGCCGCTCAATGCTGTGATAATCCAGCCGTCACCTGCAGAGACCCTGATCTGGTTACCGTTCCAAGGGGACTCCCTTGCCCCGGCCGTAGCTGCCATGGCAAGCGATCTCACCCCAGTCAGCAGCCGTAGCGCTACCACAGTGGATCTGGTGACACTCGACCTCGGGTATCTGCGATCACTGGGGCCCCTAACCGGCCACTGCCTGCTCCTGCACGAGAGCCTTCCCGGCACTGGGACACCGCCCCAGGCCTCGCCCGTACCCGGATGGAGGCAACGCGAGGACGGGGTGCCCGCTTTCGCCGAGGAGCGCTACGACTCACCGATCCCCACTTGAACCAGGCGCGGCCGCAATTCCCTTCCGTAAGGGAGGGGTCAAGGCCGCTTGCCCTTCGGAGGCCGACCGGCACGGTTGGGAGACTGCTGGTGCTCGATGTAGGACTTGATGATCTCGAGCGGTGCCCCTCCTGCCGAGACGACGCAGTACGAGGGGGACCAGAAGTGCTCTCCCCACAGGGCGCGGGTGACCTCCGGCCAGTGCTGCTGGCGCACCCGCATGGAGGAGATCGTCTTCAGCGACATCACGAGCGTCGAGAGAGCGACCTTCGGCGGGTAGGTGATCAGCAGGTGGGCGTG
>DAHXND010000151.1 GCA_027366675.1 Acidimicrobiales bacterium
CCTTGTAACGCTGGAGCACGGCTTGGACCCGGCGCGCGACCTGGTAGTGGCGCTCGCCGACCACCTCCGGGGAAAGAATGTTACTGGTAGAGGCAAGCGGGTCAACGGCTGGGTAGATGCCGAGGGATGCTATCTGGCGCGACAGCTCTGTGGTCGCATCCAGATGAGCGAATGTCGTAAAGGGCGCCGGGTCCGTGTAGTCGTCTGCCGGCACGTACACGGCCTGCAGGGAGGTGATGGAACGTCCACGCGTAGAGGTGATCCTCTCCTGGAGCTCCCCCATCTCGTCAGCCAGAGTGGGCTGGTAGCCGACCGCCGAGGGCATCCTGCCGAGCAGAGTCGACACCTCGGAGCCCGCCTGGACGAACCTGAAGATGTTGTCGACGAAGAGCAGCACGTCCTGGTGCTTCACATCCCTGAAGTACTCGGCCATGGTAAGGGCGGAGAGGCCCACGCGCATCCGGACCCCAGGGGGCTCGTCCATCTGCCCGTACACAAGCGCTGCTTTCTCGATGACACCCGACTCCTGCATCTCGAGCCATAGATCCGTCCCTTCCCTGGTTCGCTCACCTACGCCAGCGAACACGGACACCCCACCGTGCTGCTTGGCTACCCGGTTGATCATCTCCATGATGAGCACCGTCTTGCCAACACCGGCCCCTCCGAATAGACCGATCTTGCCACCCTCCACGTATGGCTCCAGGAGATCTATGACCTTTATGCCCGTCTCGAACATCTGCGTGTTCGACTCCAGCTCGTCGAAGGGCGGCGGGTCGCGATGGATCTCCCAGTAGTCATCGGGCGTTCCGATGTCAGCGGTGTCCAGCGGCTGGCCCAGCACGTTGAACACATGCCCGAGCACAGCGTCACCAACAGGGACAGTTATGCCCCTCCCTGTATTGTGAACCTTCGCTCCGCGCCGCATGCCATCTGTAGGACGCATGCAGATAGCACGTACCCTCCCTTCGCCTATCTGCTGAGCGACTTCCGCGATTATACGCTGCTCGGCATCATCGAAGGGGAACACGATCTCGAGTGCCATCTGTATCTCGGGCAGGGCGTGAGGCGGGAACTCCACGTCCACGACCGGACCTGCTATGGCTACCACTCGCCCGTCTTCGAGCGCCTTTCGTCCCTCGCGGGATCCCTGCTCGACGGTGACCGTCATCTGGCATCTGCTCCTCGCATCTCGACTGTCCCGATATCCAGCTCGTCCGGCCCAGCATCTCGGGACTTCTGCAGGGCCTCCGCACCGCCCACTATCTCCATTATCTCTGTAGTAATGGCATCTTGGCGAGCTCGGTTCATGATCCGCGACAGCGTCTTGGTCAGATCATCAGCGTTCTCCGTGGCTGCGGCCATGGCTCGCTGGCGCGCCGTGTGCTCGGAGGCGGACGCTTCGAGCAAGGCGCCAAAAACGAGCGCCTCCGCATAGCGGGGAGCTAGAACATCCAGAAGCACCTGGGAGATCGGCTCGAACTCCACGTATCCCGATGCCTCCCGCTTTCCAGCGTCCTCATCGTTTAGCGATGGAATCGGCACGGGCAGCACGTCGTGGATCTCGACTTGCTGGATGCCTGATGATACGAAACGAGTCGAAACCACCTGGACCAAGTCCGCCTCTCCCTCCAAGAATGGATCTATCACGTATGGAGCGACAAGCCTGGCATCAGCGTGGGAAGGTCGATCGCTCATGCCGGTGAAGGAACGGTACACCGGCTGACCCCTGTAGCCGAAGTAGCCTACTGCCTTCTTGCCCACAGTGACGAGGCGAACTCCCTGACCAGCCGCCTGCGATGCCTCGATCAGACGGTCCGTCGCCCGCAGCACAGAACTGTTGTAGGCACCGCAAAGCCCCCTGTCACCAACGATCGATAGGATCACGATGTTTCGCGGCGACTCCGGTGGCCTGATGAGACGGCCTGCTGCCCCACCGGCGTCGCGCGCCGCATCTGCCAGCATCGCCGCCATGCCTCTTATGTAAGGGCGGGAAGCTCCCAGGCGAGCCTGGGCCCTGTGTATCTGGGTAGCGGCGATCAGCTCCATCGCATGGGTGATCTTCCGTGTGGCCTGCACGCTCTGGATGCGCCTGCGCAGTACCCTCTCCTGGCCACCAGCCACAGATCATGCTCCCTTTTCGCGTTGGGAGGTTACGCTCGGATCGAATGTCTCTGCGAACCCGTCCAGAGCCTTGCGAACTTCCGCCTCGTCGGGGAGCGCACCGGTCGTTCGGATGTGATCCAGCAGATCGGCTGCGTTCGCACGCAGGTACTCGCACAGCTCCACCTCGTAGCGGCGCACCTCGGAGACGGGTATCCC
>DAHXND010000156.1 GCA_027366675.1 Acidimicrobiales bacterium
AGGACCCGATGACCGCGCTTAACCCAGTTGTCCGCATAGGCAGGCAGCTAACGGAGCATCTTCGCCTACACCTGCACATGGATCACAAGAGCGCCAGAGAGCAGGCGATCGCTACCCTTGCGTCGGTAGGCATTCCGGAGCCGGAACGGCGTATGCGAGATTACCCGTACCAGCTTTCCGGCGGCATGCGCCAGCGCGTCATGATAGCCATCGCCCTGGCCTGCGGTCCCCATCTCTTGCTGGCAGATGAGCCCACGACCGGCTTGGACGTAACGATCCAGGCGCAGATACTCGACCTGCTCGCCAAGATGTCCTCAGAACGCTTTATGGGGCTCGTGCTCGTAACACATGACCTGGCGGTTGTCGCGAACTACGCCGATCAGGTCATAGTCATGTACGCAGGTAAAGTCGTTGAACGAGCCGCGACCAGCGAGCTGTTCGCAAGGGTCCATATGCCGTACACCCAGGCACTCTTCCGATCGATCCCGAGCCTGGACCTGGCGAGCCATTCCCGTCTCGCTACGGTAGAGGGGCATCCTCCGAGCCTGCTGGGCACGCCTCCACCTGGATGCCGGTTCGCTCCTCGCTGTCCCTACGCAGAGCCTCGCTGCCGTATCGAGGAGCCACCTCTCGTGGAGGCAGAGCCCGGGCACTGGTATGCCTGCTGGTACCCGCGGGACGAGCCCGCTCTCCCACGGACCGGCCTGGACCGCGAGGCTACCCCTGCATGAGCACGAACCCGCCAGACGCGCCTGCGATCTCTCCCGAGCCCGGAGCGAAGCCTGGATCGCACGAAGGCTTAGCCCGAACTTACGTCCACGCGGGTAGCTCAGGCGCCAGCATGTCGACGTCTGCAGGGCCGCTGCTCGAGGTCGACCACCTCACCGTGGAGTTCAGATCCAGCTTCGCGCGCGTCGCTCATGCCGTCAGCGATGTCAGCTTCCAGATGGCGGCGGGCGAAACTCTCGGCCTCGTCGGTGAGTCCGGTTGCGGCAAGTCGACAACCGGACGGGCGATCATCGGTCTGGCCCGTCCCACATCTGGCCATATCTGGTTCGAGGGCGCCGACCTCGCCGCGTTGAGGCCTGAGGTGCTTCGTGCCACACGCACCAGGCTACAGCTCGTCTTCCAGGATCCCATCTCATCACTCAACCCGCGGCGCAAGGTCAGGGACATCGTGGCCGAGCCGCTCATCATCTGGAAGAGAGGAACGCCGGCAGAGCGCTGGAGCACGGTATCAGACACCCTCCACTCGGTGGGCTTGGATCCGGCAGAAGTGGCAGACCTCCGGCCGTCGGAGCTCTCGGGAGGCCAATGCCAGCGTGTCAGCCTGGCTCGGGCGCTGGTCCTACGGCCACGGCTACTCATCTGCGACGAGCCGGTGTCTGCTCTCGACGTCTCCGTGCAAGCCCAGATATTGAACCTTATCGAGGACGCGAAAGCCACCTACGGACTGACCGTCTTGTTCATCGCGCACGACCTCGCCGTCGTCAAGCATGTGAGTGATCGCATCGCCGTCATGTATCTCGGTCGCTTGTGCGAGATGGCACCGTCCGAGGTTCTCTACCGCTCGCCTGCTCATCCCTACACCGCCGGGCTCCTGGCCTCGGCCCCCGTTGCCGATCCCACCCGGCGTGGAACGACGGGGGGGTCGCCGGATGCGACCGCGCTCAGCGGGGAGCCGCCTTCCCCGTTCCACCCGCCAAGCGGCTGCCGCTTCCGCACACGCTGCCCCCAGGCCCAACCTCGGTGCAGCAGCGAAGTGCCTGAGCTGCGAGAGGTTGCACCGGGCCACTACGTGGCCTGCCACTACCCCATTGCAGGCAAAGGGCCTGAGGCCGGGCGCTAGCGGGGCAGGAGCGGGCCACTACCCCATTGCAGGTCCAGGACGCTATCAGGAGCCTGGTCGATCGCCGCCAGGCTGACCAGGCTCACCCTCGACCCAGGCTGCCTGAGCTTCCGTCTCAGGGGTGAAGCCCGCTGCTTCATAGGCATCGACCCCGCCAGGCTCGCTCGCGGTGGCAGCCGACTCGTCTGAGTACGCTCCCAGGTAGTTTCCCTGCTCGTCGTAGGCGTGAGCTCCGAACGCCTCCTGGTACTCCTCGGCGACCTCGCCACCTTCGAGCGCCTGCTTGACCGAGAGGCTGATGCGACGCCTCTGGAGATCGATATCGATCATCTTCACCCACAGCTCCTCTCCGACAGACAGGACCTGCTCCGGCTGGTCGACCCTGTGGACAGCGAGCTCCGATATATGAGACAGCCCCTCGATACCATCTCCCACCTGGATAAAGGCTCCGAACGGTACGAGCTTCGTCACCCGGCCATAGACGAGCTCCCCCACCCTGTGATTCTCAGCGAACTCCTGCCAGGGATCTGGCTGGGTGTTCTTCAGGGACAGGCTTATTCTCTCCTTGTCCCTATCCACATCCAGAACCTCGACTTCGACCTCGTCTCCGACCGACACGACCGACGACGGGTGATCGACATGCTTCCACGACAGCTCCGAAACATGGATCAGGCCATCCATGCCACCCAAGTCGACGAATGCCCCGAAATTAACTACGGATGATATGACACCATGACGACGCTCACCTGGTTTCAGGTTCACGAGGAACTCGCCCCGCTGTTCCCTCTGAGCCTCCTCGAGCCAGGAGCGCCGGGAAAGGACGACGTTGTTCCGGTGCTTGTCGAGCTCGATGACCTTGGCCTCGATCACCTGACCCAGGTAAGGCTGCAGATCACGGACCCTGCGCTGCTCCACCAGGGAGGCCGGCAGGAACCCACGGAGCCCTATGTCCACGATGAGGCCACCCTTCACCACCTCGATCACCTGACCCTTGACTACGCCATTGCTCTCCTTTATGTGCTCGACCACCTTCCAGGCCCTCTCGTAGAGAGCCCGCTTCTTCGAGAGGATAAGACGGCCATCCTTGTCCTCTTTCTGGAGAACAACTGCATCGAATCTATCGCCAATCGATACAATCTCACTGGGGCTTACATCGTGCCGTATCGACAGCTCCCGCAGCGGGATCACGCCTTCCGACTTATATCCGATATCCAGGAGAACCTCGTCACGGTCAACCTTGACCACTACGCCTTCCACGATGTCGCCATCATCGAAGCTCACGAAGCTCTTCTCGACGGCATCCTCGAAGGACTCCTCGCCCAGGTCATCTTCCACGACTTGCCGGGGATGATAAGCACCCTTGTCGTCGAAGTAGCCCATCGTCGATGGGGGCAAGGGCATCGGGAGTGATGGGGCGAGGCCAGATGCGCT
>DAHXND010000168.1 GCA_027366675.1 Acidimicrobiales bacterium
AGATCGGGATGCCGATCGCCCCGGCAACGAACAGGCCGATGAGCGTGAGGCCCTGCACCTCGCCTTGCTGCACCGCCACGAGCACCCGAGGATGCTACCTGAGCCCACTGACCGACCGCAGCCGTCTGACCACAGCTCGTCGCGAACGTTGGGGAGCGGCTCAGAACGGCCCTCGCCACCAGCGAACCCCTACTGGCCGCTACTTCACGGACGTATCGCAACAGGGCAGACGACTTTGCGAATCTGGCCAGTTTGACACACCGTTGACACACCGGATGCCTTCTACATTTCACTTGTAGGCACCAGATATGGCCTCTGACCTGGCCTTTCTGGTGGAGACGAGCGGACTCGAACCGCCGACCCCCTGCTTGCAAAGCAGGTGCTCTACCAGCTGAGCTACGTCCCCTGGGAAGCGCCCAGGCCCTCCATGCGACCCATCTACGGGGCCGTACTCGCTCCGCCGCACCGGGGTCGCCACTTACCATCCTATGCCGTAAGCCGTCTGACACGCCTCCCGCAACAGGCCTCGGCCCCTATAGGCTATCAGCGGAGCGAAACAGCTTGAGCCGGTGCCGAGCGCGCACGGTGAACGGAGCGGCGGGAGGCAGCCGCACAGGAAGCACAGGAAGGTAAGTACCCCATGGCGATATTTGGTGACAGCTTGCGTTTCGGGATTCATTCAGGGCCTCAGAACACGTCCTTCTCCGAGTACCGCCGGCTATGGGAGCGGGCGGAGGCGCTGGGCCTCGACTGGGCCTCGGTCTTCGACCACTTCATGCCTATCCAGAGTGATCCCGGTGGCTCCTGCTTCGAAGGGCTCACCCTCCTCTCGGCTATGGCTGCAGTCACCTCGCGACTTCGCTGCGGCGTGATCGTGACCGGCGTGACATACAGGCACCCAGCCGTCCTCGCAAATATGGCAGTCACTATTGACCACGTCTCGAACGGCCGTCTAGAGCTTGGCATGGGTGCGGCATGGTACGAGACGGAGCACCAGCAATACGGGATGGAGTTCCCGCCGATTGCCACGCGGGCCGCTATGCTCGACGAAGCTGTCCAGATCGTGAGGTCCCTCTGGAGCGAGACCATCACGACCTTCGATGGCAGGTTCTGGCGTCTAAAGGATGCCCACTGCGAGCCAAAGCCGCTGCAGGTGCCCTCCATCCCGTTGTGGATAGGAGGCACTGGGGAGCGGCGCACGATTCCTATCGTGGCACGCTGGGCAGATGGATGGAACGTCCTGTGGTGCGACCTGGAAACCTTCCGCCACAAGCTGGATGTCCTTGCGAACAACTGTCGTGCTCTAGGAAGGGACCCTGATGATATCCGTAAAGCCCTCATCGTCCCGGCAGTGATAGGCGAGACTGATAAGGAAGCCGCAGAAGCTCTCGCCGCACGAGCTGCTCAGCTCCACATCGCCCCCGAGCAACTAAGCCAGGCTGTCATGGTGCTGAGCTCCGAGCAGCTCGCCGAACGACTCGTACACTACCGAGATCTCGGAATCCACGACTTCCTTCTGATGGCCCGACCGCCAATGGACGAGATCAGCCTCCAGAACTGGGCGCAGCAGGTCGCCCCTGACTTGCGCGCAGCTTGAGAAGCTCGAACCCAGCTCGGGCGCTCAGCCGTTTTCAAGCATCGTCGCGATGCAGCAGGAACGTACCGGTGGAGCGGCTCATGAGCGCCCCGGCCGCGTCACGTACCGTACCTTCGGCGAAAGCCACCTGGCGCGCCATCCGAGTGACCACCCCTCGGACGTTCAGCGGCTGACCTTGTCTCACAGGTCTCATGGTCTCCACCTTCAGCTCCAGGGTGGCGCGCGTGCGGTCCTTACCCGGTAGCGCTGCGTTGATGGCGAAGTTCATGGCGGCATCGAGCAGGACCGCATGCACACCGGCCTGCACTATGCCATGGGGATTGCACGCGAGCGGAGCTGGCTGCCAGGAGACCTCCACCCAGCCCTCACTATCGCCGCTTACCCCGTAACTATCGAAAGTAGCCCCCAGGGCCGCCATGACCGGCATTCCTCCGTGGCCGAGCCAGCGGTCCATGTCCTTCACAGCTCTGCTCGTGGAGCACTATGACGGAGCATGAACCCATGCTCATCCATCAGCAGCCGTCCGGGCAAGCGCTACTCAGCCAACGCTCCCAGGGCATCGCCGCACAGCAATCGCCGCACGGCATCAGGCCGGGCCAGCCCATCCACCGAGACGTGGCACAGCATCAGCCCGGGCCAGCCCATCCACCGAGACGCGGCACGGCATCAGCCCGGGCCAGCCCATCCACCGAGACGTGGCACAGACTTCGACCAGGCTTCTCACTGCACAGCCAGCTCTATAGTGCCCGAGTTGACGGCCAGCCCCGGGGCAGGCAGAATCTTGACTGATCAGTCAGTTTGAGCTTCCGCGAGGGCGTCCAGCAGGGCTTCCTCGCTGGAGCGGGGCCCGTGACACCCACTAGATGCCATGGGTTCCAGATCTTCCCTGCCTCTTGGGGCAGGGGGGTCGACGGGTAAAGCCAAGGTCCCGGCGAGTCGTGCCAGGGTCCACCTAGGAGAAGGGAACGTACATCATGACAAGCGCCGTGATCGTAGATGCCGTCCGCACGCCGGGAGGCAAGCGCAATGGCAAGTTGAGCAACTGGCATTCAGTTGACCTTGCCGCCGAGGTTCTGAACGCCCTCGTCGAGAGGAACGCCATCGATCCCGCCCAGGTGGACGATGTGATCATGGGCTGCGTCATGCAGGTCGGTGAGCAGGCTCTGAACGTGGGGCGAAACGCTGTCCTGGCTGCTGGATGGCCGGAGTCGGTGCCAGGCACCACCTTGGACCGCCAGTGCGGCTCCTCCCAGCAGGCGATGCACTTCGCCGCGCAGGGAGTCATGGCCGGCGCCTACGACATGGTGATCGCTGCAGGCGTCGAGTGCATGACCAGAACACCGATGGGCGCGTCGATAGTCAGGGATCTGGGATTCCCGTTCGGTCCGAAGATGATGAACCGCTACGCGGAGCGCGGGGGACTGGTCCCCCAGGGGATCTCCGCCGAGATGATCGCAGACGAATGGAAGCTCAGCCGGGAAGATATGGACCGCTTCGGCGCCAGGAGCCAGCAACTGGCCGAGCAAGCTACTGCTGAAGGCCGTTTCGAGCGCGAGATCATACCCGTAAAGGTGAAGGACGCCGAGGGCCACGAGACCCGCGAGGTGCTGACCGTGGATGAGGGCATCCGCCCCGGAACCACGGAAGAAGTGCTTGCCACCCTGAAGCCCAGCTTCAAGCCGGACGGGAAAGTGACCGCTGGCAACTCCTCCCAGATATGCGATGGGGCCTCAGCGGTTCTCGTCATGAGCGAGGAGAAGGCAAACGCCCTCGGCCTCACGCCCCGCGCCCGCTTTCATGCCTTCGCTGTAGCCGGCGTGGATCCGGTTACCATGCTCACCGGGCCGATCCCGGCCACGAAGATGATCCTCGAGCGCGCGAAGATGACGATCGACGACATCGACCGCGTCGAGATAAACGAAGCCTTTGCCTCGGTGGTGCTCGCGTGGGAGAAGGAGATCCATCCGGACATGGACAGGGTCAACCCGAACGGCGGTGCAATAGCCATCGGACATCCCCTCGGATGCTCGGGAACGAAGCTCATGGCTACCCTACTCTGCGAGCTGGAACGCACTGGCGGCCGATATGGCCTTCAGACCATGTGCGAGGGCGGCGGCATGGCCAACGCCACCATCATAGAGAGGCTTGG
>DAHXND010000177.1 GCA_027366675.1 Acidimicrobiales bacterium
TCCGGGATGAGGTCCTGGCGAGGCAGCACACGCAAGCCGCGTCCTCAGGGGATGTCCGTGGTGGGGCGCGACACGCACGATCTCATGTGCGACGTCTCCTGGAGCCTGAAGCTTCAGGCCCGACACGTCACCAACGCACCACAGGTACACGAGCCGCTATCTCCTGCTCCCCGCTGTGGGGGTCGGTCGTGGCGGACACTCGTCGTTGGCAGCGGGTGGTGCGCGAAGTTTACAATGGCGTTGACAGGTCCGTTTACCTGATGCTATGATGGCTTCATGCTGCGAGTGAGCGACGAAACCCGCAAACGGGTTCTACGGATCGGGAGGGAGGAGTTCGGCGGTGCATCCGCGGACGAGACCGTACGTCGGCTTGTCGACGAGCACTGGCAGACCGCGGCCGTAGCCGCTGTTCACCGCTACCGGACGAGCGACCCGCAGGGGTGGGCTGACTACCTCGCAGGGGCCGACGAGCTGGCGAACGCAGACGCCCCGATCAGCGACGAATGGTCTAGGCCGGCTAAGTGAACCTGCCCCCGGGGCAGCGAATCCAGTCCGGCGAGGTGTGGTTCGTCGATTTCGAGCCCGTACGCGGACGTGAACAAGGCAAGGACCGTCCGGCTCTCGTCGTCTCATCCGCATTTCATCTGGCGGTCACGCTGGGGCAGCTCGTCACCGTCTTGCCGCTCACCAGCGTTGAGCGAGCCGGCTGGACTCATCGCGTGCATGTAGCGAACGCGGGCGGGTGGGTTATAACCGAGCAGGTACGTACCGTCTCGGCCCAGCGGTTCCGCCGGCAGGCACGGGAGCTTGTGCTCACCGTCGACGAGCTCGCCGAGGTGCGGCGAGTGCTCGCGCAGATGTTGACCGTGTGACTGCCCACCTTTACGTACGGGGTGCTGCGCCGAGGCGTGGTGATCACCCGGCCGCCGTACTCGCCAGAGCAAAGCTGCGGCCGAGCGCTAGCGTGATGCCCGTGCATCACGAGGAATCCGAGCTGGCGAACGGAATCTGAATCCTTGCCGGAAGCGGATACCCAGCCCGGCAGAGCTCCGCGTCCGGATGTGGTCTAAATGTGGTCTGCCGGAGAACCTTGGAAGACAGCATGCCCCGAGCAGCGGGACAATATCCCCTCTGACTAGGCCTTTTTAGTGGAGCGGGCGACGAGAATCGAACTCGCGTTCTCAGCTTGGGAAGCTGATGTTCTACCATTAAACTACGCCCGCTTGGCTCGGGTAAACTACGCCCGCTTGGCTCGGGATGCATCCACCGCCGCATCCGGCGAGCTATGTACCCCTAAGCGGTCCTATGGTATCGCGTGACCAGCGGGGGGGGGCAGCCCGAGCAGGCGCCCGGCCTGGTCCGGGACAGGCTCCCAAGTTAGAGATCTGGCCGGCCCTTCAGCTAGCGTGGCGAAGATGGCGGGAGGGCGCATGGCGGCAGGGCACACGGGGGCAGGCCACACGGCGGGAGGGCGCGTGGCGGGTCTGGCTGCCTGGGCTCATGGCCTGCGGCTGGCCGACTGCCCGGAGGAAGTAGTGTCCCTCGCGCGCGCCCAACGGCGCTCGGTTCTCGGGGCGATCGCCGCTTCGGCGCATGATCCCGCCTCCCAGCGCGTCCTGCGGGCAGTGCGGGCCAACGCCTCATCTGGTCCCGTACCGCTCCCTGACGGGGGTGAGGGCGTGTCGGTCGAGGACGCCCTGTACCTGCTCGCAGCCTGGTCGGCTGCCCTTGATTTCGACGACTACTGCTGTTTCGCCCACACAGGGCATTCAGCGGTCCTCGTGCCCCTTCTGCTCGCTTCCGTCACTGGTGCGAGCGGATCGGACCAGCTCGTCGCTCAGATCGCGGCGAACGAGGTGGCGGCGCGGATAGGAGGCGCCTGCCTACTGGGTCCGCAGAACGGCCAGCTCTGGTCGTTCGTCCACGCGGCCGGCGCAGCCGTGGCGGCGGGCCTCCTTCTCGGTTGCAGTGAAGCCGAGCTGGCGCACGGCCTGGCTATAGCACTGGCACAGCCACCCCGGGCGACGGTGGCCGGCTTCATGGAGCCCGACAGCAAGCTCCTGATCGCCTCCGAGCCCATCCTCATGGGATTGCGCGCCGCCCGCCTCGCCAAGGTCGGGCTGACGGGTCCGCTCGGTGCTCTGGACGATGGTCCGCACGGGTTCCTTCCGGCATTCGCAGCCGCGCCTCTCCCTGGGATGCTGCTGGCAAATCTCGGGAGAGGATGGGCTACTGCTACCTTGTGCGTCAAAGCCTATCCAGGCTGTGCATACCTGGATACCGCCCTGGACGCCCTTCTCAGCCTGCCTTTGGATGGCCCGGAGAAGATAGCGAGCATTGAGGTTGCCGCAGGGGCGACCACGACCGGCATGGATGCGCTTTCCCGGCCCTACCTGCCTGGCGCCGGATCGACGCCAACGCCAGTTACGGTAAGTTTCTCGCTTCCCTGGAGCATCGCACTGGCAACGGTAGCGGGGCGACTTACCCCTGAGGAGATAAGTCCTAGTTGGATGGAGTCGCACAGCGATCTGCTTCACAGGATCGTGCAGCGGATACAGCTTGTTCACGATCCCGGCGCGACCGCTACCGCTCTGGCCGCTTTCGGCGCCCTGGCCCCCATGGATCTCGTGAGGAAGGAGGCAGGACTTATGGGTCTTGCACGGGTGGGCAGTGCCCTGAGGCGTTCCGGCACTGCTATGGGACTCGGTGAGATCCTTCCGAGGGGGCTGGATGATCTGCGAGCGAGCAGGCGCCTGGCAGGCCAGGTGCTGGCGCGCCCGCTTCTGCGGGATCGCAGCACGGAATTCTACGATCCGAAGGCGATAGAGACATTTCGCATGTCTTTTCCTGCGAGGGTAACCGTGCGGCACGAGGACGGGAGCATCTCGTCAGCGGAGGTGACGGTCCCACGTGGAGCTGCCGGGTGCACGGACCCTGGGGGAGGCGCTGAGGTGGTCAGCCGGGAGAAGCTTGCTACCTGGGGCCCGTTTCTCTGGGGTCGGGCCGGAACCGAAAGGATCGTCTCCGCGCTGGACGTGGACGAGTCGAGATGCTGGGAGCTGCTGGGCGAGGTATCGTCGTCGTGACCATGGTGCTCTCAGACCATACGATCAAGGCAGAGCTTGCCAGCGGGCGGGTCGTGATCGATCCTCTCCAGGATGGCTGCATACAGCCGTCCTCTGTCGACCTGCACGTCGGGCCGTACTTCAGGCTTTTCCGTAATCACACGATGAGGGTGATCGATGTGCACGAGGACCAGGAGGATCTCACCGAGCTGGTGCAGGTGGCCGAAGGGGAGGCATTGATCCTGCACCCGGGGGAGTTCGTGCTGGGCGCGACCCTGGAGCGGGTCTCCCTGCCCGACGATCTGGTAGCCCGGCTGGAGGGAAAGTCCAGCCTGGGACGCCTGGGCCTTCTGATCCATTCCACGGCCGGGTTCGTGGACGCGGGCTGGGACGGGAACCTGACACTGGAGCTGTCGAATGTCGCGAACCTGCCCATCACGGTTTACCCGGGGATGAAGATAGGGCAGATCAGCTTCTTGCAGATGACCACCCCTGCGGACCTCCCGTACGGCTCTCCCGGCCTGGGGTCGAAATACCAGCACCAGCAGGGCCCGACGCCGAGTCGCCAATGACACCGGCGCGGGGATGCTCCAGGCTGGGTCCGGATCTGGGTCCGGCTCTGGGTCCGGCCGGAACTCCTATCGCTCGATGACCGAGTAAGAGCTATGACCGAAGGAGACGGATCTTGCTGATACGAATCGCAATAGGCGGAGCAATCACGGTAGTGGCATTTGCGATCGTGGGGAGACGCCTGTGGTATCTGGCACGCCTCGTTCTCTCCGGGCGACCTGCTAGTGGTCGCACCAAGCATCTGGCGGAGAGGGCCGAAGGTGAGCTGACCGAGGTCATAGGCCAGAGAAAGCTTCTGAAGAAGCGCGTGCCAGGTCTCGCGCATGCCTTCACCTTCTGGGGATTCATAATCCTGCTGTTCACCATCATCGAGGCTTACGGAGACCTTTTCGACAAGCGCTTTGCCATCCCCGGGATCGGCCATACAGCGGTTCTCGGGTTCCTGGAGGACTCCTTCGCAGTGGCGATCCTGGTAGCTCTCTGCGTGTTCACGGTGATCCGCCTGCGGCACAGCCCCGCCAGGGAGGAGAGGAAGTCCCGCTTCTACGGCTCCCACACGAAGGCGGCGTGGGTGACGCTCTTGCTGATAGCGCTGGTCATTATAACCCTGCTTGGCTACCGCTCGGTCCAGACGGATACGGGTGATTTCCCTTACGGCTGGTGGGCTTTCGCCTCGCACGGAATCGGGAGGCTGTGGGCAGGTTTCAGCCATCCGGTGAACATGGACCTCGAGACGGCCTTCCTTCTCGCGAACATCACGGTGATCATGGGATTTATGGTGTTCCTCGTTCACTCGAAGCACCTCCATATAGTCACAGCCCCTATAAACGTCGCGTTCTCGAGGCGACCGCGTGCGCTCGGGGCCCTCGGAACTACTCCTGATCTGGATCCCGAGACGATGAGCGAGGACACGGTCATAGGAGCGGGGCATATAGAGGACTTCTCGTGGAAGCAGCTACTGGACCTCGTAACCTGCACCGAGTGCGGTAGGTGCCAGGAGCAGTGCCCGGCGTGGAACACCGGCAAGCCACTGTCTCCGAAGCTCGTGATAATGGACCTGAGGGATCATCTGCTCGACTCGGCGCCCCGCCTGCTCCAGGCGAAGAAGGCTGGCCGGGCTGGCGATGGAGCTTCGGGGACGCCATCTTCGGGGACGCCATCTTCGGGGACGGCAGCGGCAGCGGGGACAGGGGCGGGCGGGACGGAAGCAGGAGGGACGGAAGCGCCAACGCTCGTCCCTGGGATCATCGCCGAGGACGTGCTGTGGTCCTGCACCACCTGTGGTGCCTGCGTGGAGCAGTGCCCCGTAGACATAGAGCACGTGGACGCGATCGTGGACATGCGACGCTACCAGGTGCTGATGGAGTCTCGGTTCCCGACCGAGGCAGGAACCATGCTGCGGAACATAGAGAACCAAGGGGACCCCTGGGGGCTCGGCTCATCGAAGCGCCTGGACTGGACCGGGGGCTTGGGCTTTGACGTTCCGGTGGTAGGAGCCAGCATCCCCGAGGATGTCGAGTACCTTTTCTGGGTCGGCTGCGCGGGAGCCCTCGACGAGCGAGCACGGAAGGTTACCCAGTCCATTGCGCGGCTTCTTCATGGTGCCGGGGCCTCCTTCGCTGTGTTGGGCCCGAAGGAGTCCTGCACCGGTGATCCCGCCAGGCGTCTCGGGAATGAGTACCTCTACCAGATGCAGGCGCAGCAGAACATAGCGGTGCTCGATGAGGTGGGAGCGAAGGAGCGTACGGTCATTGCGTCCTGCCCTCATTGCTTCAACAGCCTCGCTCGTGAGTACCCAGCTCTCGGGGGCAATTACAAGGTCATTCACCACACCCAGCTACTGGCGGACCTCGTAGCCAAGGGCATGATCCATCCCGGTGAGAGCTTCTCTGGCAAGGTCACCTATCACGACCCGTGCTACCTGGCCCGGCACAACCGGGTCATGGATCAGCCACGGTCTGTGCTGGACGCCGTTCCGGGCCTGGAGAGCGTCGAGATGCATCGGTGCCGGGAGAAGGGCTTCTGCTGCGGGGCTGGCGGGGCCCGGATGTGGCTGGAGGAGAACCTGGGCAAGCGGGTCAACCTCGAGCGCACGGACGAGGCGCTCGCTACCGGTGCCGACGTGGTGTCCACAGCCTGCCCTTACTGCATGATCATGATCGACGACGCTGTAAAAGCCCGCCAGCGCGAGGAAGAGGTTCGTGTGCTGGACGTGGCCCAGATAGTGGAGGCATCCATGCTCGTAGGCGCCCCAGGGCCATCCCGAGGTGCCTCGGAGCCATCCGAGGGTGCCCCAGGGCCGTCGCGGGGTGCCCCAGGGCCGTCGCGGGGTGATGGCGCCGAGGCCGGCGAGAATGGCTAGTACCTGGCCAGTGCCGCCGGCCGGCCAGTGCCGCCGGAGAGCCGCTATCACCGGCTGGCCAGTGCCGCCGGCTGGGGCTAGTCGCTGCCGGCCGGCCGCTATGCCGTCACAGGGCCTTGGCGTCGGCGGCGCGCAGGCGAGCAGCCATGGCCACGAGGAGACGATGGGCGAATCCAGGTATCGTCTCCAGTAGCCCGTTGAAGGCTCGCTGGTCGAGGACCAGGACCAGCACGTCGCTGTCGGCAACCACGGTCGCCGAGCGGGGCTGGCGATCCAGGAGCGCCAGCTCGCCGAAGTAGTTGCCAGGGCCGAGCGTTGCCACCTTACGTCCCTTCCTCCGGACGATCGCCTGGCCCTGAGCTATGACGAAGAACTCCCTGCCGACCTCACCTTCCTCGCAGAGAACCCTTCCAGCGGCGATCGGAACCTCTTCCAGATGACGGTGTAGGAGCCGGAGCTGGCTCTTCGTGCAGGTGGAGAATAGCCAGATCTGCTGGAGATCGAGTTGCTCCACTGGCTTAGCGGGGGTTGCCATGGGTAGGAATCTAGCCGCGCTCGGGATGCGATGTAGGGATCTCCAGGTGGCGCTCTGCCCAGGTGGCAAGAAGAGCGGCCCAGGCATGCATTCACCGGCCGGCCACTGGTTACGAGGTCAAGGCCCGGCGAAGATGGCGTCCACGAGCTCGTTGATCAAGTCGCGCACGTTCTTCGTGCATGCGAGGTAGGTGGCTTCGTCGCCTCCAGCGGGGTCGGGCACCTCTTCCTCGTCCTCAGGGTCCACCTCGGCCAGGTGCATCGACCCTATCCGGTCGGCCAGAGGGCGGCGGTCGCGTGGTAGGTTCGCTACCAGCCAGGGCAACGTGGCCGTGCGCGTGGCTGCGCCTGTAGCGAGGCCGCGCACGAAAGTGACGTGTATGGGCTCCATCGCTATGACCAGATCCGGCGTGATCAGATCCACAGCCTCGCACTGACGGCTGCGATGCCGCCCCGCTATGTTGGTCTCTACCCCCGCCAGGAAGAGAGCGTCGCGCGTTCTGCGGCTCATCGGCTGGCCGGACACTGTGTGGGTACCTGCGCTACTGATCTGCACGTGCAGGTCTGGCCGCTCGGCGAAGCGTGCTTCGAGGACCGCCTTCGCCACGACCGACCTGGCCACGTTCCCGGTGCATAGCGTGAGAATGGAGAGGCTCGGAGAGCTGGCCCCTGAACCGCTCGGGGGAGCGCCACTCAACTCCGGGCGGGTGGCACTCACGAACTTACCTCTGGACAGGATATGCCGGTTCCTCCTATCCCGCAGTAGCCACTGGGGTTCTTCGCCAGGTACTGCTGATGGTAAGCCTCTGCGTAGTAGAAAGGTCCTGCTGCAGCAATCTCTGTCGTGACCGGTGGGAATCCCTTGTCGAGCAGGATTGCCTGGTATGCCTCTCTGCTCTCGAGCAGGCTCTCTTCCTGGGCAGCGCTCGTCCAGTAGCATGCGGAGCGGTACTGCGGTCCGATGTCGTTACCCTGTCGCATCCCCTGGGTGGGGTCATGCCCCTCCCAGAACCTACGCAACAGGGCTCCGTGCGTGAGCACGCTCGCGTCGTAGACCACGAGCACGGTCTCCGCGTGGCCCGTCCTGGCGGTGCAGACCTCGTCGTAGGTGGGGTTCAAAGTGATACCGCCCGCATACCCAACGGCCGTTACATAGATGCCTGGCAGCTGCCAGAAGATCCGCTCGGCGCCCCAGAAACAGCCCATTGCGAGATAGAGTTGCTCGTACCCGGGTGGAAATGGGGGGTGCAGAGGCGTGCCCAGGACCGCATGGGTGGTCGCTGTCGTGATCGGGTCAGGCCTTCCTTCCGGGGCGCTCTCCGCATCGGGCACAGGTCGAGATCGGCGCATGAGTGGCATAGCTATCCACGGCAATGCTAGCTGCTCGGCTCCAGGTGGTCATCCGATCTTGCCGGCGCGTGCTTCCTGGGTGAGGATGGAACTTATGGGTGCGCAACCGGTTCGGGTGGAAGAAGATGGCGGCGTTCTCGTGGTCACCATAGATCGCCCGGGGGCGCGCAACGCGATTGACGCCGGCGCCGCTGACGCCCTCTTCGAGGCATTCTCCAGCTTCGATGCGGACGAGCGCCTCGACGTCGCGATCTTGACGGGAGCCGGCGGGACGTTCTGCTCCGGGGCTGACTTGAAGGCCGTGGCGGCCGGGAGAGGCAACCGCGTCGATCCAGAAGGTCGAGGTCCCCTCGGGCCTACCCGGCTCATGCTGGGGAAGCCTGTGATAGCTGCCGTGGAAGGCTATGCCGTTGCCGGAGGGCTGGAGCTTGCCCTCTGGTGTGACCTCAGGGTGGCTGCGTCGGACGCGGTCTTCGGCGTCTACTGCCGTCGCTTCGGGGTCCCGCTCGTGGACGGTGGAACGGTTAGGCTCCCGAGGCTCATTGGCCACAGTAGGGCTCTCGATCTGATAGTGACGGGCCGGGGGGTCTCGGGCGACGAGGCGTATCAGATGGGTCTGGCGAACCGCCTGGTGGATCCAGGGACGGCTCTCGATGAAGCTTTGGGGCTTGCCCGCGATCTCCAGGCATTCCCGCAACGATGCCTGCGGGCAGACCGCCGGTCGGCCTACGAGCAATGGGGGATGTGCCTGGCGGACGCCTTGCGGAACGAGGCCTATATTGGTCTGGATGTGATCCGTTCCGGGGAGACCCAGGAGGGCGCTGCTCTCTTCGCCCAGGGGAAGGGGCGTCACGGGCAGCAGTAGCCACGGGCTGCCAGAGCTGGGAGCTGCCGGAACCGCGGGCTGCCGGAGATGGGAGCTGCCGGAACCGCGGGCTGCCGGTGTCAGTAGGACTTGGGTAGACCCAGGGTGTGCTGGGCGACGAAGTTCAAGATCATCTCCCGGCTGACGGGAGCGATCCGGAGCAGCCTGGCCATTCCCCACATGTCTGCGAGGCCGTACTCGATAGCCATGCCGTTGCCGCCGTGGGTCTGGATGGCCTGGTCCAGAGCCTTGATCGCTGCTTCGCCAGCGGCGTACTTGGCCATGTTCGCAGCCTCTCCGGCGTCAAGTCCGCTGTCGTAGCGCCATGCGGCCTTCTGGGCCATGAGGCGGGCGCATTCGAGCTCGATGGCAGCGGTGGCGAGCGGATGGGATATCCCCTGGTGGCTGCCTATCGGGGTGCTCCAGACTTTTCGCTCCCGCGCATAGGCGCTTGCCCGTTCCAGCGCGTAGCGGCCGATCCCCGAAGCCAGAGCTGCCGAGAGGATGCGCTCGGGGTTCAGGCCGAAGAAGACCTGGCGCAGGCCGTCTCCCTCGGATCCGATCCTGTTCCCGGCAGGCACGCTCACGCCGTCGAAGAACACCGTGAACTGCTTCTCGGGGGCTCGGATCTCAACGGGTATGTGCTGGTAGGTGAGGCCCGGGGAATCCCGGTCCACCACGAGGAGAGATAGCCGGGCCTGTCCAGTGTCGGGGTCAGAGCCGGTTCTCGCTACCACGAGGATGGCGGCAGCCTCGTCCACGCCGGATATGTAGTACTTCGTCCCCCCGAGACGGTAGGAGTCACCGTCCAAGGTCGCTGTGGTCGAGATGTGGTGCGAGTTCGATCCGGCGTCGGGCTCTGTGATGGCGAAGGCCATCTTCAGCTCGCCGGTGGCGAAACCTGGCAGCCAGCGCTCCTTCTGGGACTCGCTCCCGAAGTGAGCTATCAGCGTCGCGCAGATGGCAGGGGAGACAACCATGAGCAGGAGTGGGGCTCCCACTGCGGCTACCTCTTCGGCCACGATAGCGAGCTCGGTGATCCCCATCCCGCCGCCCCCGTAGGCTTCCGGAACGTTCACACCCAGGTACCCGGCCCTGCCGAGCTCGGCCCACAGCTCGTTCGTCTTCTCGCCCTCCCTCGCCTTCTCGGCGTAGTAGGCATGTCCATATCGCTGTCCGATGGTAGCTACGGCATTCCGTAGCATGAGCTGCTCGTCGCTCTCCTGGAAGTTCACAGTTAGATCCTGGTGCTCCTGCCGCCAACTTTCAAGTTCACCAAGCAGCCATCCCTGCTGGCTGGTCGATCATCCGGCATTCGCTGCGGGTGCCATGACCAGCCGTATCGTGGTGATCGCAGCTTCCAGGCTCAGTGTGACCCCGGAATCGGTAACGTGAAGCTCCTCGATGTCTCGTTCGCGTGCGTCACAGCGCCATGCCGACAGTGGCCGCAGTGGCTTGGCACCGGCAGGCGCCGTCACGCTTACTTGCGCTATCGGCACCTGGCCATAGGTGACGAGGCGGGCGATTATCCCCTTGCCGCGGCTGGCCGGCTTGACGGCCAGGACACTCACTTCCCTGTTATCGGTCACGAGTGACTGGATGGTGACCAGGGGGAGCTCCCCTGCTCCCTCGATGTCGATGCCGTTCCAGATCGAAGCGACTTGCTCTGCCGCCGCCGATGGCCTCGTCACGCCGATGTGCTTCGGATCCTGCGATGCAAGCCAGGTGCATGCCAGGCGAAGTGGGGGGCCATTCGGGTCGTGGCCCCTGGCGGGGAAGCCGAGCACCGGCAGGAACCCGTAGGCTGTCTCCTTCGTGGCGTTCCTGGAGACGATGATCTCTAAGGTGCCAGGTGGCAGGACGCCATCTCCGGGGCGCGAAGGCTGCCCATCGTGCAGGACGAGGGCTGTCGGTCGCTCGAAGGTGACCAGGGGGCCAGCGGTCACATCGCCCTGGGAGTGAGATAGAGCGAAGGAGCTTACGGGCCAGAATGTCGGCGTTACGGGCCCGCGTGCCGCCCTTTCCACCAACCCGCCCGGCATGTCGGCGACAAGCGTGGCTTGGCTGGACGC
>DAHXND010000191.1 GCA_027366675.1 Acidimicrobiales bacterium
GCGATCCTTACTGGTGGCCAGGTCGTCACCGAGGAGGTCGGTCTGAAGCTGGAGAACGTAACCCTGGACCTCCTTGGCAGGGCCCGGAAGGTCGTGGTCACGAAGGACGAGACCACTGTGGTCGAGGGAGCTGGCAAGGACGAGGATATAAAGGGTCGTATAAACCAGATAAAGACCGAGATAGAGAACACGGACTCCGACTACGACCGGGAGAAGCTCCAGGAGAGGCTTGCCAAGCTGTCCGGCGGGGTGGCTGTGATAAAGGTGGGAGCTGCCACCGAGGTGGAGCTGAAGGAGAAGAAGCACCGGATCGAGGATGCGGTCAGCACCACGAAGGCTGCCATCGAGGAGGGAGTGGTTCCCGGCGGAGGCGTTGCACTGCTCCGCAGCCAGCAGCGCATCATGGATCTCGCCGAGAAGCTGGAGGCGGACGAGGCGACCGGTGCGAGGATCGTCGCCCGGGCCGTGGAGGAGCCGCTGAAGCAGATAGCGACTAATGCAGGCCTCGAGGGTGGTGTGGTCATAGAGCGCGTGCGCTCGATGAAGAAGCTCTCGGAAGGGCTGAATGCCGCCACAGGCGAGTACGAGGACCTCTTCGCTGCTGGTGTCATAGATGCCGCCAAGGTAACCCGTTCTGCCCTGCAGAATGCGGCGTCGATCGCTGCTCTGTTCCTCACGACGGAAGCGGTCATCGTGGACAAGCCGGAAGAGAAGGCTCCCGCCATGCCCGGCGGCGGCGGGATGGAAGACTTCTGATTCTTCTCCGAGACCGAGCCGGATCCCTGCTCGCCACGGTGTGGCTGGCAGGGATCCGTAGGCTCGCGCCGGAGCCTGCGGGCATCACCAGGACAGCGGCGAGGCGGGTCGTAACGGAACGAGCCAGTATACATCGGTACACGATAGATCGGATCTACCCGTGAGAAGCCTCGTAACCGGAGCGTCGAGCGGGATAGGTGAGGCTTTCGCCTATCTCCTGGCGAAGCGTGGCGATCACGTCATCCTGGTGGCTCGCCGCCGGGAGCGCCTGGAGGATCTTGCCGCTCGTCTCCGCAAGATCTACGGGGTGGAAGCGGACGTTCTCGTGGCCGATCTATCCACCTCCGAAGGTTGCGGGGTCGTGGAGGGAAGGCTGAGAAGCTCGGAGTCTCCCATCGATCTGCTGGTGAACGATGCCGGAGTCGGAACGAGCGGTCCATTCCTGGCTTCTGATCTCGACGCAGAGCTTTCCGAGATAGCCCTGGACGTCATGGCTGTGGTAAGGCTGTGCCACGCTGCCGGATCGACCATGGCGAGCAGGGGACGTGGGGCAATCTTGAACGTTGCCTCGCTGGCGGGGTTCGCTCCGGGCCCGGGCATGGCTACTTATGGAGCTTCGAAGGCATTCGTCCTGCGGTTCTCCGAGGCGCTTGCCGAAGAGCTGCGGGGAAGCGGCGTTACCGTCTCGTGCTTATGTCCTGGCTTCACGCGCACGGAGTTCCAGGCCTCCGCTGGCGTGGGACTGCCGCCCATGCCACGCTTCGTGTGGCAGGATGCCGAGACCGTTGCCCGGGCTGGCCTCGATGCAGTGGAGCACGGCCAGGTAGTAGCGATTCCCGGATGGCACAACAGGCTGGCGGTTGCCGGGCTCAGGCTCGTTCCTGCCAGCTTTGCTCGCTGGGCGGTTGGCAGGACGACCCTTGCTTCCCGCGCCGCAGGCAGGGCAGGCAGTGTGCCTACACTGGACCGGTGACGCCAGGTGATGGACGGGAGCGCAGGGACGAGGCAGGCGAGGTAGCCGGCAGAGATCCTGTTGTGGAGGCTTCGGGCGACGTTTCGGATACGGTGGCTTCGGGCGACGTTTCGGATACGGTGTCGCTGGTCCCCTCTGCGGGGCTGGGCGTACTCCATCTCTTCTACCGGCTTCCCCGGGATCACGATGCCGAGGGAGTTCTGGCTGCATCCAAGTCGATCGAATCCTCGGGAGGCCAGGTGGTATCTGCTGCCATCCTCGGCCATAAGGCCGACCTCTGCCTCATGGCTCTTTCCCCGGATCTCTGGCACCTGCGTGACTTCCAGAGCGATATTCGTGGAGCGGGGCTCGTGCCCTGCCAGTCCTACTTCTCTATCACCGAGGTCTCGGAGTATGCATCAGGGATGCCAGAGGAGCGGAGGCGGGACCGGCTGTACCCGAAGCTTCCCCCAGCGGGCAAGACCGCATTCTGCTTCTATCCCATGTCTCACAGGCGGCTACCCGGAGCCAACTGGTACGAGCTGCCCTACGAGGAACGCGAGCGGCTCATGTACGCTCATGGCGGCGTGGGACGCAATTTCGCCGGGCGGGTTCTCCAGCTCGTAAGTGGATCCACCGGGCTCGACGACTTCGAATGGGCGGTAACGCTCTTCGGAGTTGCACCTGACGACCTGAAGGATGTCGTCTACCAGATGCGTTACGACGAGGCCTCCGCTCGCTATGGCGAGTTCGGTCCCTTCTACGCTGGGATGGTCGCTCCCCTTCCCGCCCTGCTCCTACGGCTGTCCTCCAGATGAGCCCTGACCACTGCGCTGACCCCAGCCACCAGATGAGCCCTGCTGGAGAGCCTGGCGGGCTTCTGGAGCAGGCAGTCGACGCGGCACTGTCCCGCCTTCGCTCGGAGCTTCGTGAGCTGGGGCGGGTCCTGGTAGCGTTCAGCGGGGGCGCGGACTCGGCCTTCCTTGCCTGGATAGCCACTGACACGCTCGGCCGAGAGAATGCCGTATGCGTGACAGCTATCTCTCCGTCGCTCCCCGTCGAGGAGGCGGAGGGCTGCGTGGAGCTTGCGAGGGGGTGGGGGCTCAGCTGGTCGTTCGCTCACACGAATGAGCTGGATGATCCGCTCTACGTGGCCAATGGAACCGACAGGTGTGCTCGCTGCAAGAGCTCTCTGATGGGCGCGCTGCTTCCCTTGGCAAGAGAGAGGGGGGCTTCTGTGCTTCTCGGGGTGAACCTGGATGATCTTGGCGACTACCGCCCTGGCCAGGAGCAGGCGAGGCTGGATGGCGCGCGGTTCCCGCTCGTGACGGCCGGATTTACCAAGCAGATGGTCAGGGCCGCCTCTCGCAGCCTCGGCCTCAGGACGTGGGACAAGCCGCAGGCAGCCTGCCTGGCGTCGCGCGTGCCGCATGGTACACCGGTGACTGTATCCCTGCTCGGTCAGGTGGAGCGTGGGGAGGCCGCCCTTCGTGGGATGGGCTTCAGGGAGCTGCGTGTCCGTCATCACGGTGATGTGGCCAGGGTGGAGCTTGACCCCAGGGATCTGCAGCGTGCGGTTGCCTCCCGCATTGCCATAGCATCCGCGTTGCGGCAGGCGGGATATAGGTATGTGACCTTGGATCTCCAGGGGTTGCGCTCGGGCAGCCTGAACCCGCAAGCAGGCGTGGCGGTCGCGCCGCAAGCAGGCGTGGCGGTCGCGCCGTGAGTGGCGTGCGGGTTCGTCTCACCTTCCCGGAGGCTCTCGTGAGAGAGCCGGTGCTGGCGCTCCTGGCCCGTGATCACGGGGTTCTCCCGAACATCAGGCGGGCTTCGGTCGACGAGAGCGAGGGCTGGATCATCTGCGAGATAGAGGGGGAGCAGCACGCTGTAGATGCCGGGCTCGCGTGGCTCCGTGATCAGGGCGTGCGTGTCGATCCGATAGGAGACGTGGTAGCGGGCTGAGAGTCGTGGCTGCGGCGCTAAGAGCGCTCGCGCCGGGTACGCCGGGGCTTGCTCACTTGCCACCCTGCTTGGGAGACCTTCCGGGCTTCGTAGAAGACGCATCCTTCCGGGCAGGCGAAGGGCAGCATCTCGTTGGCCGAGAGCCTGCATCGTTCCAAGCGCTCATGTCCGCGAACGGTCTGCATGACGTAGTGGCGGCAGTCCTCGTTCACGGCCATGTCACATTCTGCCACAGGATGGGAGCGCTCCACCCGTCACGGCCCTATGAGGCCATGGCAGCGACGTGCTTCCCAGGGCCAGATGTTCCGGTCATCAGGTAGATTGGCTTCGTGACCGGAAGCGCCCCGGAACCCCCGGGCATCATAGCTGGGGAACGCGGCGGAGCTGGGGAACGCGGCGGAGCTGGGGAACAGGGCGGAGCTGGGGAACACGGCGGAGCTGGGGAGCACAGCGGAGCCAGGCGAAGAGCCAGCACGTTCTGGGTGGAGACACTGGGATGCCCGAAGAACCAGGTGGACTCCGCCAAGCTGGCCGGTACCCTCCTCTCCCAGGGATACCAGGAAGCATCGGAGCCGGAATCAGCCGATCTCGTGGTGGTGAACACCTGCGCCTTCATCGAGCCTGCCCGAGAGGAGTCGGTCGGGGTGATCCTGGACCTTGCCGAGAGGCGCGGCGAGGGATCACGCCTCGTCGCTACCGGTTGCATGGCCGAGCGCTACGGTGACGAGCTTGCAGCGGCGCTTCCCGAGGTGGACCTGGTGGCAGGATTCGGGGTTCCAGTCAGCCTGGAGGCACCGAGGCTTCGAGGGAAGAGCGAGTCCGGGCGGGCAGTCCTGGGTGGGTCCATGGATCTACTGGAGCTTCCGAGGCCGAAGAGCGGCGCGCCATGGGCCTATGTGAAGGTGGCCGAGGGCTGTGACCGGGCCTGCGGCTTCTGCGCCATCCCGAGCTTTCGCGGCAAGCAGAGGTCGCGTCCCATGGCCTCGATCCTCGAGGAGGTGGATGCCCTCGGGGTTCCTGAGGTGGTGCTGGTGGCTCAGGATCTCGCCTCCTACGGCAGGGACGACGGCCGCCCCGGGGCAATAGTGGAGCTCGTTGCCGCAGTGTCCGAGCGGGCAGCGCGGGTCCGTCTCCTCTATCTCTACCCGTCTTCGCTGACCGACTCTCTGGTCGACGCGATCCTCTCTACCGGTGTGCCGTACTTCGACCTCTCGCTCCAGCATGTGTCGCGCCCTCTGGTGGCGCGGATGCGCCGTTACGGGGACGGGGAGCGATTCTTGGGCCGTATCCGGGCCATCCGGAACCTCGAGCCTGCAGCCGCGATGCGCTCGTCCTTCATCCTGGGATACCCGGGAGAGACCGAGGAGGATCACGATGCGCTCCTGCGCTTCCTGGAGGAGGCAGAGCTCGACTGGGCGGGGTTCTTCTGCTATTCGGAGGAGTCTGGCACGTATTCTGCGGGTCTCGGGGAGAAGGTCGACCGGTCGCTGGCCATGGAGCGGCTGCGGGAGTGTGCGGAGCTGCAGGATGCGATCACGGAGAAACGCCGGTCCGACCTGGTAGGCCAGCTCACGGCAGTCCTGGTTGATTCCCCCGGTGTTGGGCGTAGCCACAGGGAGGCCCCGGAGATAGACGGTGTGATCCACCTGCAGGAGACAGATCCCTCTCACACCGATCCTCTGGCTCCCGCTCCAGGGGAGCTGTGGCGCTGCCGCATAACGGCAGCATCGGGGCCAGATCTGGAGGCCGTTGCCGTCGAGCGGGTATCGGCTACGGAGTCCCACCTGCCACGAGACTTCGGCAGGAGATCGGTTGCCGGTCCTGGGGTGCCGGCGTGAGCGCTTCCGGGGCAGGTAGCCCGGCAGGTAGCCCGACATTCGGCGCTAGTGCCATACGGACGCCGGCCAACGCGGTTACATTCCTTCGCCTGATCGCCGGGCTGGTGATGTTCGGGCTCGTGTGGGCCATGGGGCCTGGTTGGGGGATGGCCGTGGCCTGGCTTGTCCTCGCCTCGACCGATGGGCTCGACGGCTTCGTGGCGCGCCGCCAGGGCGTTACCCGATCCGGGGCCTTCCTCGACCCTCTGGCAGATAAGGTGCTGGTGCTCGGTGTGCTCGCTGCTCTCGTGGCACGGGGAGAGGTCTGGTGGGTGCCCGTAGCTCTGATCGCGCTCCGGGAGGTCTGGATGAGCCTTTACAGGGTGCGCGTGGCAGGCAGCGGGGTCTCGGTGCCTGCCAGGGCCTCCGCGAAGGTGAAGACCCTCGTACAAGACATCGCTGTAGGTCTCGGCCTGCTGCCGGTGATCGGCTCCCACCACGAGACTGTCGTAAACGCTGCAGTATGGTTCGCGGCGGCGCTGACGCTCTGGACCGGGCTCCAGTACCTGGCCGATGCCCGCCGGCTGGCGCATGGGGCATACGGAGGCTCTGGTGCGAGTTGAGGTTGTGGCAGTGGGCACCGAGCTCTTGCTCGGCCAGATCCTGAATACGAATGCAGCCTGGCTGGGAGCGGAGCTTGCCGCGGCGGGTATGGATGCCGAGTACCAGAGCGTCGTCGGGGACAATGTGGAGCGGATAGCGCTCGTGTTCCGGGGCGCTCTCGCGCGCAGCGATGCAGTGGTCGCGTGTGGCGGTCTCGGTCCGACGCAGGATGACTGCACGCGAGAAGCGGTCGCGGCCATGCTGAACATTCCCCTGAAGCGCGATGAAGCAGTCCTGGATGTGATCCGCTCCCGTTTCCAGCGAGCTGGCCGCCCTATGCCGGAGAGCAATGCCCGCCAGGCTGACGTGCCGGAGGGAGCCAGAGTGATACCCCAGACGATGGGGACGGCTCCTGGATTATGCATCCCTGTCGGGGAGAAAGCTCTGTACCTCCTGCCCGGACCGCCAGCCGAGCTCCATGACATGTGGGAGCGTGCCGTCGCTCCGGAGCTCAGGCAGCGTGCGGCAGCGCGGGGAGAGACTGCATCGATCAGCTCCAGGGTTCTTCGGACATGGGGTCTCTCCGAGTCGGCATTGGCCGAGAGACTCGCAGACCGATTCAGAGCTCTGGAAGAAGCTGGCGGGAATCCATCTATCGCCTTCTTGGCAAGTGGGATCGAAGGGATAAAGGTTCGCATCACGGCCAAGGGAGCTACGGAGGGCGAGGCCCTATCGCTCCTGGAGGCAGAGGAGGCTAGGGTACGGGAGCTTCTCGGACCGGCGGTCTTCGGCGTCGATGGAGAGACGATCGCAGAGGTAGTCGGACGGCTTCTCGTCGAGAGAGGTTTTCGTCTGGGCGTGGCCGAGTCCCTCACCGGGGGCATGGTTGCCTCTTACCTGGTGAACGTGCCTGGTGCCAGCGCCTGGTTCACGGGAGGGGTGGTCGCCTACGACGCCCGGGTGAAGCGGGACCTGCTTGGCGTACCCGATGGGCCCGTCGTGAGCGAGGATGCAGCACTGGCCATGGCGGCGGGGGCTTGCCGGCTGCTCGGCTCCGAAGTAGGGCTTGGCCTGACAGGTGTAGCCGGGCCTGATGCCGGCGAGGGTAATCCCCCGGGTACGGTCTACGTGGCCGCCTGGGGTCCCCTTCATGAGGGGCAGGAGTCCGGCGAGGGTGGTGATGCCAGGCTGCTCCACCTGCCAGGCGGTCGCCAGCAGGTCCGAGAGCTTGCCACGATCAGCGCTCTCGATCTCCTGCGTCGCCGCCTGGATAGTCAGGTGGCGAGCAGGCGGAGGTAGCGATCCGCGGTGAGGGGGTCGAATGCGATCAGGCGGACCAGGTCGACGCCGGAGGGAGTGGTGGACACGGTCCTCACTGCGATCTCTGCCGCCAGGTCGGGAGGGAAGCCATAAATCCCGGTTGCGATAGCAGGGAAGGCGATGCTCCGTGCGGGCAGGCTGTCAGCTACTTCCAGCGAACGGCGGTAGCAGGATGCGAGCAGATCCTTCTCGCCACGGGATCCATCGCGCCACCTCGGACCCACTGTGTGGATTATCCAGCGCGCCTTGAGCGCGAACCCCTGGGTGGCCTTGGCGTCCCCGGTCGGGCAGCCGCCCAGCGCAGCACAGGCTGTGTGGAGCTCCCTGGCCCCCGCAGCTCGGTGGATGGCACCATCCACACCGCCTCCACCGGCGAGTGCGCTGTTCGCGGCGTTCACGATAGCGTCCACATCCTGCTCCGTGATGTCGCCTGTCACCACCTCGATTCTCATGGCACTATTCTGAGACGCCGGGCAGTGCGCAGGCAACACCCTGGCTCGGCCCGATGATCAGATGACCCGGATGTTCCTCGCCCTGTGGCCGCCACCGGACGCAAGGAGTGTGATCGAGGCGCTACCCAGGAACGAGGTAGCAGGTGTGCGCTTCATGTCTCCTGAAACCTGGCACCTGACGCTTCACTTCCTCGGGGAAGTGAACGAGGAGGCGGCTACGGGAGCGTTCGACCAGATGGCGAAGCATCTACTCGAGGGCGCATCCCCGGCAAAGGGCAGTGCTACGCGCCTCATCGCAGGCCCTGAGACGGCCACGTTTGGCAGCCATGTGCTCTACGTGCCGGTACGTGGCTGCGAAGCGCTGGCTTCCTGGTTGGCTTCCCAGCCCTGGCCGAGCGGGAAGGGGGGATCGCCGGGGAGGAGGTTTCGCGGGCATATCACGATCGCACGCTCGTCGTCGGTGGACCTGAGGAAGATGGCCGGCCAGCGCGTGTCTTCGTCCTGGCAGGCAGGAGAGATCACCCTGGTTCGCTCGGTACCACTGACCGGAGGCGCAAGATCAGCCGCCGGGCGTGAGCCAGGATCAGCCGGAGGTGCCAGCTACGAGGTAGTACGGCATGCGAAGCTGCAGGGGATGTAGGGCTGGCGAGTGGTGGCCGTTTCTCAAACATCAGCGCCTGTCGCTGCCTTCGTTTCCCGCTCGGCCAGGGCTAGAACCCGGCCCACCCCCGCCCTCGTGATAGTTTGTAGGCGCTTCGAGGGGATGCGCTCAGCCCAACCATCGAGGGCATCCTCGTCAAAGCCATACGGCAGGGTAACCTCTGGTAGGGCGATATGGCTCCCCTGTCGCGCGCCAAGCAGGTATACGGTGTCGAAAAGGGCCTTCTCGGCCGTCGCTAGTTCGCTCCACCCGGACCGTTCTGTGCCGCCGTACAGAGCCGGGTGGATGTGTTGGATCACGAATTGGCCCAGTGATGTCGAAATAGTCTGGGCGCGATCAAGGGACACGATATAGGTCGACCGTGGGATCTGTTCGATGAGGCCGTGCCGGAACAGTGCAGTCCAGGTCGACCCGTAGCACGGGTATGGCCGTGTCAGGAAGTATGCAGCGTCAAGAGGGTCATCGATGCGTTGCACCGCCCAAAGACCTGGGCGTATCCGTTGGATAAGCCCTGCGGCTTCAAGTCTCCTGAGCGTATGCGTAGTCGCCGACTCATTCTGTCCCCAAGTGACACTCGCCTCTGCACTCGATAGGATCGGTCTCTCCAGGGCGCGCAAGTGAGCGTATGCTTCAGCCGCGTTCACAGCTCGAATCCCGTGTGTCTGTGATATCGCTCTGATTTCGTCCTGTCCAAATCAAGGTCCGAACTTTTCGCGCCGGCATCAAGTGTCGCGAGATCCTCCATTTCGTGCTCACGAACGTGCGCATATGCCCCCACGTGTCGGGAGCCGCATACAACCCTGCGACCTCCGGCTCCAAGAAGGGGACCACCTCGCTCCTGAAGCTCTCGTCAGGAAGGCTCAGTGCGCATACATATGCTTCCTCGACATATTCGGAAGCAACTGCCTCTTCGTTTCCAGACTTGGCACGCAACCGAAACAAGAGATCCAGATCAAAGACATCACGCGCTTTGGTCCCGCTGCGGGTAGCAAGCGCATGAATCTTCTGCTCGATCATAGCCGACAGTCGGTAACGTTGCACCGAGAAGGACCGAAGTCCAGATCGCTCCAACACCTCGTCAGGAATGGTAACGAAGTCATAGCTTGGGTCCGCGCCGCGTGCTGAGAACTCGATCTTGGTGCGAACAGGCGTGTTGCTGCCTGAACGAGCAGATGCGAGACCCATCTTCCACCTCATGGTGGTCTCTGTTTGCTTAGGCTTGACCGGATCAATGATGGAAATCCCGGAAGTACGCAGGGACATCCCCAGTGCCGGACCGGCAAGCACCCTGTCGACAGCCTCCTCTAACCGCCAAGACTCACCACCTAGGTAGTCTAAGTCGATGTCCTGGGAATACCGGAAGCTGCCAAAGAAGTAACGCAGATTAGCGCCACCCTTCAGGACATACAGGTTTGGCCTGAATGCTGTCTTGACCTCCTCCCCACGGCTGAAGCCGGGGGATTCCGACGTATCTCCCTGGCTGTCTCTTCGGAGGCCCATCAAGCAGCCTCCGAAGCCGTAAGCGAACCGGCAACAGTGGAATCTGTTACCGCAGGGATGGTTGTACCGTCTTCGGGCCGAACCGCTCTATCGGAGCGCTTGGAAGCCAAGCGCTTGCGAATCCGTACCAACGAACGACGCCCAGGAGGGTGCCGACGCCGGACTCGCGGTTTCTCCCCGTCGCATACGGGGGCTCTCTCCGGCCGCGCGCCGAGGTCTTGGCGCTGTGGTCCAAATGCGCTAGCACGCTCTTGTAGGGCGGCTCGTGCTCCCACGAGGTCGAGAACATCGTTGCTGCCTACGGGCTCCACGTGGAGCCCGAGGAATGCTGAGAACAGGTCGCGGTCCACGTCCAGGTTATGCTCTTCGCAGACGTGTCTACGCTCGGAGAGTGGCTTCTTCTTTCGCTCCCCGCCAATGCAGGTCTGTGAGAGGGCGAGGCGGGGGTTGTACTCGTAGAGGGGATGGCCGATAGCCTTGCCGCGCCTGCGGGCCTTCTCTACGAAAGCACCAGGGGCGCGGTCTCGTATCGAGTGGGGCCAGTTCTTCTGCCAGGAGCGGTAGTCGAGACCTTCACAGCGAAGGTCGTTACCGACCGCGTAGAGCCGGTTCACGAGGTTGCCGTGGTCTCGGTCCCGCCCTTTGGCCATCGTCCGGTAGGTCTCTGCGATCTTCCTCTTCGTCGCCCCGGCCGCCTTGGAGCGCTCCTTCCAGTAGCAGCGCCCTTTCACGTGGCAACCGGCCTTGTCGAAGCACTCAGGTGATCCGGCCCTGTGCTGGCGGTCTAGGTGCCGAAGCTCACGCCGGAGCTCTCTCGCCTTGTCCTCCACACTCGGTGCGAGGACTTCGTGGAAGGCCGGTGCATGCTCGGGTACAACGTGGATGCTGCTCGGGCCGAGGTCGAAACAGACCTTGCCACTTCCTACCTCGTGGCGGACCGCCGCCCGCCCGTCCAACACGAGCTGGAGATAGAGGAGGACCCGGCCACGGACCTGCTCGAAGACCACCCGGCAGTAAAGGAGCTTGTCGTCGGCTACGAGTGCCTCGATCCGCTCGCGCTCGATCTGTCCATCCCTCGTTCTTGGCTTCGATACCGCGATGTGGGTCGCCCGGCTCCACTGGAGGGACGTGATCTTCCCGTCTTTCATGACCGGCTTCATCGAGCCGGTCATGTCTTTGCACGACAGTGAGTGGAGCCCGTCCCGGACGCGCTTGGGGTGCGGCTTCCCGCGCTTTCCCAGGTGCCACATCCAGGTGGCGTCGAATGCCCGCGCTGCGAGTTCTTGGGCCTCTTGGGCGAAGACCTGCTGACGCATGAAGGACTTGCGGAGAGATGAGCCATACGACAAGGCAGCTTCTCGCGTGAAGCCGTGGGCATCCCGAACCGCCTGGAACGCGCTGGCTCGCCTTACCCGCTCGCCCGAGCGGGGCTTGCCCTTCCGCATCTTGCGAGCCTGCTCCCACGCTGGGTCCGCCTTCACTGCGCGAGAGCGCTTCTTCGCTTCAGCGAGCACTGCGTTGTAGAGCCTGAGCTCGGCACGGTTCCTGGTGAGCGATAGGGCTAGCTCCGCTGGTGTCGGGTCGAGGGGGATGTTGGCGATATGAGCAGGTGCTCCCCTCTCTCGCTTGCGTTTCCTCGTGCCTGCCGTCTTGTAGCGGCCCATCAGGCGGCCTTCTGGTTCTCGACGTAAGCCTTTATGACCGAGAGCGGTGCCCCGCCTACGGTTGCGACAAAGTAGCTGTTGGTCCAAAGGGTTGGGAGGCGGGAACGCAAGGTTGGGAACTCCTGGCGCAGCAACCTGCTGGATCGCCCTTTGATGGCCTTTACCATCCGGTGGATGCCAAACTGAGGATCGACCTCGACAAGTAGATGCACGTGGTCGGGCATCGTCTCCAGCTCAATCAGCCAGCCCTGCTTCTCGTCGACCACCTCCGCTATCAGCTCCTTCAGCCGGTCCTCGACCCTGCCGACGAGCACCTTGCGCCGGTACTTCGGACACCATACGACGTGGTAGGCGCAACGGAACACCACGTTGGCGTTGGATCGAAGGGTTGCGCCACCCACAACACCCAGTATACCACAGCCATGTAACTATAGGAACACATGTTCGTCCCGACATTACGATCTCGCTCACCCCACGGCTGAAGCCGGGGGCTTGCGCTCGCAGCCTGGTCAAGACCTGAAGAAAGGTCAAATGGAACTGTTCAATAAGAGACGCTTCCCTGCTACGATCTGCCATAAACTAACGATGCCAAAACTGGACGCTACTGTCAAGTATATGTAGCGTAAAATGGCTATCTACCCGGAAGGCCTATCTACCCGGAAGGATTGCGATCAGGCCGTGGCTGTTCCTAGGCCAGCCGTATGCGCCGGATCACCCGAAGGTGTCAGCCCAGCCGGAGGTGCCAGCTACGAGGTAGTACGGCATGCGAAGCTGCAGGGGATGTAGGAACGGCTCGGCAGTGGACAGGCCGGTTACCAGAGAGCTGCCAGTCAGAAAGGGCTGGACACTACGAGGGCTGGCCGTAGCCCATGGGCTGGCCGGCCCATGTGAGCGACGTGACCATGACGTCCATTCCCGTCTCTGGAGCCTGGACCACTTCGCCGTTACCTATGTAGAGAGCTTCGTGGCCAGGCTGAGCACTCTCGTATGGCGAGTAGTAGAAGACGATGTCACCTGGCTGGAGGTTAGAGGCCGGAACCTGAGCAACGCTGTCCCACTGCGCCACGCTGTAGTGCGGCAGGTACACGCCCGCCTGCCCCCAGGCCCACTTCACGAGTCCTGAGCAGTCGAAGCCCTGGCTCGGCGTGTCACCTCCCCATACGTAAGGGGTACCCACCTGCGAAAGCGCTGCGTGGACAGCCGTGTCGGCCTGCTGCTGCCAGCTCGTGGACGGCGGTGGCAGTGGCTGCACCGGGGCTCCGCCGCCACCCTGCTGCGATGCCGTCTGGGCTGCAACAGCTTGCGCTGCAACAGCTTGTGCAGCAGCAGCCCGCGCTGCAGCAGCCTGCGCTGCCTGGCGCGCTGCAGCAGCCTGGGCCATGCGCCGCTCGGCGGCCTGCGCTGCTGCCTGGAGCTGCTGGAGATTCCCCTGGACCTGGTTCTCGACTGCCTGCTCCTGCGCTACGGTGGCCTGCGCTGCTGCCCGGTCGTTCGCTATGGTAACGAGCTTTGCCTGCGCCTGTGCCTTCTCCTGGCTGAGCTGGGTCTCCTCACCCGAGAGGGTTAGCTGCACCTGGTGGTACGCGGCTATGTCCTCTGTCAGGTGGCCCTGGGCGACGTTCAGGTACTCGGTTCTGAGCCCGTAGCTGCTCGCCTGGGAGGTCAGCAGCAGCCCGAGATTACCGAGGTTGCTTCCCTGCTCGACGTAGGCATTTATGGCTGTGTTGCGCAGGTGTGCGAGCGTGGTGGCTGCCTCCGCCTCGGTGGCGGCAAGCTTTGCCCTGGTGGCGACGAGCTGGGCGTGGATCTGCTGCTCCTCGTACTGGGCCTGGTCGTAGGCGAATGATAGCTGGTGAAGGTGCACGTTCTCCTGTGCGATCTCCTGTGCGAGCTGGCTTATCTCTGCCTGGTCTCCCGATATGGTAGGCGAGGCGCTGGCGGTTCCAGCACTGGCAGCTAGCAGTGCCGAGCCCAGGAGGACGGCTACGGCCAGGATAGCTGCCAGCCCTACGGCTTCAGCGGATCTCAGGTGGTCTCTCAGTCTCGTCATAAGGTCGTGTCTTCCAGCCGTGGATCTCCTGTGCGTAAGCATGTCACGGTGCCCTCCCGATAACGCGGATGCCCTACCTTCCAGGCCTTCTCCTGCGTGCTCCTAAGTGCGGCACTGCCTGGTGTCTACTTCCTCCTGCCTGTCCCGGCTTCCCCCGGCACCCGTATGGCCTGGCCATCGTGATCACGGATCACATGGGCAACTCCTACCACACGAGTAACATTATCATACCCCGGATGTTCGCAGCAGTCTAGACATAGATTCGCAGGCCAGTCCAGCGAGCCAGCGCAGGGCAGCGAGCCAGCGCAGTCCGGTGCTGTGCCCGTCGTATCCCCCCCCTAATCTGGGCGCCGTGCTATCCGGGCAAGGCACCAGAGCGGGAGAGCAGGTAGTAGAGAGCCTGAGCCCGGAGGCTCTCTCCGCGAGTCATTCGCCTGGAGCTGCGGAGGCGATCCTGACTCGTGATCTTGCACGATCCTTCGGTGGTCGCTACGCAGTGAACGGTGTTGACCTCGCTATCCGCTCAGGGGAGATCTACGGGTTCCTCGGCCCGAACGGGGCCGGGAAGTCCACTTGCGTCCGCATGCTATGCACCCTCCTGCGGCCCACTCGCGGCTACGCCCGCGTCGCCGGGTTCGACGTAGGCGAGGATCCCCGAGAGGTGCGCCTGCGGATAGGGGTCGCCCTCCAGGACGCAGCTCTGGATGCCAAGCAGACTGGTCGCGAGCTCCTGGACCTCCAGGCGCGCCTCTACGGGCTCGGGCGAGGTGTTCGCAGGCGCCGGATCGAGGAGGTGCTGCAGCTCGTCGACATAGGGGACGCCATCGACCGGCTGATCGGGACCTATTCGGGCGGGATGAAGCGCCGGCTGGATCTCGCTGCTGCTCTGGTGCATGATCCCGAGATCGTGTTCCTGGACGAGCCGACCACTGGTCTCGATCCTTCTAGCCGCCAGGTCGTCTGGGAGGAGGTGAAGCGCCTGAACAGGGAGCTCGGAACCACCATCTTCCTCACCACTCAGTACCTGGAGGAAGCGGATCTCCTGGCTGAGCGTGTGGGAGTTATCGCAGCAGGGAGGATCGTCGTGGAGGGGACGCCCAGCGAGCTGAAGCGCCGCATGGGTGACGATCTCATCGTTGCACGAATTACTGATGGAAATGCCATGGACGGACGGATCGCTGATTCTCTCGAGTCCATCACCGGCGTGGGACCCGTGGAGAACGAAGGTGACACACTTCTCATACGTTCCGACGACGGGGCGCTTCACATGAGCGAGGTCGCCATATGCCTGCACAAGGCCGGCGTCCGGGTGGAGAGCCTTACCCTTCGCCGTCCGACGTTGGACGATGTTTTCCTGGAGATAACGGGTAGCCATCTGGACCCGGGAAGCGAGGTGAGCGCTCCGGGAAGCGAGGTGAGCGCTCCGCGAAGCGGAGCGAGCGCCGCGAGCGCCGCCCTGGGCGGGGTCAGCGCGAGGCCCTCCACAGCCCAGAGGGAGCCAGCCCAGATGGAGCCGGCCCAGAGGGAGCCAGTCCAGAGGGATTCAGCCCAGAGGGATTCAGCCCAGATGGAGCCGGCGCAGATGGAGCCGGCCCGGACGGAAACCTGTGAACAGGAAGGTACGGGCAGGTGAGCTCATCAGAGGCTCCGCTGGTGGCCGCTCTGTCCGGGCAGGAGCTCGGTCACGGCGCCGTGGTGGCACGCCCTGCTGGATTCGCAAGCGACCTACTGGCGGTGTCGAGGCGCGCCATTCGCCAGATACCGCGGGACCCAGCAGCGGTGATCCCCGCCCTCATAGTCCCCGCCTTCTTCTACGTCCTCAACATAGGCGCGCTCTCCAAGATCGCGAAGATCGCGGCAGGCTTGAACTTCAAGGCATTCGAGCTACCGGTAGCGGTCATCTTCGCTGTGACCGGAGTCTCCCGCGCCTCGGCGCTCGTGCTCGACATCCAGGGAGGCTATTTCGACCGTCTCTGCATAACGCCGGTGAAGCGCCTGGCGCTACTGCTGGGCCTGATGGTGGCTGACCTGGTGCTCGTGATGGCGCTGGCGATACCGGTGCTCTGTCTGGGCCTGGGTATCGGAGTGCACTTCGCCACCGGCGTGGCAGGGATGGCGGTGTTCGTCGCCCTGTCAGGGATCTGGGGGCTCGTTTATACCGGCCTGCCGTACTCGATAGCGCTGAAGACAGGTAACCCGGCTGCCGTGAACTCGAGCTTCGTACTGTTCTTCCCCATCACGTTCCTTACCACAGCGTTTGCTCCACGCGAGGCTCTGGCGGGGTGGCTATCGACCGTAGCGCGTTATAACCCGATGACCTACATACTGGCAGCACTAAGATCTCTGATTACGACTGGTTGGGACCCTTCGGCGATCGGCAACGGCCTCATAGCGATCGCGTGCTTCGGCTGCATCACTATCAGCCTGTCCCTTCTCGCTCTCCGTAGCCGGACGCGCCGCCGCTGATCAACTGTATCTAGGGCGGCGTCCCCTGTCACGTGCCCATCCCGGCGCGGCTGTATCTAGGGCGGCGTCCCCTGTCACGTGCCCATCCCGGCGCATCCGCTCAGTGGTGGAAGCGCTCCCGGCCTGGCTGCGGAGAGGATCCTCGGGAGCTTTCCCTGCCCCTGCGCTCGAGCTCCCGTATGGCATGCCTCATGTCACCGAGGAACGCATCAGCCAGATCCCTTCCGAAGCCGTTACGCACGACAACCCGCAAGACTGATACGTGCTGCAGATCCGGTGGGAAGCTGTAAGCGGGCACCTGCCATCCGCGCTTGCGCAGCTCGTCGGAGACATCGAAAACCGTGTAGGGGACATCGGCGTCCGGGCCCAGCCTCACGGCGAACACCGGGAGCTCGCTACCGTCGCTGATCAGCTCGAATGGTCCGATCCTCGCCACCTCGCGTGCAAGGTGCATGGCCACCTCGCGCGACGCCTGCTGGACCCGGCGATATCCATCCCGTCCCAGACGTATCATCTCGTAGTACTGCGCGACCACCTGGGCGCCAGGTCTCGAGAAGTTCAGAGCGAAGGTCGGCATGCTGCCGCCCAGATAGTTCACATGGAACACGAGATCCTCTGGAAGGCAATCCTTGTCACGCCAGAGCACCCAGCCGATGCCCGGGTAGACGAGGCCATACTTGTGCCCGGAGGAGTTTATGGATACCACACGTGGTAACGAGAAGTCCCAGGAGATGTGGGGATCGAGGAATGGTGCGATGAAACCGCCGGAGGCCGAATCGACATGTACCGGAACGTCGGGACCGCCGACGGCAGCCAGGGCGTCCAGGCTGGCTGCGATGGCGGCCACTGGCTCGTAGCTGCCGTCCTGGGTGGAGCCCATCACTGCTACCACTCCTATGGTCCCGGCGTCGCAGTGCTTCGCTGCCTCGTCTGCGGTCAGGTGGTATCTTCCGGGCGCCATGGGGACGAGCCTCGCCTCCACGTCCCAGTAGCGGCAGAACTTGTCCCAGCAGACCTGGACGTTCGAACCCATGACGAGGTTTGGCCGCAGGGCGCTGCCCTTATCACCCGCATCCGGTGAATCGCTCGCACCAACTCCTGAATCCCCGGCGCCACCTCCCGTGGCACTCGATCCGGGGCCACCATAAGGGGTGACGCCGTTCTTCGTGCGCCACCGCCGGAGCATCGCCATGCCGGCAAGCATGGCGGCCTCGGAGGAGCCTGTCGTAGAACAGCCCACGGCCTCGTGCCCCGGCGCGTGCCACAGCTCGGCCAGCATGTGGATGCAGCGCCGC
>DAHXND010000192.1 GCA_027366675.1 Acidimicrobiales bacterium
GGCCCGCCGTTGACTCCATCCATTCCTCGGCTGTCCCCGTGGCAGCCACCGCCTGAAGCACCACGACACCCAGGTCTGCCAGCGCGCTCGGATCCCAGGACTCTCCTGCCTCCTTCAGGAAGCCGGCAGAGAGGACCGTCGTAATGACTACGTCGACCTGCTGGGCCTCGAGGATCGACACGGCTTCCGGACGCTGCAGGTGATCGGGAGAGCGCAGGGAATAGCACCAGACAGCCACGGCATCTCCGCCTGCATCCTCGATCGCCGAACAGAGGTCGGCGACGAACTGCGTGTTCCCGGAGAGAAGGTGAGCTCGGTAGAAAACGATGCCTACCCGGACCCTGCCGTCGCCACTGCCGGCGCCGCTGGTGTCGCTGCTGGCGCCACTGCTGGCGTCGCTGCTGGCGGCACCACTGCACGCCCTACTGCCGTCGCCAGCGGTGGCATACCATACTCCGGCCTCCGGGATCACCACCGGCGGTGGCACTTCCCGGCCGGGGGGTCTCACGAGCTCGCTCAGAAATCGGATCATCCCCGCCATGTTCTCGACACCACCGGCGACGCAGTACGAGAACACCGCCAGCACCGCTTCCTCTGGGACGCTCGATACTCTGGTCATGGCCGGATCTACCATGGCCTCGCCACCCAGGGCGATGAACGGGATGCCACGCTCCAGACATATCTCCCGTAGCGCCATAACGCCTTCCCATGCGTCCGAGCCACCGAGCAGGCGAACCACCACCACCTCAGCCCCGCGAATGTCCGGAAGACCGCTCCAGTAGGTGGGATTGGATACACGCACATCAGCGAGACCACTCGCGACCGGGTCCTCTGCGAGGGACGCCACAGCTAGCCGGATGGCCAAGATCTCGCTGTCAGCGTTCGTCAAGTACCAGATCAAGCCCACTCTCGTTCTCCCTCGGCTACCAGCGCCATCAGTCTCTCCACGTCGAGGTGAGCCTCTATCGCTACAGCAAGCCGGTCGAGCTGCTCCTCGATGCGCTGAGAGAAGGGCTGCGCATCTGTCGCGATAGGCCGGCCGCGGCGGGAAGACACAGCCCCGATGAATGCTCGCCTGAAGCCGTCCGCCTCGAAGCAGCCGTGAAGGCTCGTCGCCGACACGGCCGGGATGGCGGCCCGCGTCGGCTCGTCGATGGTGGGATCCCACCAGCGTGTCGTGAGCCCCTCAGGCCTGAAGCCCGGCGATTCGTTCAGCGTCGCGAACGGCACGAGCTCCACCCCCTCAAGGGATCCACGAATGTCCAGGGGCGCTCGAACCTGCCCGGCAGGGCCACCGTCAGGGACACCAGCGCCCATAGACGGTCGACCATGGTGGATCTCGTAGCCGTGGACGACTTCCCCGAAAGCGTAGCCCTCGCGCCGGCGGGTGATCTTCGACGGATCCATCCTCCACCTCACCGGCAACCAGCCCAGGGCCGTGGCCTGTAATCTGCCTGACTCGATCGGGTCACAGATGGCCTCGCCCAGCATCTGGTAACCCGCGCAGATCCCGAGCAGCACCGACCCGCCCGGGCGGCATGCAAGAGAGCGCAATGCAGCCGGGAAACCCTGCGCTACCAGCCATTCCATATCCCTTACGGTCGCCTTCGACCCCGGTATCACGACGAGATCGGGGTCGCCGAGCTGGCTGGGTGCAGACACATAGCGCACATGCACAGAGGTCTCGGCTACAAGCGGGTCGAAGTCGGTGAAGTTGGCGACCAACGGTAGCCTTATCACGGCCACGTCCAGGAAGCCTGCCCTCGATTCCCCGCCATCGCCGGCTCCAGGAAGCGCGCTATCCATGGCCTGTGAGCGAGCCATGGCCTGTGAGTCCTCCGCTCCGATAACGATCCCGGGCAGGAACGGGATCACCCCTAGCGACCCTACACCGGTCCGCCTCTCGATCTCGCGAGGAGCATCACCGAGAAGGCTGGCGTCGCCACGGAACTTGTTCAAGACGAACCCGCGTATCCACCGGGCGAGCCGCCATTCCAGCAGGGCGATCGTCCCGTACACCGCAGCGAAGGCCCCCCCACGATCGATGTCGGCCACCAGGATCGCAGGGATCTGCATCTTATCGGCCAAGGAGAGGTTGACCAGATCGCCTGCCAGCAGGTTTATCTCGGCCGGGCTGCCGGCGCCTTCCACGATCACCACATCGAACCTCGATCGAAGGTCAGCTAGGCATCTGCAGACTGTATCGAAAAGCTCAGGCTTCACTGCCTGGTAGGAAGCCGCGTCCAGATCGGCCCATGGCTTCCCCATGAGCACTACCTGGCTCCTGGCATCTCCCATGGGCTTCAGCAGGATAGGGTTCATCGCTGCCTCGGGGTCGATCCCGGCCGCCATGGCCTGCATTGCCTGGGCACGCCCGATCTCATCCCCGGCTGGCGTCACGTAAGAGTTCAGCGCCATGTTCTGCGCCTTGAATGGAGCTACCCTCACCCCTCTCGCAGAAAGCATCCTGCAAAGGCCCGACACGAGCTGGCTCTTCCCTACGTCGCTCCCCGTTCCACAGACCATGAGCGCCCCCCGCAGACCTTTTATATCAGTGGTTATATCAGTAGGCGCTCTTCTTCGAGGAGTTATCCATGCCCCCCGGATTCGCTGCCCGGACACCCGCCGGAGCGCTTCCGCTACCCGTTCCAGGCCACCTCCGTCCGGCACTGCTATGCGCACCCCGCCCGGGATGCCGAAGCTCGCCGTATCCCTGACGACAACCCCCTCGCGCGCGAGTGATTGCCTCAGCCACCCGGCATCGCGAACCAGGACGTAGCAGGCGTCGGACGGATCCGCTACGAGCCCGTAGAGGGCGAGGACCGAGCACAGCTCCTCACGCAGCGAAGCGATGCGGCTCGACCACCCGGCAAGGTCCACCAGGCCAACCAGCTCTGGCAGCATCTCCGCTGCCAGGCTGTTCAGCGCCCAGGCCGGCTGGCGCTTCCTGATGGCATCCGCCCCGCCATGATCGGGCGCCAATACGTAACCCATGCGAAGGCCGGGGCAGGCAAAGAGCTTCGTGAGCGAACCGACCACCCACGATCCTCGCTCATGGTCGCCTCTGGTCCAACGCCCTGTGGCTAGGGGGTAGAAAGCCTCGTCCCAGACACCAGCGCAGTCACATGCCGAGGCAAGCCGGCCGGTAGGGTTGTTCGGGTTCGAGCGCCAGAGCACGCCATCCCTGTGGAGCGCTCCAGCATGGCGCTCGTAGAGAGAGAACTCTGGCGGATGCACCCTGATACGCGGAGACATCCTCGCCACCAGGGCGATCGCCTCGGCTCCCCCATTAGTGAGAACCAGGCAACGATGATCGACCCCCATCGCAGACGAGAGCGCCAGCGTGGCAGCTTCAGGATCCGGGTAGTGACGAATAGCACCCGCATGCAGCCTGAGCATGGGAGTGAGGTCCGGGGCAAGGGGGTTCAGGCTCATCGACAGATCGAGCACGCCTGCCGGATCCAGCCCGAGCGCGGCCGCTACCGAGAGCCCGTCGCCACCGTGGGAGCCAGCCGGCGGCACTGAACCGAGCTCCCTCATGAAAGCTCGCCTTTCGCGCCGGCAAGCTCATCCCTGTAGAGCCGGCGCATGCCCCGCCCACCAAGCCAGGCTGCCAGCTGGCAGCAGCCAACCGTGACAACAGCCACTTCGGTAGACAGCCGTCTAGCTCTGGAGACGTCGTCTCGCTCCGGCGGCCGGCCCCTCGCGAACAGCACTGGGCGAGATTCCGACACGCCGCCATAGCTACTCTCGCCACCTAAGCGAACCCCGAGAGCCGCGGCAAATGCTCCCTCGGCCACACCTGAGTTAGGAGAGGGGTGCAGGGGGGCGTCTTCCCGCAGCACTTCGAGCACGGAGGAGATGGCGGATGGGCGGATCAACATGACCATGAGCGCAGTCAGGCGAGCAGGGACCCAGTTCGCCAGATCGTCCAGGCGAGCGCTCGCCCAGCCGAAGCGCAGGTAGCGATCATTACGGTGACCGAACAGGGAGTCCAGAGTGTTCACCGCCCGGTAGCCGAGCGCTCCCTCGGCACCGGCAACCATAGCCCAGAAGATCGGAGCAACGATCGCATCGACAGTATTCTCTGCAAGCGATTCTATCATGGCACGGAGTATCTCTGTCTCGTCGAGATTGACGGTGTCGCGCCCTACGAGTGCCCTCAGAGCAGAGCGAGCACCCGCGAGGTCGCCGGCCTCGAGCGCGTCACACACCTCGCCCGCGGCCTCCCCGAGCGCCCTCCCGGCAAGCGCTATGGTCGTAGCAAGCGAGACCGATCCCACGATGCGAGCGCTCGCTCCCACCCCGAGCACCCCGGCCGAGGCAACAAGAGTCCCGGTCCACCGGGAATCCTGCCACGAGCGTCGCTCGAGCTTCTCCATGGCCCGGCCGAACCAGGCAACGGGGTGCAGCCTCGCGGGCGGCTCGCCGAGAATCCTGTCGGCCAGCAGCGCCAGGGCCACGCCCCTCGCTCGATGGGAGGAGACTCTCGCCACCGTCTCGCTCGCCACCGTCACGCTCGCCGCCAACCTGCCGCCACCAGCAGCCCCCCGCCACCGTGGCCCGACTCTCGCCACCGTCTCGCTCACCGCCAACCTGCCGCCACCAGCAGCCCGACGGTCTCTGCCACCACGCCCGCAGCGCCCAGGAGATCCCCGGTGAACCCACCCAGGCGACGCACACCGAAGGCAATGGTGGCGATGAACGCGACGATCACCGCGCCCACGGAGATACCTCCAGCCAGCAGATGCCACGCGCATCCAAGGCCCACTCCGGCTACGATCCCCGCAACACCCAGAGCCCCACCAGGCAGGTCGGCGTGCCAGGAACCTCGAGTGCGCCCTGCGAGGAAGCGCTGCGGGCGCAACACACTAGCCATCCCCCCACCTGACGCTTCGCGAGCGTAAGGACCCGAGCGCACCACCACTGCCATGCCCGAACGGCTGATGCACCATAAGCCAGCCAGGAGAAGTGGCGCCGTGGCAAGGGATCCCTCCGCCTGGAGCCTTGCGAGGGCAGCTATCTGAGCGAGGAGCACGATCAGTAGGGAGACGGCGCCGAAGCTACCGAGACGTGAGTCGGACATGACTGCCAGGCGCCTCGCTCGGCTGGCTGGACTCGATGCCCCGCCAGGGAGGAAGAGACCATCGGCGCTATCGGCAAGGCCATCGAGGTGCAGCATCCCGGTCACCGCAGCTCCTGCCCCGACAACCAGGACGCCGGCCACGAGACTCGTCAGCACCTGAGCGAGACCCCACCAGATCAGGCCAGTTACACCCCCTAGCACGATGCCAGTCACCGGGAAGAACCAGGTTGCGCTCTCTCCCGGCGAACCCGAGCCCCCCGGCAAGATGCTCAGGAGCCCGAAGGCAGCCCCGAGCCCCGATATCATCGCTTTGCCAGACCGTCTCGAATCGCGCTCATGAGCTGGCCCGCTGTCCTCGGACATACCTTCGTTCACCGCATGAGCCCGTTGAGCGATGCCCGCCAGGGGCGACACGTGAGCCGTCAAGGGCTGGGCTGGAGCCGGCTCGCCCGTTGGCAGCTCGAGCAGCCTTCCAGCCACCACCAGATAGACGTGGTCGCTGGCTGCCGCCACGTCCGAGTTCAGCTTGCCAAGGGCGTCGCGAAACTCCCTGCCGACCGCCCCCTCCGGGTGAACGGACATCCCCACTTCGTCACTAACGATCACGGTCGGGTAACGCCTGCGGGCCAGGCATGCAGCAAGCCCCGCAGGCGATGCGTCGAATCCGGGGAGTCCTGCCAACCAGGTTCCAAGAGAGTCCACTATGACCGGTCCAGACAGACCGGTCAGGCATCCAGCCAGGTCCCCGCCGGGTTCGAGCTCGACGGTCTCCCATGCAGGGGGTCGCCTCTCGCGATGACGGCGTATCCGCGCCTCCCACTGTGGATCCGCAGCCTCTCCCTCCGGTGACGAACCCGTCGCTACATAGGTAACGGTTGCACCCGCCGGGGCCAGCATCGCGATCATGCGCTCGGCTACCTCGGACTTGCCGGAGCGCGCCCCACCCAGGATCAGCACAGAGCGACCTCTGCCGCCGCCCATGCCGGCATCACTTCCATCCAGCTCCACGACGTCCACGCGCCTCCTCGGGATCCTTCGTCGGTGAGACCTTCACCGCAGCCCGGCGAGCAGGTCTCCTGACTCCCGGATCCCGGCTCTCCCCGGCCTTCCCGCCCCTAAGGGCCGTGGCCACCGTGAGGATCGCTCCCCGGTCACAGTTGCGGGACAGTCCCGGACTCACACCGGGTTCCCTGCGTCGCGGACCTCATGCTACACATCTCGAACGGGTCACGCCCGGAGCTCATGGCCAGAGCTCATGAACGCCCTGAGAGCTCGACGCGACCCGCCAGGCGCGATCCGCCATGTTCGGCACCTGCCAGTCCCTCCCCTCCCAGCGGGCCGGGCTAGGTTGGCTGCATGCCTGATCGACAGGACCCGCCGGTAAGCGACCAGATCTCGCCTGACAATCGCTCCAGCGTGGCGGAGGCAGCAGGACCCCGTGAGCGCAAAGCGATGAGCAGGCGCCAGCGTGTCCCATCACGCGTTCTCGTGAACACAGGGCATGGCAAGGGTAAGTCGTCGGCAGCGTTCGGGGTGATGGGCCGCGCCTGGGCCAGGGGGTGGAGAGTCGCCGTGATCCAGTTCGTGAAAGGCGGCAAGTGGCAGGTGGGCGAGAGAAAGCTCGCTGACCATCTGGGGATAGAATGGCACACCCTGGGCGATGGATTCACCTGGGAATCGACGGACTTGGATGAGACAGCGTCTAAAGCCCGCCACGCGTGGGCCGTCGCGAGTGAGAAGCTCTCATCTGGCCAGTACGATCTTCTCATCCTTGACGAGCTGACCTACGCCATTAACTACGGTTGGGTGCCGCTCGAAGAGGTCACGGCCACCATCGAAGGCCGATCCCCGAAGACGAGCGTGCTCATCACGGGCAGGGATGCGCCTTCGCAGCTCGTCGAGGTAGCGGACACCGTTACCGACATGAGGAAGGTGAAGCACGCTTACGACGGCGGAGTCGGCGCCCAGAAGGGAATAGAGTACTGAACCATCGCCTGCCACCCCGTGTGATGATTGCCGGGACCCACTCCGGAGTCGGCAAGACCACGATAGCGACTGGGATAATGGCCGCCCTCTCAGCGAAGGGCCTGAAGGTGGCAGCCGCCAAAGCCGGACCGGATTTCATAGATCCCACCTACCATCGCCTCGCCACAGGCCGACCGGGGACCAATCTGGACCCATGGCTTTCCAGCCCTTCTGTGATGCCGGCTCTAGCGGCCAGGGCGGCTGCCGGAGCAGAGATCCTTGTCGTAGAGGGCGTTATGGGCCTCTACGATGGCTCGCGCGCTAGCCCAGAGGAATATCGTGATAGCCAGTCCTCCATGGAGCGCGCCCGAGAACACCCGACGAACCACCTCCCCTTCGCTTCGAGTGCCCATCTCGCCTCACTGCTCGGGTGCCCTGTCATCCTCGTGGTGGATGCCTCGGCGATGAGCGGGTCCGTGGCTGCAATGGTCCACGGGTACTCCACCTGGGCAAGGGAGTGCGACGTTGCGGGGATAATCCTGAACCGGGTAGCTGGACCTTCGCACGAGGAGCTCCTGAGAGAGGCTCTCGGCCCCCTTCGCCTCCCTGTCCTCGGCACCCTGCCGAGGGATAACCGGCTTCGTTGGCGCGAGCGCCATCTGGGGCTCGTGCCGGTGATCGAGAGCCAGGCGTCGGTAAGGCAGGCTCTGGAGCTACTCTCATCCGCCGTATCCCAGCACGTAGACCTGGAGGGTGTGGTCAGGATCGCGAGCCGGGCAACCGGCACGCTTAACGGGCCAGAGAGAGCACCGACCACCTACCAGGACGAGGTCCACGTAGCACTTGCCTCTGGACCCGCCTTCAGCTTCGCCTACCACGACAATCTGGAACGTCTGGAAGAGGCCGGTGCCGTCCTGTGTCCTTTCGATCCCATGCGACACAAGGCGCTTCCCGCAGAGACCGATGCCATGTACGCAGGAGGCGGCTTCCCCGAGGTGTACGCGGCCGACCTCTCCGCAAACACTCCCCTGCTCGACGACATCAGGGAGCGCGCCAAGGCAGGACTACCGATATGGGCAGAATGCGGTGGGCTGCTCTGGCTGTCAAGATCCATCCAGGGAAAGGCCATGTGTGGCGTGCTCCCAGCGTCATCCGTCATGACCGATCGCCTTACCCTCGGGTATCGACTGGCGCGCACAACGGTTGCCACACCTCTGGGCCCGCCCGGCACGGAGCTTCCTGGCCATGAGTTCCACTACTCGCGCCTGAGCCCGTCCGGCGAGGCACTCGAGCTCAGAGAGCGATACACCTCCCGCTACGAGGGATATGGATCCCCGAGCCTGCTCGCCACCTACCTGCATGTGCACATGGGAACCCTCCCTCACATAGCAGAGTCCTTCGTAGCAAGCGCCGCCAGAGCCTCGCTGAAGCTCCGGGCTACGACCCCGCCAATCACCTCTGATCGCGAGCCGTCTACCAGCACCAGGTACGGGTAGACCGGGACCTGGAACTGCTCCCAGGCGCCGGCCGAGGAGATTGCCGGGAAGGCCAGCCTGCCCGCTGATTCGCTGCTGCCCGCTGATTCGCTGCCACCGACCTGGTCAGCGTCGGCGCTGCGGGGACCAGCGAGATCCTCGACCCGACGCCTGAAAGCCGCGAGATCGTTAGACGAGGTACAATTGACAGCGATCACGGGACGCACAGAGCGGCGACTGGTCTCCCCGGGCACCCGCCGCTGCAGGATCCCAGGGTGAGCGAGCTCGTTCCAGAATCCCTCGCAGGTCTCGCATCTGAGGCCGAGGAACGCTATGAGGGTATCATGAGCTGCTGGCGCGATCTCCAGGGCCACACCACGCCCCCATGGGTCTAGACCCTCCAACGCTACGGGCACCGGCCCCGGCTCACCTGGCAAGCGCAGGGAGGCCACAAGTAGGCGTCTGCCGAACATACTGGGAACCGCCTGCTCCACCGGAATATGCTTAGCAAAGTTCAGCTGGTCACGTTTCTGTGAGGACTGGAGCTCCGAAAAGCTCGCCCCCTTCTGGGCCGGGAGAAGTCACGATGTG
>DAHXND010000002.1 GCA_027366675.1 Acidimicrobiales bacterium
GCCCTTCCTGAACCAGCGGTAAGCGGTTTGCGGATGGACTCCCTGGAGTCGTGCCCATTGGGTCAGGTTCACTCGACGATTATATCACTCGAATGTCTGTACGTCCAGTATTGCTCAGTATTGCGGGAGCAGTTCAAACCCTTGTTGGCTCCGTGCTGGCGGACGAAATCGTTCACCTCGTAATAGGCATCGATCGACTCACCGGCATCTCCCCAAAAGCCTTCCAGTATGTCGTGCTCCAATAGTCCCTCACGTACATAGTGGTTGTTCACGTCGGTTATCTCGAGCTCGCCCCTCCCAGAGGGGACAAGGGTGGGTATCACGTCGAAGACGTCTTCGTCGTAGAAGTATATGCCAGTCACCCCGTATGAGCTGGGAGGTGTCTCAGGCTTCTCTACGATCCTCACGATACGGCCATCCTCTCCCATCTCGGGAACACCCAGGTGGCGCAGGTGAGCAGGATCCTCGACCGGCGTCAGCAACACACGTGCTCCTCTCTCCTGGCGCGAGAAATTATGCACAGCCGGGCGAAGTGATCCTTCAACGATATTATCTGCCAGCATCACCACGATACGATCGCCCCGGCTGAAGCGCTCGGCCAGGCCCAGAGCCTCGGCGATGCCTCCTGGACGATCCTGGTAGGCGTAGAGAAGGCGGTCCACGCCATAATCGTTACCGTTGCCCAGCAGCCGCAGGAACTCTCCTGCATGGGTACCGCCGGTTACCACCATCAGCTCCGTGATGCCTGCCTGGACCAGCGCTTCGACACCGTAGGTGATCATCGGGCGGTCGTGTATCGGCAGCAGGTGCTTGTTCGTGATGCGCGTAAGAGGATCGAGCCTGCTTCCAGTCCCCCCGGCCAGTATGACTCCTTTCACGCCAAGAGCCTAAGCGTTAGCCACCCGGCTTCGCCATGCCACCTACGATGGTCGATATGCCCCTGGAGCCTGCGCCCTCCTCCACCTGCGGGGATCTGGATGCCATGCCTCTCTCTATCACAGGGCTGGTAAAGCGCTACCGCACAGGCACAGTGGCGGTCGACGGCCTCGATCTGAGCGTCGGGCATGGACAGATCTTCGGGCTGCTGGGGCTGAACGGGGCAGGGAAGACCACCACTTTGAGGGCGATCCTGTCCCTCATACGGCCGACTGCCGGGCAAGTGAGGATCTACGGGGAGATCGTCCATCCTGGCGCTCCGGTGCTCTCAGCAGTAGGAGCGCTCGTGGACAGCCCTAGCTTCATCCCGAACCTTACCGGCCGCGATAATCTCGAGCTCTACTGGGAAGAGCTCCCCGGAGCCGCGGCGGGCCCCTACCTGGGAGAGGCGATCGCTCGGGTAGGCCTCGAAGGCGTCATCGATGCCAAGGTGAAGAGCTACTCCTCTGGAATGCGCCAGCGGCTCGGGCTGGCTCAGGCGTTGATGGGGAATCCGCACCTGCTTGTACTGGACGAGCCTACGACGGGGCTGGACCCTCAGCAGGTACGCGAGATGCGCTCGCTCATTCGCAGCCTGGCCGGGAGCGGAACCACTGTTCTTCTGTCGAGCCATCTCCTGGGAGAGGTAGAGCAGATCTGCACCCACGCTGCCGTCATGGACCGGGGCAGGCTGCGGGCGAGCGGAACCATAGAGGAGCTGACTGGCTCTACCTCGTCGCTCTACCTGGAAGTCGATGATGTCGATCTCGCGAGCTCGGTGCTGGAAGGCTGCGACAAGGTCATCCGTGTAGCCAGAGAGGGAGGAGGCCTGGCTGTCGAGCTCGACGGCATTGCGCGGAGCCGCCTGGTGAGCCTGTTGGTCGGGGCCGGCGTAGGCGTCGAGTCCCTGGCTCAGAGACACCGGCTGGAGGACGTATTCCTGGGGCTGCTATCGGATGCCGAGCCTGTAGCCACCAGAAGTGGGCCGGACCAGAGCGCCGGAGGGAGCGCAGGGAACACAGCCGGCCCTGGCGCAGGGGACACGGCGGGCGCAGGGAACACAGCCGGCCCTGGCGCAGCAGGCGTCCACGAGAGTGCCGCTCCTACTGGCTCGCCTGTCCCTCGGCGCGACGCTCTTGCCCGAGTATGGCGCTGGCTGAGGGGCTCCGGCCGGCTCACCCGCGTCGAGATGCAAAAGCAGCTGCTACGCACCCGCACCTGGCTGGCGCTCGCCGTCATAGGAGCGCTCCCTGTGATCATCACCCTCGCCTACCGGATAGGTGGCCCTGCGCAGGCCGGAGAGACCGGCAGCCAGCTCAGCTTCTTCATCGTGGTAAGCCATTCAGGCCTGGACATGGCCCTGGCTGAGCTCAGCGCGCTGGGCCCATTCATGCTGGTGATCGTCGTCGCTCTCTTCGCCGGCGAGGCCATCAGCAGCGAGGCCACCTGGGGCACCCTCCGCTATGTCCTGTCCAGACCCGTCCAGAGAGGCCAGCTTCTCGTCGCGAAGCTCGCGGTCGCGCTGGCCCTGTTGGTCGCAGCCACTGCACTCATCTCCATCACAGGCCTGGCCTCGGGCCTCCTGGCATTCGGCTGGCACCCGGTGGTCACGCCGCAGTTGCTGACGATGCCGGCGGGCTCCGCCCTCGTGGACCTCATCTTTGCCACCGCCTTCACGGCCTGGTGCATGGTCACCATCGCGAGCTTCAGCTTCATGGTCTCTACCATGACGGACTCGGTCATAGGGGCAGTAGCAGCAGGGATAGGCTTCGCGGTCATCTCGGAGATTCTGGACACCATCAGCGCACTCGGGCACCTACGCGCAGCCCTCCCTACTCACGACCTGGAGGCCTGGATCGCTCTCTTCTACCGTCCACCACAGCCCCAGTACGTGGTAGAGGGTGCCCTGGTACAGCTCCCTTACCTGGCAGTGACCCTCGGGGTGGCCTGGTGGTGGTTCCGGCGCAAGGACATAGTGAGCTAGCCAGTGTTTGGACGGCCATCAGACCGCCGGGGCTGGCAGCGGACCAGTACTCAGACGGCCAGGAACCTGCGTATGGCCAGCAACGAGCTGAGCGCCCCCATCACCGCTCCGATGACGGCGACCAGCACGCCGATCAGGATGGTGGAGCTGGTGGGTATGACCAGGGCCTGGAAGATGTTCTGGGCACCTGCATGACCGATCGTCGACTCAAACCCCCAGTGAAGCAGAACTATCGCGCCAAGAGCTACGAGCCCCCCGGCTAGGCCCTGAACCAAGCCTTCCATCATGAACGGAACACGAATGAACCAGTTCGTCGCTCCTACCAGCTTCATCACAGCCACTTCCCGGCGACGGGCAAAGATGGCGAGCCGGATCGTATTGGCAACCAACACCAGCGCCGACAGGAACAGGACCGCAGCCAACGACATGAAGATAACCTGGACTACGAACGAGACCTTCCGCATGGTGGTGATCTCCTGGCCAGGATAGACGACGTTCCGGACGCCAGGCTCGCCTTGCAGAGCCTGGCCGACCATCACGGCGTCGTTCGCGTTCGTAAGAACGCACCTGTACGCGGGGGGTACCTCGTTTATCGTAACGCTCTGGTACACGTCCGGTTGGTTGGCATAGAGCTGCCTCATCTGCTGATAGGACTCTTTCTTGTCCATGTAGTAGCAGCGCTTCACTTCGGGCATAGACATGAGCTGCTGGTGCGCGGCAAGTGTCTCCGCCGGGGTGGCACTCGCCTGAAGGAAGACGGCCACGTTCACGCCATTGCTCCAGCGCACGGTGGCGTTCGATACGCCCTGCTGCAGGAGCAGCGCTACGCCTACCAGAGAGAGGGATACCGCTACCGTCAGGATCGCCGCGACTGTCATAAGCCTGTTACGACGGAGGCTCGCTAACGTCTCCTTGCTCACATACCTGGTGGAAAGTGCCATGGTCTATCCAGTTACCTCGCTGCCGATTCCGGCCGCTTCTGATTCCGGCCCTCGCCCATTCCGGCCACCACCGACTCTGGCCGCTTCTGATTCCGGCCCTCGCTGACCCCGATCGCTGCCAACTCCGGCCCTCGCTGACCCCGATCGCCGCCGACTCCAGCCTTCGCCGACTCTAGCCGCTGGCGACTCTGGCCTGGCGCGCCCTTCAGCCTTATCTTCGCTTGATCGCATCCCTTCTCTACGTGCCTTCTCTACGTGCCATAGCCGTAGACGCCGCGCTCCTGATCCCTGATGACCTCCCCGTCCCTGAGCTCAATCACTCGACGACGCATCCTGTCTACTATGCCCGAATCGTGCGTAGCTATAACGACGGTGGTACCTGTCCTGTTGATGCGATCGAGCAAGCGCATGATGCCAAGAGACGTCTTCGGATCGAGGTTGCCGGTCGGCTCGTCGGCGAGGAGTATGAGCGGCCGGTTCACGAAAGCCCTTGCCACGGCCACTCGCTGCTGCTCGCCGCCTGAGAGCTCGTGCGGGTATGCAGACGCCTTCGCACCGAGACCTACCAGATCAAGGACCTGCGGGACCTGTAATCGGATCACATGGGCCGGCCGGCCAATCACCTCCAATGCGAACGCCACGTTCTCAGCCACCGTCTTGCTGGGAAGGAGGCGGAAGTCCTGGAACACGCAGCCCAGGTTCCGCCTGAGATAGGGAACCTTCCAGTGACCCAGCCTGATGATGTCCTTCCCTGCCACCCATATACGACCGGAGTCAGGCAGCTCCTCCCTGAGCAACAGCCTGATGAGGGTAGTCTTCCCTGATCCCGAAGGGCCCACGAGGAAGACGAACTCACCCTTGTCGATCTCGAAGGAGGCATCCCGCAGAGCCGGGATGTTGCCCTTGTAGGTCTTGCTGACGTTCTCGAAGAGGATCATCGCCTACCCACCCCAGGCGCCAGCATGGCTAGAAAAGCCGGCATAGGCGGGAATCATAGCATGGAAGCCCGCGTAGCTCCATGATTGGAGCTGGATCCCGGCTCATACCGGGCCGCGGCTGGGGAAGCCCGAGGCCGGCTGAGGAAGCCCCGCCGGGATGGAAGCGCTGCTCGGACCAGCTTCACGACTGTGACCGGGATCGCTGCCAGCGTAGGAATGCCTCGATGAACCCGTCCAGATCGCCGTCTAGAACCGCGTCCACGTTCCCGGTCTCGTGCTGGGTGCGAAGATCCTTCACGAGCTGAAACGGCGCCAGCACGTAAGAGCGTATCTGGTTGCCCCACGCCACCTCCTGGCGCGGGCCGGCGAGCGCGTCCCGCTCGGCTTGGCGCTCTGCCCGCTGGCGCTCTGCCAGCTTCGCGGCAAGGATCTGCATGGCACGCGCCTTGTTCTGGTGCTGGCTGCGCTCGTTCTGGCACGAGACCACGATGCCGGTAGGCAGGTGGGTGATCCTGACAGCCGAGTCAGTCACATTCACGTGCTGACCGCCGGCTCCTGACGACCGATAGGTATCTATTCGTAGCTCCTTGTCATCTATGGGGACCTCTTCCGAGTCCTCCTCGATGAAGGGAACAGCCCCGAACGCGGCAAAACTAGTCTGCCTGCGATGATTCGCATCGAAAGGAGATATACGTACTAGCCGATGTACTCCACGCTCCGAGGCGAGCAGCCCGTAGGCGAATCTGCCGCGAACGATAAACGTGGCGGATAGGATTCCGGCCTCTTGGCCGGGCGTCACCTCGTCCAGCTCTACCGTGAAGCCACGACGCTCGGCCCAGCGCAGGTACATCCGCAGCATCATCTCTGCCCAGTCCTGCGCGTCAGTGCCACCTACTCCTGCATGTATCTCAGCGACAACATCACTCTCGTCATAGGGACCGCCCAGCAGGCTTCGCAGCTCGAGCTGGTCCAGAGCAGCGCCTATGGAGATGCTCTCGGACTCGATCTCGGCCACCAGGTCCCCTGCGCTCTCGTCACCGTCTGGTTCCGCAGATGCCAGCTCCACGAGCCCTGCCTGCTCCTCGATTCGATTCCTGATCGCTGCCAGGTTCTCGATGTCCTCGTGGATCTTCCCGTACTCGCCCGTTATGGCTCTCGCACGATCCTGGTCCACCCACAGATCAGGGTCAGCCGTCAGCTTCTCGAGCTCAGCGTGGCGTTCCACCAGCTCGTCGAGCCGGAGGTAACCCTCGGCAGTCCTCAGGCGCTCCCCGAGCTCACGTATAACGACGTCCAGATCACGCAGCCTCTCGACCTGCGGCTGCCCCTTGTCAGGTTCGGCCATGGCAGAGCTTGAACTTCTTGCCGCTCCCGCACCAGCATGGCTCGTTCCGCCCAAGCTTCTCCTGCTCCGACTTCACTATCGGCAAGGTCGTATCATCATCAGGCGGAGATGCCGCCCTCCCTGCCCTTCCAGGCAACGCCCGTGCGCCACGCGCTTGCGCCACCGATCCGGCTCCAGAGCCTCGCTGCACAGGCAATCCAGGCGACCCCGAAGCACCGGCCGGGAAGCCGGACCGGGCACCGGATACCGGGCCACCACCTGCCGTGCCGTCAAGAGATCCAGCCGCGCTTGGCGCGCCCGCGTTCCCCATCCCTCCGGCGCCCATCCCTCCGGCGCCCATTCCTCCGGCACCCATGGTGGCAGGCAGGCCGGCGAGCGCCAGCGAGGCGCCTGCTCCCCCGAGGGCGATTGACTCTATGTCCTGGACCGGATCCTCGGCCGCGAGGTACTGAGCCTGGGAGAAGTCCGGCTCGGACGTCTCCTCAGGCAGCACTTCCACGTGAAGCACGTAGCGCAGGTAGTCGTCGTCAATGACATCCATCAGCTGCTGGAACATCTCGTATCCCTCACGCTGCCACGCGACCAGGGGATCCTGCTGACCCATGGCTCTCAGGTTTATCCCCTCGCGAACCGTGTCCATCTCTGCCAGATGCTCACGCCAGCGCTGGTCTATGATCTGCAGCATTACCTCGCACTCGATCTGGCGTGCCATCTCGACACCACCCGGCATCGACTCCGCCCGCGAGCGGTAGTACTGGAGGGCCTCCGCCACCAGGCTCTCCAGGAGCTGGGTCGTCGTAGTCGCCTCTTCCAGGTCCTCAATGGTGAAGCGCGTCGGGTAATAGAGACTGACCTCGGCCAGGAGTAGCTCCAGGTCCCATTCCTCCGGGAACTCCCTGGGGCAGGCGCGCTGCACGAGGCGCGTGCACGTGGACTCGATCAGCTCCTCGGTCCGCTCCGAGAGATCGGCTCCGTCGATGATCTGGAGCCGCAGGGCGTATATGACCTTCCTCTGCCGGTCCATGACCTCGTCATACTTAAGGACGTCCTTCCTTATCTCGGCGTTCACTGCCTCCACTGTGGTCTGTGCCTTCTCTATGGCCTTGGTCACCATCCTCGCCTCGATCGGCACGTCCTCGGGCAGTGCCCGCTCCATGACCCAGTTCATCGCACCCGTGGCGAAGCGCTGCATGAGCTCGTCCTCGAGCGACAGGTAGAACCGGCTCTCGCCCGGGTCCCCCTGGCGTCCCGACCGACCTCGTAGCTGATTGTCTATGCGCCTGCTCTCGTGTCGCTCGCTACCGAGGACGTAGAGTCCCCCGAGCTCCCTTATCTGATCTCCCTCGGCGGAGCACTGCTCGGTGAACTTCTCCTTCAGGCTCTCCAGGGCAGCAGCTCCCTCCTCCGTGGAGAGATCGATGCCCTGGGCCTGCGCCTCGGCCAGAGCCAGCCCATCGGGGTTACCGCCCAGGAGGATGTCGACTCCTCGACCTGCCATGTTCGTGGCAACGGTTATGGTATGCAGGCGACCCGCCTGGACCACGATCCCGGCCTCACGCGTATGCTGCTTCGCGTTCAGCACGGAATGAGGGATGCCCCGCTTGTCGAGAAGGCGCGCGAGCTGCTCCGACTTCGCGACAGACGCTGTGCCAACGAGAACAGGCTGTCCCCGCTCGTAGCGCTCGGCTAGATCCTCCACCACCGCGGCGAACTTCGCGTCCTCGCTCTTGAATACCAGGTCCGGGAAGTCCTGACGGACCATGGGCCTGTGGGTCGGTATCGGCACGACGGGCAGGCCGTAGGTGCCGGCGAACTCTGACGCCTCGGTCTCTGCCGTGCCCGTCATGCCAGCCAGCTTCTCGTAGAGCCGGAAGTAGTTCTGGAGGGTCACGGTTGCCCAGGTATGGTTCTCCTCTTTTATCCCAACGCGCTCTTTCGCCTCCACTGCCTGGTGGAGCCCCTCCGACCAACGTCGACCCTCGAGGATCCGCCCGGTGAACTCGTCGACTATCTTCACCTCCCCGCCGTCGACTATGTAGTCCTTGTCCCGGAGGTAGAGCTCCTTGGCCCTGAGAGCCTGCGTCAAATGATGCACATAGTTCACCGCGACTTGATCGTATAGATTGTCCATCCCGAGCTGGCGCTCGACCTTCTCTATGCCGGCCTCCGTCGGCACGACTATTCGCTTCTCCTCGTCCACCTCGTAGTCTTCGTCGCGACGGAGAGTGCGCACCACGTTCGCGAACTGGTAGTAGAGCTTCGCCGCCTCATCGGCAGGGCCGCTTATTATGAGGGGCGTCCTCGCCTCGTCGATGAGGATCGAGTCCACCTCGTCCACGATCGCGTAGACGTGATCGCGCTGCACCATGGCGTCCCGGGAGCGAGCCATGTTGTCCCGGAGGTAGTCGAACCCGAACTCGGTGTTCGTGCCGTAGGTGATGTCAGCGGCATACGCAGCCCGGCGTCGCACCGGATCCTCCTCGCCGGCTACTACGAGTCCAACCGAGAGGCCCAGCCAGGAGTAGATCTGCCCCATCCACTCGGCATCCCGGCGGGCCAGGTAGTCATTCACGGTGACGACGTGAACTCCTCTCCGAGACAGTGCGTTCAGGTACACAGGCAGAGTCGATACGAGCGTCTTCCCCTCGCCGGTCTTCATCTCGGCGATCCAACCGAAGTGAAGCGCCATACCTCCCATGATCTGCACATCGAAGGGCCGCTGGCCTATTACGCGCCGCGCCGCCTCCCTCACGACAGCGAAGGCCTCTATGAGCAGGTCATCCAGTGACTCCCCCTGGTCAAGGCGCTCCCTGAAGGCAGCAGTAGACGCACGAAGGTCCTCGTCGCTGGCCCTCATCATCTCGTCCTCCAAGCCGTTCACATGCGGGACGAGCTCGGCCAGCCGCCGGATCTTCTTGCCCTCACCGGCGCGCAGAGCCTTCGTGAATACGCTCATGAACCTCTCAGTCTACTGGCTGGTGGAAGCACGCCTGTAGGGGGGCCGCAGGAAGCCGTCCGCCCTGGAGCGCGCCATCCGGGCCTGAGAGCGTACCAGGAACCTACCCCTCCTGCGAGCGCACTGCTCCCCTATCCTGCGCACTGCCCTGTCCATGGCCGCCAATGGGTCGGAGGCCACCGCCTTCGCATGGAGAACCTTGCCGGGAGCGTACAGGGTGACCTCGCAAGCGTCGCGTTCCCCGCCCACGCGGTGGTTCGGCTCCTCGACGAAGCAGATCTCCGCCCTGTCGATCGACGGGAGATACCTCTCGAGGCGGCAGACCCTGTCATGGGCCATTCGCCTCACCTCCTCGGGTACGACCGCCTTCTTCATGGTGATCGCTACGTCCATGCCGGTCCTCCTTCTAGACGAGCCGCGTGAAGCGGGCATATATTCGGTGCCAGCCGATCGGCAAGCGCGGGGGACGGCGGGCGATACTGCAGACCTGCTCGCACGAGCACCTGCTCCTTGCCCATCACCCAACCATGCTAGATGAGGAATGCCGCCGGTGCCGGACTTCGTGGCGACAGGGGACTTCGCGGCGACGGGAGATCCAGCCCACCCACCGGCCTGTATGGATCAGCTTTCCCCTGAACACCCTGAACACCAGCGCAGGGGCACCGTTCCCTCCTCGTCAGGTACCGGTCTCCCAGGAGGACAGGTAATCGCGCTGGCGAGGGCTCAGCTCGTCGATACCCACGCCCATGGTGTCGAGCTTCAGCCGGGCGATGGTCGAGTCTATGTCCTTTGGCACGCCGTATACCCGTGGGGAGAGCTCCTTGCAGGATGCGAGAGCCCACTCGACCGCCAGAGCCTGATTGGCGAAGCTCATGTCCATGACGTCGGCCGGGTGCCCCTCGGCTGCACCCAGGTTCACGAGACGCCCTTCGGCTATGACCAGCACCCTGTGGGCGAGAGCGCCGTCCCCTACGATGTACTCCTCCACCATCGGCCGGACCGCTCTACGGCGGCCTCCTGCCAGCTTCTCCAACCCCTGCAGATCGATCTCGATGTCGAAATGACCGGCATTCGCCAGCAGCGCGCCATCGCGCATGGCGAGAAAATGTTCAGATCGCAGGACGTCACGATCGCCGGTGACAGTGACGAATATCTCGCCTTCCTCGGCTGCCTCCGCCATGGGCTCGACTCGGAACCCGTCCATGACGGCCTCCAGTGCGCGTAAAGCGTCGGTCTCGCACACGATCACCTGAGCACCCATCCCCTTGGCGCGGGCAGCAAGACCCTTCCCGCAGTAGCCGTATCCTGCCACCACGAATCGCTTACCGGCCAGAAGCACGTTCGTCGCCCTCAGTATCCCATCGAGAGTCGACTGGCCTGTACCGTACCGGTTGTCGAAGAGGTGCTTCGTATCCGCGTCGTTCACTGCAACTATGGGGTAGCGCAGGGCCCCCCCTGCCTCCATCGCCCTGAGGCGAATGACGCCTGTTGTTGTCTCCTCGGTCCCGGCCCGTACCTCCTGCACCTGTTCGGGGCGCTCGCGGTGCAATCTCGTGACGAGATCGCATCCGTCGTCCATCGTTACCGCCGGGTGCCCGTCCAGGACAGCGTCGATGTGGCGGTAATAGACCTCGGATGACTCGCCCTTTACCGCATAGGTGGAGATCTTCTCATCTACCACCAGCGATGCCGCCACATCGTCCTGCGTCGATAGAGGGTTCGAGGCGCAGGCAAGCACCCGTGCTCCCCCGGCCACGAGCGTGCGCAGCAGGTTCGCGGTCTCAGTCGTTATGTGGAGGCACGCAGCCACGATCACGCCTTCCAGGGGCCGCTCCGTGGCGAACCGCTCGCGAATCGATGCCAGGACCGGCATGTTCGCGTCCGCCCAGGCGATGCGCTGGTGGCCCAGCTCGGCGAGCTCCAGATCAGCGACATCGTGGTCAACGTAGTCCTGCGTTCCGTGCTCCTGGTCTTTTCGAGGGTTCTGGCTCATCCAGGCGATGCTAATACTTTCTAGAGCTCATTCGACAGGGAAGGAGCGGCGGAGGACGTCAACCCAGGTCGGCGAAGGCTCTCCTTCAGCTCTGCCAGGACGGGCACGGGCCCGGGATCGGTCACCCAGGAATCGGCCAGGTGGAGGGAGACCGCGTCACCCAGCATCACCAGGTCCAGGAGCTGTGCCAGATCTCCATCGCCTTCAGCTCGCACGTCCACCACGTCTGCCACCACTTCCCTGAGAATCTCCGTCACCACAGCGAAGCGGCGCGCGATCTGGGGGTGCTCACCGTCATAGCGCAGGTTCACGACCGTGAGGAGCTGGCGCGTCTCGTCGCCCAGGTGGCCCCAACCAGCCAGCTCGTTGTGGCAGAGCTCGGGATGAACGGCGAAGAATGCCGGAGCCTTGACATTCTCGTTCACCTGTGTCTTCCATCTCTGAGCAGCCGTCGCCCCGACTGTTCCTGCCCCGTAGACGATCGGGATCGTCCGCCCGATAGAGATGGCGACCTCGCTCGCGATCGACTCCGAACGAAGCCTGGCATCCGAAGTGAAAAGCTGATCCCGGCGCCGCCGGAGTTGCACTATGGCCTGCTCCAGCCAACGCCTTGCCCCGGGAAACAGACCAACCTTCTCCAGCACGAGGAGCTGCGGAACCACCATGGCGCCGAGGGCTGCCCGTGGCTGCGGAATATCTCGTGGTACGCTAAGTAGAGGCACGCGCCACTCCTCCGCCATCCTCGCGAGCAGGCCTCCGCTTGTGACAGCGACCAGGCGAGCCCCCGCGTCCACGGCTTCCGCCGCGGCCTCTACGGTCTCCTCCGTGTCTCCGGAGAACGACACCGCGAATACTAGCGTACCACGACCTACATACGCAGGTACGACATAGGACTTGACCACGTGCAATGGGACCGGCATGAAGGGCGCTGCGGCTGCGGCCACCACGTTGCCAGCCATCCCGCTCCCGCCCATCCCGAGGACGAGCACATGCTCGATCGCCTCGTGATCAGGTAGCCCCGAAAGGTCGCCTACGGCACCGACGGCCTTCTCGATCTGCTCGGGGAGCGCTGCAGCCACCTCCACCATTCCTGCCGAGTCGAGCATCAGGACTCCATGCCGGAAGATTGGCCTCCACTGGGGGACGGGCGGCGAGATGAGGGCGGCGTCGTGAGAGCTCCCCCCTCGGCCACCTCGAAGGTCGGCCGGATGTGGTCGCGCTGCGCTTTTTCCATGAGGCGATCGTGCTCGGCCTTGCCCACGCTCTCGGCCTCGTCCATCAGCAGCACGGGTATCCCTTCCCTTACCGGATAGCGCCTGAGCAGGCGCGGGTTGTATAAGCACTCCTCGTCGGCGAAGTACCACAACGGTCCTTTGTCCTCGGGGCATGCGAGAATCTCGAGCAACTTAGGATCGAGCGTCATTGTGTCTGCTCCTTTCGGATCTCTTCTGCGGCCTGGTCCACGACTTCGAGCACATCGGCTAGGCGCGCGGCACATTCGTCCTCGTCCACTGCTTCCACATTGCACCTGAGCAGTGGCTCCGTGTTCGATGGCCGGAGGTTCGCCCACCACGTGCGACCCTCCACACTGCATCCATCGAGCACGTCGACTACGAGACCGAGGTCCCGGTAGCGCGTTGCCACACGTTCGACGACCACCACTGGATCGTCCACGGTTACGTTCACCTCCCCCGAGCTCGCGTACCTGCGATAAGGCGCGAGCAGCTCCGATAGCGGCCTACCCGTCTTCGACATGAGCTCGAGCACTACCAGGGCAGCTATCAGTCCTGAATCAGCACGATAGTTATCACGGAAGTAGTAGTGACCGGAATGCTCACCACCGAAGAGAGCGCCTGTCTCGCCCATGACCTTCTTTATGAAGGAATGACCGACCCGCGTCCGTACCGCTTTCCCCCCTTGCTCCGAGATGACCTCTGGGACGGCACGCGAGCAGATGAGGTTGTACAGTATGGTCTCCCCCGGATGCTTGTCGAGAAGCGCAGATGCAACCAGGGCAGTGGTTAGGGATCCCGACACTGGATCGGCGTGCTCGTCGACCAGGAAGACACGGTCTGCATCTCCATCGAAGGCGAGGCCGATGTCACCGTGAGCGGCGCGCACGGCTTCCTGAAGTGCCACGAGATTCTCCGGCTGTATGGGGTCTGCAGGGTGATTTGGGAAGGATCCATCGAGCTCGGGGAAGAGAACGTGGAGCTCGAACGGTAGGCCCTCGAACACCTTGGGCACCACCAAGCCGCCCATGCCATTGGCTGTGTCGGCTATCACCCGCAGCGGGCGCAGGGCGCCCTGGTCCACGAAGGAGAGGACGTGGGAACGGTACTCCTCTATGACATCGCGCTGCGTGATGCTGCTATTCGATCTACCTCGTTCCACGAGGGCTGCCAGCTCCCTCTCCGCCGGCACCCCGGCATCCAGTAGCTCTGCCGCACGGTCCCGGATCTCCGCCAGACCTGTCTCCTGGCCCACGGGAACAGCACCCGGCAGGCAAAGCTTCATGCCGTTGTACCTGGCTGGATTATGGGAGGCAGTAAGCATCACGGCGGGAGCATCCAGGTACCCAGAAGCGAAGTAGGCCATGTCGGTGGAAGAGAGACCGATGTCTACCACTCGCGCGCCCGAGCTCAGGGCACCGGCGGTAACTGCCCGGGCGAGCATGGGTCCCGAGTCCCGCATGTCGCGAGCCACGATAATGCGGCCCGCTCCAGCCTTCGTGGACGCGAACTGAGCGAAAGCCGCCCCTACCGCGAATGCCACCCGACCATCCAGCTCGTCGGGAACCGTGCCGCGCACGTCATAGGCCTTGAACACCATGGCCAATCGTTGCGAGCTGTTCACCTAGCCAGAATCCTCCCACTCGTGCCCTCGGGCTGCCGCATGGCCACCTGGATGAAGCCATCGGGCAGCCACCTGCCCGCCCGGATGAAGCCATCGGGCAGCCGCCTGGATACTAGCCCGTAACTGCCGGGTCGCTGGGTGGTCAGTGGCGTGTTGCCAGGTAGGGGGCCAGTCGCCGGAGGTGGTCAGTGGCGTGTTGCCAGGTAGGAGGCGAGAGCCACCCCGTTGAACGCAGCGTGGGCGATCATGTTGGGCCCGAGGCGCTTCGTGGCGTTGGCGAGGATGGCCAGCACTACGCCGAATAAGGCCAGCCCGGCGAACTGAAGTGGCTCGAAATGGGCAAAACCGAACAGCACAGCCGATCCGAGAATCCCGCCGACCGCGCCTGCCGGCTCTCCGAACCTACCGAACAGCCGTCGGAGGGAGGGCAGGACAGTACCACGGAAGAGCACCTCCTCGCAGAATGGAGCGCCGACCAGCAGCACCAGGGCGAGGAACACGAGGCCGATACCGTGAGAGCCGCCGCTTATGTTCCTGGCCGGTGCTCCCAGCTCGTGACGTAGATGGCTGTTGTGCAGGATGAACGGGAGGTAGACGAGACCTATGACGTACTGGCTCGCCACTCCGAGCACTATTCCGAGCGGGATGTCCGGCCAGGGGCGGAGCCTGATGCCCATGTCACGCCCGAAGCTTCCGGTTCCGCGACTGTGGCTGGCACTCCATGCCGCAGCGAGGAAGCCGAGCCAGAGCCCCACCTCGCCTACGAGCAGCAGGCCCGTCGGTACGGGAGAGGACGTGAGGTACCGATCCAGATGAGCTCCGTGACCGCTCAGCAATGCCCAGAGAACCTCGAGCACGGAGGCAAGCAGCTGGCCGACCAGAAATCCTGCCGCAGCCAGCACGATCCAGACCCAGGCATCCCGCATCGTCACGGGAGGACGCAGATCGACCGATCCCAGATCGGGGCGCCTGCCTCCGTCGGGGGTCGGCCAGGGGCCCTGGGGTGGCCAGGGGCCCTGGGGTGGCCAGGCTCCCGGCTGCCCGGGCCAGGCCCCCGGCGGTCCGGGCCATTGGGCTCCGGGCTGTCCGGGCCAGGGGCCCTGGGATGTCCATGCTCCCGGCGGTCCGGGCCATTGGGCTGTTGGCTGCCCGGGCCAGGCTCCCTGGCCTCCCGGCTGTCCGGGCCATTGGGCTCCGGGCTGTCCGGACCCCTGATCTGTGGGCTGACCGCTTGGCTGCCCATGCGATGGCGGGGGCTGCCCATGCCATGCCGGGGGCTGCCCAGACCCTGGGCGCGGCGACTTTGGCGTATCCGAGCTTGGCTGTCCGACGTCGCCTCCATCGGCACCCGACTCAGGGGGCATGCGCCATACGCTACTGCCTACCGGAAGGTCGCTGACCTCGCGCGAGGGGACGATACCGATCCCCCCTCCAGAGCGCGTAGCATGGGACAGTGAGTTTCAACCCATCTAACCGCGGCCAGGGATCACCCGGGCCCGGAGGCCCTGGATCGCCGGGGGGCAGGAACGACCAGAGCTGGAAGTGGGTGCTCGGTTTTATCATCATCGCGTTCGCCTTCGTGGTGCTCGTCCTCCCCTCCATCCTGGGCAATCACACGAAGGCCACCTCCATCGGCTACTCCAGCTTCATGAAGGACGTCACTGCGAAGAAGGTCTCCACGGCTACCCTCGACAACTCGACCGGAGTCATCACCGGCCTGCTGACGAACCACACGAGCTACTCCTCGAACGGACCAGATCCCGTGCTCACCAGCGAGGTGTCCGACCTGAGCAGCCATGGGGTGCTCGTGAACTTCACGACTACCGGGCCGAGCATCTGGAGCGGGATCCTCGAGTACGTCCTCATCTTCGGCATAGCCATCCTTATCTTCATGTTCTTCTTCCGCAGGGCTCAGGGCCAGATGTCGGGCATCATGTCAGTTGGCCGCTCGAGAGCGAAGGTCCACACCACCGAACGACCTAAGACCACCTTCGCCGACGTGGCCGGCTACACCGGGGTGAAGCAGGAGATCAGCGAGATAGTGGACTTCTTGAAGTACCCTGGTCGGTTCAAGGAGATAGGAGCACGCACCCCGAAGGGAGTGCTCCTCGTAGGGCCGCCAGGCACTGGCAAGACGCTGCTCGCCCGCGCCGTTGCAGGCGAGGCCGGCGTGCCGTTCCTGTCGGTCAGCGGCTCCGACTTCATGGAGATGTTCGTAGGGGTGGGCGCCAGCCGGGTAAGGGACATGTTCCAGACCGCTCGCAAGCAGGCGCCAGCCATCATCTTCATAGATGAGATCGACTCGATAGGACGAAAGCGCGGCGCTGGCCTGGGTGGAGGCCATGACGAGCGGGAGCAGACCTTGAACCAGCTCCTGTCCGAGATGGATGGGTTCGAGGCCACCGAGGGAATCGTGATGATGGCAGCTACGAACCGCCCGGACATCTTGGACCCAGCGCTCCTGCGCCCTGGGCGCTTCGATCGCCAGGTGGTGGTGCCACTCCCAGACCTGAGCGAGCGCTTGGACATCCTACGCGTTCACGTGCAGGACAAGCGGCTGATGCCTGACGTCGATCTGGAGCTCGTTGCCCGTGGCACGCCTGGCATGAGCGGCGCAGACCTTGCGAACCTGGTCAACGAAGCCGCCCTGTTCGCTGTCCGCCGATCCTCTCCTTCCATCGCCATGGAGGACTTCGAGTCAGCCCGTGACCGCGTCCTGATGGGTCAGCGTAGGGAGTCCACGGTCCTATCTGACGAGGAGAAGGAGAGAGTTGCCTATCACGAGGGTGGGCATGCCGTGCTCGCCTACGTCCTCGAGAATGCCGACCCGGTCCACAAGGTGACGATCCTGCCATCGGGTATGGCGCTCGGCGTAACACACCAGCTTCCCGTGGAGGAACGCCATATAAACAGCAGGGAAGTGATCGAGGACGCAATAGCTGTCCGTATGGGCGGGCGTGCTGCCGAGATGATCGTCTACGGTGATCTCTCCACAGGAGCCAGCAATGACCTGGTGGGGAACACGGAGCTAGCGCGAAAGATGGTCCGGGAATGGGGGATGAGCGACCGCGTCGGGCCTATGGCATGGGGATCTCAGGGGATGGTATTCCTCGGAGAGGATCTCATGCACACCCGTGACTACTCGGAGGCAACAAGCGGCCTGATCGACGAGGAAGTAGAGCACATCCTCCGGGAGCAGGAAGCCAGAGCCATCGAGACGCTCCGCAGCCACCGGAAGGGCCTAGAGAACGTCGCGCATGCCCTTCTCGCGAAGGAGACCATAAACGGTGAAGAGGTCGGGCGTCTCGTAAACGAGGGATACGGCCGTCCGGTCCATCAGGGCAACGGGAAAGGTACCGTGACTTTCGGTGGCGACCAGGGAGATGGAGGCTCACCGCCAGGAGCCGATCGCACGGACGAGCCTGGCTCGGAGATCGAGCCCGCCCAGAGCCGGCTGGATCATTCGCACACGCTGAACCAGGATTCAGAGGGTGCTGCCCATACAGCCCAGCCCCATGCAGCCCAGCCCCATACAGCTCAGAGCCATGGATCTCAGGCTCAGGCATCGCCTGTCGACACTGGCTCTAATGGCTCGGCTCCGACCAGGCATGAGAACGGGAGCAGCTCGAAGAAGGATACCTCCACCGTTTCCAACGACGAGCCTGGCTCGCCTGTCCGCTAGCCGTCTTCGCCGCCACCGTTCAGGCCTAGTCACGGCGCACCGGCATCCCCGTCACGAACCTGACCCGTGATATCGTTCGCTGACAACCACTACGATCCCTGATCATTAGGGGCCGTGTTGCGACGATGGCTGGAATTCGCCCTATCACGGTGGGGCCGAAATCCCGTATCATTTTGGAGGGGGTTCTAGATGGACGAGTTGCTAGTGCTGCATGCTGCGGACCTGCACGTCGACAGCCCGATGCGCGGTCTTGTCGCCTACGACGGCGCGCCAGTCGACGAGATCCGGGCGGCAACGCGCACGGCCCTGCGTGGCCTCGTCGCCGAGGCGATCGATCGGCGGGTCCACCTCCTGCTGCTCGCGGGCGATCTCTACGACGGGGGCTGGAGGGACTACAACACGGGGCTGTTCGTCGTGAGCCAGCTCGCGGAGCTCCACGAGGCGGGGATTCCCGTAGTCATCGTATACGGCAACCACGACGCTGAGAGCCAGCTCACCAGGCGCCTTCACCTCCCGCCGAACACGACGGTGCTGTCCTCGACCAAGCCCGAGACCCACCGCTTCTCCGACCTCGGCGTCGCGGTGCATGGCCAGAGCTACGCGACTCGGGCGATCGAGGCCGATCTCTCCCTCGCCTATCCTAAGGCAGACCCGGGACTTGTGAACATCGGGATGCTCCACACTTGCTTCGACGGCTCGCTCGGCCACGACCCCTACGCGCCTTGCTCCCTTGCAGGCCTTCGGTCGAAGGGGTACGACTACTGGGCCCTCGGCCACGTGCACGACCGCAGGGTCGTGTGCGAGGACCCGATGGTGGTGTTCCCAGGAAACTTGCAGGGCCGTCATATCCGCGAGACCGGCCCCAAGGGCGCGACCCTGGTCAGCTTCGTCGACCACGAGCCGAGCATCGAGCAGCTCACCTTCGACACTGTCCGCTGGGAACGCTGCCGAGTCGATCTCACCGGAGCGCGCTCGCTCGACGAATGCCTGGCACGCTGTCGCGAAGAGCTCCTCGCTCTCAGCGGCACCGGTTCGATGACGTACGCCGTCCGAGTGGAGCTGGCCGGCCCGAGCAGCCTGAACGGCCCCTTGCGAGCCACGTCCGAACAGATCGCCAACGAGGTGCGGGCGCTGTCGCTCTCGCTCAACGGAAGCGACGTCTGGATCGAGAAGGTCGTCGTTGCAACGACGCCATTGACGGGGCGTCCTGTCCTCGAGGCCGACGGCGTAGCAGGCGAGATCAGCCAGGTGCTCGCGGACCTGAAGGCTGACGTCTCGACGCTCGCATCAGGTGACGGATCCCGAATTCCTTCTCTTGCCGCGCTCCGCAGCCAGCTGCGGGCGGCCAGCAGCGCCGACCTTGGTGACGTGCTCGACGACGCGGAGATCGCGCTGGCACTCGACGACGCCGCGGAGCTACTCGCAACGTTGCTCAGCAGGGAGGAGATCGAGAATGCGAATTGAGCGCCTCGACCTGGTCGCGTTCGGCAACTTCACCGATGTCGCTCTCGACCTTTCCTCACCAGGGCTCCAGATCGTCTACGGTCCGAACGAGGCCGGCAAGACGACGGCTCGCGCCGCGGTCTCGAACCTCCTCTACGACTTCGATTTGCGGACGACCTACGCCTTCGTCCACCCGATGAGCAAGCTGCAGATCGGAGCGCGCCTTCGTTCCGAGGACGCCACCACGCTCGAGGTTGTCCGCTACAAGCGCAACAAGGACCCACTCGTCGAGGCAGGCTCGAACACGCCAGTGAGCGCACCGACGTGGGCCGGGCTTATCCAGGGGGTGAGCCGCTCCGACTTCGAGGCGATGTTCACCCTCGGCTGGGACGAGCTCGTGCGCGGCACGGCCGAGCTCCTCGCTCGGGGCGGGGTGCTCGGCGAGACCTTGTTCGCGGCCGGACTCGGGGTCCGTGAGCTCGGAGCAGTCCTAAAGCGTCTCGATGATGAGGCGACGATGCTGTTCAGCCCCCGGCCTTCGGCGAAGACGGTGAACGCCGCGCTGAAGGCGCACGGTGAGGCCCGAAGGCACGCGACCGAGCTGTCGGTTCGGCCTTCCCACTACGCCGAGGTGTTGAAGCGCCACGAGCAGGCAGCCGCGCTGCAGGCGCGGCTCGTCGCCGAGCGTCGCCACCTCGACCTCGATCACGAACGCCTCGTCACCTTGCGCGGCGTGCTCCCGACGCTTCGCGACCGGACGAAGAAGCTGGAGGAGCGCGCCGAGCTTCTCGGCCAGGGTCCCGTGCCGCCGGCCTCCTGGGCGAAGCGCGTCCAACAAGCACTTGAAGCCCGCGGTGAGCTGACCAGAATACGCTCGACCGCGGCCGAGCAGCTCCAGTCAGCCGAGGAGAAGCTCGGTGCAGTCACCGTCGACGAGGCACTGCTCGTCATCGCAGAGCGCGTCGACCTGCTCGCCGAGGGGATCGCCTCCTACGAAGACGGCCGCTCGGACCGTGGCGGGCTGGACGAAGGTCGGCGCGATGCGGAGCGTGACGCTCTCGGCATCATCTCTGCCCTGATCGGTGGCACTCCTGGGGTCGCCGAGCTAGGCGAGGCTCGGGCGGTGCTCGCCAGCAAGGAGGCCTTCGCACCCGCCCGTGACGAGTGGACCGCAAAGGAAGTGGCGCTCGAGCGCGCACGGGAGGGGGTGCGAGGTTTCGAAGACGAGATCGCCGAGATCAAAGAAGCCCTCGCCCTACTTCCCGAAGGTGATGACCCTGGAGTGCTCCGGACTGCCGTCGACGCCGCGCTGCGCCAAGGGGACCTCGACGGAGCGCTCTCCTCGGCGCGCTCCGCGCTCGGGAGCGCCCAGAGCTCCCGTCTCGAGATGGCCGGTCGCCTCGGCCTCGCTGAGAACGAGATCACCGACGCTGTCGCACGCCCCTCCCCGAGCACCGAGGAGATCGAGGAGATCCTTGCGACGCTTGAAGATGCCGCGACGAGCTCGCGGGCAGCGGAGGAGCGCGCGAGGGGTGACGCTCGGCGAGAGGGCGATCTCCAAAGCGAGCTCGAAGCCCTCGCGCTCGAGGTGGAGCTGCCGAGCGAGGAGGATCTCAGTAGTCGTCGGCAGGTCCGCGACGAGACCTGGTCACTCGTGAAGGAGTCGTGGCTCGAACACCAGGCAGTCACTGGGGAAGGGACCGCTTACCCCGACGAGCAAGCGCTCGCGTCCTCCTACGAACAGGCGGGCGAGGAAGCGGACAGCGTTGTGGACCGGCTCTGGCAGGAGGCCGACCGTACGGCGCTCCGCAACGGCCTCATGGCCGAGCTGGAGCGCGTCCGGGCCGAGCACGCCGAGGCGCTCGGGGAGTCACGCCGCGCGGCCGAGGGGGCCAGCGCGGCCTACGCGATGTGGCGTTCAAGATGGCCATCGCATCGTCTCCCGGAGTCCCCGGGGGCCCTCCGGCAGTGGGCGGCAAACCTCGAGCGCCTCCGCTCGCTTCAGGCCGAGTGGAGGAGAGCGCACCTCGCTCATCGCGAGGCCTTCCGGAACCTCCGGACTCACCGAGGACGCCTCGCCGAGCTGCTCGCCACCTTAGGCGTCGAGGTGACCGACGGCACCGATCTCGGGCCGGTGCTTGCCCAAGCGCAGGCTTTCCTTGGCGAGATTGAGCAGCAGCGCACCGAGCGCGCCGAGAAGGAGAATCGACTTCGCACCCTCGAGCGCGGCCTACCGAAGAAGCAGGCCACGCTTGAGGACGCCACTGCAGCCGAGCAGGCGGCCGCTGCCAGTCTGACCACCCTGCTCGGCCCCTACGGGGCAGGGGTGGTCTCGCCGCGCGACGCTGGAGGCCTCCTCGCTCGCCTCGAGCAGCTCGAAAGGCTGCTCGACACCCGCGACAACCGGCTGCAGCGGATCGCAGGTATCGACCAGCGATCTGACGTCTTCGAGGGCGAGCTTTGCGAACTGCTCGCCGGTGCGCCCGACGTTGCCCCCGAACCAGCCGCCGAAGCCGCGCGAGAACTCGTCCGCCGGGTCAAGACGGCCCGGGACTCTGCCGCTGCAAGGACCACCCTTGAGGCCAACCAGGCGAGCGCACAGGCTGCCCTCGATGATGCGGACGCGAAGCTCACGGGCCTTCGAGATGAGCTCGTGCTCCTCGCCGGCGAGGGCGGCATCGAAGACCTCGAGCAGCTCGGAACAACTGCGGATCAGGCATTACGCATCGCCGCGCTCAAGAACGAGATCGACGAGCGCGACGCCCTACTCTCGGGCCAGGGAGGCGGTCGCTCGATCGCCGAGCTCGAGGCAGACGGGCTCGGGCGGGATCTCGCGGAGCTCAACGCGGTGATCGAGGAGAGCAAGGAGGCCCGTGCCGTCCTCTCGGAGCAGGAAAAGGAAGCAACCGAAACGGAGCGAGACCTTGCGCTACAGCTCGAGGCAATGGATGGT
>DAHXND010000019.1 GCA_027366675.1 Acidimicrobiales bacterium
TCCGGATGACCCCTGGCGACATTCCCGGCATGATCCGGGTCGCGGTCAGTCCCAGGACGTTCGGCCTGGGGGTGCGATGGGCTCTCGGGCTGGTACATCGGGGAGCGATTCAGCAGGCCAATGGCCCAGCCCAGCAGGTAAGTGGCCCAGCCCAGCAGGCCCGTGAGGCTGTCAAGCGGACCCAGGTCACGACCCAGTCCAGCGCCGCCGTTCGCCAACCAGGGGCTCGGGCTCCCCGGACGCCCCAGAACGGAGCCGCTCCGCGGCGCTCAGCCGCTACACGCGCAGCAGAGGCACCACACGCCACGCCCGCCCTCGCGCAGGGCCCGCCGGGGCGCACCGCCACGCCCGCCTTCGCGCAGGGCCCGCTGGCGCGCACCGCAGCGGCCACCCTCACGCAGGGCCCACCGGCGCGCAGGGCCACGCCCACCCTCACGCAGGGCCCGCCGGCGCGCACCGCAGCGGCCCGGGCACGCTGCAGCGGCACCGTAGTAGATGCGCCGGCAATCGATCGCCGGAAGGCCCTATGACCAAGGCCACATATGATGCCATCATCATCGGCGCCGGACACAATGGCCTGTGTCTCGCTGCCTATCTCCAGCGCGCCGGTCTGGATACACTCGTCCTCGAGCGTCGCCACGAGGAAGGCGGTGGCGCGAACACCGAGGAACCGGTCATGGCCGGTTTCCGGCACAACCTCCACGCCCAGTACATGGAGTTCTTCGACGTCATGCCGATGATCCAGGACTTCGGCCTGGAGGATCTGGGGCTGCGCACCGTCATGCCCGATGCCCAGGCAGGAATAGCCTTCGCTGACGGGCGCCCACCGATAGTCCTGCACCGGCCGGATCGGCTCGATGCGACACGGGCCAGCATCGCTCGCTACTCCGCTCAGGACGCCGATCTTTTCGTCGAGCTGAAGCGCCGGGCCATGGCCCTGGAAGCCCTCGTTGCAACCAACCTGTACAATCCGCCGAACCTGACCGACTCGACGCCAGGGGCTCAGGCGGACATGCTCGATGCTCTCTTCGGAGATCTCGGGGTGGGCCGCCATTACGCCCAGAAATCACCGAAGCAGGTCATAGACGAGCTCTTCGAGACGCCCGAGTTACGTGCCCTTCTGTATCGCGTGACGGTCGAGTGGGGATTCCCGGTCGACCAGACAGGCACCGGCGGGGCGTTCCTGAGCTTCGTGATGTGGACCGTGGGCAACTGGAAGTTGGCGCTCGGTGGCACCCACACCCTGGCCAAGGCCATGACTCAGGCTTGCTATCGCGAGGGGGTGGACCTGCTGGAGAGCTCTCCCGTCGAGGCCATAATCGTCGCGGATGGTCGTGCCACCGGCGTCCGCACTCGCTCAGGACGGGAGATCCGCGCGACCAAGCTCGTCGCGTCGAATGCCGACCTGCGCCAGACACTTCTCGACCTGGTAGGAGAGGACCACCTGAGCAGCCTATGGGTAAAGCGCGCCAGGGCCTACCGCTACGGGCCGAGCCACGTCCTAGCGACACCGATGTTCTGCCTGTACGAGCCGCCCGCCTACTCCTCGGCTCGCTGGGATCCGGACATCGACAGATGCTTCTACACGATGGTCGGCTTCGATGGTCCCGAGGACACTATCCGCTACATACGCGATGCTTACAGCGGGATGCTTCCCCAGCCGGCAGCGGGCACTTGGGTGAACAGCCTCTGGGATGCCTCCCAGGCGCCGGCAGGTCGGCATTCGGCAACGGGATGGTACTTCATGCCACCGGCGAGCTCGCTTGACGCGCGCCAGTGGGCGGAGGTCCGAGCCGAGTACAACGACCGATTCCTCGGCGTGTGGCAACGGTCCGCACCGAACATGACCCCCGACAACGTGCTTGCCCACAAGCTGTACACGCCCGACCAGATAGAGAGGAAGAACCTCATGCGTGAAGGCGATTTCTCGAACGGGGAGTTCTCCCCCGACCAGATGGGTGCCAACCGGCCATTCCCCGAGGCTTCCAGCTATCGCACCGAGGTGGACGGGCTATACCTGTGCGGGCCTTCAGCGCACCCGGGCGGTGGCATGCACGCCGCGTGTGGCTACAACGCGTTCAAGGCCATCAGCGAGGACCTCGGTCTGGCAAGCCCGCTTGTGGCCGAGCGGGGTTACTGATGCCGGCCATCTACACGACGGAGTGGTACGAGGCCGTGCGCGAGGCCATCAACGCCAGCGTTGCAGGGATCAAGGGGGTTCCCGAGGGGGCATGGACATGCCGGGTGGAGATAATCGGGGACAGCGCGTCCCCATATGTCCAGGGGGGGGCGGAGCGGCACTTCCTCGTGCGGATCGAGAGCGGCCTGTGCTCCTGGTACCGGGAGGTCGATCCGGGTGACGAGGCGATGGTCCTCGACTACCGCTTCCGCGGTCCGGCAGCCGTGTTCGACGCTATAGCGGCCGGCATCGACGACCCGATCGATGCGGCCCTGCGCGGGGCCGTGAAGGTCAGAGGTGACATGCGATTCCTGATGCGCCAGGCCGACCTGGTCAAGACCCTGCTCGATGCGTATGCCACAGCGGTTGACACGACCTGGCCCCGGGGCCGGCCTCCCTACGAGGGAAGCACCGGGGGAAGTCCGGCCGGGGACACAGGCGGCAACGGCGGTGGCAGCCGGTCTGGCGGGGACACAGGCGGCAACGGCAGTGGCAGCCGGTCTGGCGGGGACATAGGCGGCAACGGCGGTGGCAGCCGGTCTGGCGGGGACACAGGCGGCGGCAATGCGTGATGCCTACGACGTAGTGATCATCGGTGCCGGCCACAATGGCCTGACACTCGGTGCCTATCTTGCCCGAAGCGGGTTGGACGTCGCCGTCCTCGAACGCCGTCACGAGGAGGGCGGGGGACTCTGCACGGAGGAGATCACTCTCGCCGGTTTCCTCCACAACGTGCATGCGAACTACCACACCTTCGTCGACATGGCGCCACCCGTCGGGGACCTCGAAGTGCGGGAGCACGGAGTCGAGTACGTGCGTCCCGAGGTGCAGATGGCCTCGGTGTTCGATGACGGAACGGCCCTGTGCATCCACAGCGACATAGACAAGACATGCGCCTCCATCGCCCGGTTCAACGAGGAGGATGCCGAGACGTTTCGACGCCTCTACAACGAGGCCCATGGCTTCATAGATCTCTTGCTCGGCACGCTCATGTACCAACCACCCATGTCGGTGAAAGAGCTGACCAAAGCACTCTCCGCGTTCGGCGTCGACAAGCGCAGCGAGTTCCTGTCCGTGAAGCTCAGGGTGGAGACGATCGACAAGTTCCTCGACCAGCACTTCACCGACCCGAAGGTCAAGGCTCACCTCGCGTTCCATGGAGCGGTCTGCGGGTATACGAACGACGTCCCGGGTCTTGCCATCGGATTTCCACTGCTGGCGGGCAAGATCGACAACTGGCACCTGTGCATCGGCGGCTCCCACCGCCTGGCACATGCCCTGTGGCGTGATCTGGCTCAGCACGGGGGTGTCATGATCTCTGATGCCGAGGTTGCGAGCATTGCAGTGGACGCAGGACATGCTGTCGGGGTGCGCCTGGCCGATGGCACCGAGATCTCTGCTCGCCGGGCAGTGGTCTCGACAGTCTCGGTGGAGCAGACCTTCCTCGATTTTCTTGACCCCGCAGCCGTGAGCAGGGAGCTCAGAGGTAGGGTAACCACCGACGTCAAGCACAAGGACTGGTCGTTGTTCTCCGTCCATCTGGCGATGAATCGCTTCCCGGAGTATGCCGCGGCGAGCTTCGATCCCGACGTTGACAGGGCATGGGTGGTCAACCTCGGCTATGGCTCCCCGGCAGAGCTCGATGCCGACTGGGCAACCATCCGTGGCGGCGGCCTGCCGGCGCCACGGCCGAACGCCGCCGTGAACTCGCTCTACGACCCCACCGATGCACCCGAAGGGTACGCCACAGGACTGCTCCGGCAGTTCGCCCCGTTCGCTCTGGCTAATGGAGGGGAGGCCGCATGGGACGATATCGGCCCCTTCTACGGTCGTAAGTGCATCGAGGCATGGAGGAGATTCGCCCCCAACATGACCGATGATGCCTTCCTGGCCACAACGGTGTTCACACCATTCGACATAGCCCGGAAGCTGCCGAACATGGTGCGCGGCGATTGGATGATGGGAGAGATATCGCTTGACAACATGCTTGACCAGCGCCCCCTGCCGGAGCTGGGGCAGTACCGGACTCCCGTCGAGCGGCTCTACATGGCGGGCTCGACCCAGCACCCCCATGGGTTCATCACCTTCGGGCCTGCCTACAACGCTCTTCAGGTGATGGCGGAGGATCTCGGGATCGAACCATGGTGGCGCAAGATCTGAACCTCTCGACTCCATCCGGCCGGTCAGATCCCCGGACCGGGCCCGCTCGGTGAGTCGTTCCGTTCGCTCGGTCTCTGGCTCTGCAGCGCGGTCGCCAGCTGTCATCATATCGGGGGGGGATGAGGCCTCCGGGATGGCCAGCATGCTGGCCGGCCTGCTCACCGATAACCTGCGCGACTTTCCGTCCCGGGCACGTGCCGCTTCGATAGCCAGGGGCAGGCTGGTCCTACGGGCTTCAGATCGGGACGTCGCTGTGACCCTGAGTTTCCAGCCTGGTCGGATTACGATAACAGATGGCCCGGCCGATTCCGCCCCTGTGCTGTACGGACCGTGGATGGAGCTAACCAAGCTCTGCAGCGCGCAGTCGTCCCCCGTGGCATCCCTGGCGCGCGGACGCGTCCGGGTGGAGGTAGGTGGCGCGCACGGTGTCCTGCGGCTCAACGTCATTCCCCTTGGCAGCTACGCACTGTCGGTGCCGGCCTCGTTCTACGACGACCCGGCAACCGTTCGCCGTCGCCGCCTGCTACGAGCTGAACTGGCGGGAGTGTGCCTCGCTGCTGCCACGGCTGTCGTGCTCGGCCTCCGGTCCCGCCTTTATGAACGGAAGGCGGCTGCCTATAATTAGCGCGGTGCCAGTGTCGGAGCGCGTGAGGTGGTTCTCGAAGCGCTCGATGCTCCTGCACCTTGCGATCCTTATCTGGTTCCCGGGTTGCATGGTCGCAGCCTGGTGGCAGGTAACGGTGGCCCTGGGCGGGAACGTCTTCGGTATCGTCTACTCGCTGGAGTGGCCGTTCTTCGGGGTGATCGGTGCGATCGGGTGGTGGCAGCTCGTCCATGACACCCCAGAGAAGATCCAGGAGCGGAAGGCAAAGCTGCTCGGACTTCCAGGGGGTGGGGGATCGGGCACGACCCAACCCGAGCGCTGGGTCCGCCGATCAGCGGATCCGAGGAGCGACGCCGAGCTCGCCGCCATGGCCCTGGGCCTCATCCCTGAGGTCGTTCGTGAGGCAGGGCGTGAGCCTCTTCCGGAGCCTGCGGCAGTCCCAGCCAACCCTGCGCCGTCCATGCCCAGTCTCTTGGATCTCATCTCCTCCGGCCCTGATTCCATGCCGGCCACGAGCCGGGCAGGGGAAGGGTCGTACGTGGATCCGGCCCTGCCAGATGGGGACGCGACCCCGAGCGACGCGATCACCCCCGGCGAGCAGGCCCCAGACGACACCGAGGACCCCGAGCTCGCGGCTTACAACGCCTATCTCCTGGAGCTCGCCCTTAGCGGACCGCAGAGGAAGACGTGGCGGACACCGGTATGACCGAGGAGCAGAGCACTGCGGACCCGCAGGCGCGCCAGCAGGCAGTCCAGCAGGCAGTGGCGCTATCTTCCACGGTGCAGGCTCCGAGCGCCCTGGTCGACTGGAAGATCGCACAGCTATTCGCGTTCGGGACGGTGCGCGGCGCCATGCTGCGCTACAGGGCCATGGCTTACATAGTGGGCGTGGGGCTGTTCGTCCTCGTTTTCGTAGGGGTGCCGCTCCAGTATGCAGCGAACCAGCCGCTCGTGGTCGAGATAGTGGGTCCGATCCACGGCATCTTCTACATGGTCTACCTACTCGTGGCGTTCGACCTGGCGCGCCGGGCACGGCTGACGCTATGGCAGCTCGTTGCCATGATAGGTGCCGGATTCCTGCCTTTCCTGGCGTTCATAATCGAGCACTATGTAACCAAGACGCTGAAGCGCCGCCTGGAGGCTTTTACATATCCGGCAGCTGGGTCAGATGGGCCCAGCTCGCCAGCTCTGGGTTCGGACGGCATCCAGGATGGCAGCGTCGATGCTGGCGGGGCTGGTTTCGAGGTCCAGGCCTGAGAGTGCCCGGCAGCCACGACCTTCTGTGCGCTGCCCCGGCGAATCGTGCCTCGCCGGATTCCCTCTAAAGCTCCTGGCGCTTGCTGCCGATAGCTCTAGCTGAGCAGCGGATGCTCGAAAGCGCCCAGGACGGGCTCGACCAGTGGTACCTGGCGTAACAGCTTGGTACCCTCTAGCGTTCCTGAGGTAGCAGATGACTGACGGCATCATAGGCATCCTGCAGTTCGCTGCTGACAGCCTTTCGCTGCAGCAGCAGGCATCAGCCAACGACATCGCGAACGAGAGCACCCCTAACTTCACGGCTCAGGAGGTGAGTTTCGAGCAGAGCTTGCAGCAGGCCATGCAGAAGCCGTCGGGAGGCACTGCGACCGCCACTACGTATGATTCACCGGCCTTAGCGCAGTCGAATGGTAACAATGTGAACCTAACCGAGCAGCTTACAGGCCTCGACAAGAGCACGCTGCAGTCCGAGACGATGGTCCAGCTCTTGAATGACCAGTTCACCATGGTCACGGACGCGGTGACCCCGCCCTACTAGGAGACAGGCCCTTCCAGGGGATCTGCGACATTTGGCCAGCACGACCATCTACATACGACAAGTAACCGGGAGGAGATGCGGATGACGATGTTCGGAGCGCTTCCGATCGCTGGATCGGGAATGAACGCGGACCAGGTATGGATTGACGCGATAGGTGGGAACATAGCGAACGCGAATGACACCGCACCTGGAAACGTAGCGAACTACCAGGCCCAGTACCCGGTAGTCACGCCTGCACCAGCCAGTACCGCCAGCGGCATAGGCAACGGTGCCACCGTGACGGGCGTTGCTCTCGGGTCTGCCCAGGGAGAGCTTGCCTATGACCCCGGCAACCCGCTCGCAGATGCGCAAGGCTACGTGAGCTATCCGCAGGTGGATATGGGCGCCCAGCTGGTCGACCTGGTAATGGCTCAGACGAACTATCAGGCGAATGCCGCTGTCGCCACCCAGGCGATCCAGGCGTACAAGTCAGCTCTGACGCTGGCCCCCTGAGTACTGGCCTGATGACGATCGACGAGCCCACGAGGAGATGAGCCGGAGCGATGGCTGTAGTACCTGTTCCTCCCACTCCACCCACGATCCCTACTGTGCTGGCGGCACCCAGTGCGAACGCGACTACGAGCAGCTCGGGCGCCCAAGGGGATTTCGCGACGGCCCTGGGGAATCTGGTTGATGGTCTGCAGCAGGTCCAATCGCAGGCAACCCAGGCTTCGGCTGCCGCTGCTACAGGGCAGGGCAGCGTTACCAACGCGCTGGTCAGTGCAGCGGAGGCCACCATGGAGACGCAAGTGAGCGCGAGCCTGATGAGCCAGGCAGTCCAGGCGTTCTCCGACATAATGAACATGCAGTTCTGAGCTCGCGCAAGGGAGAGATCGGCAAGTGGAGATGGATCCGATGCAGGCACATGGGCAGGCACATAGGAAGGTCGAGGGGGAAGGATAGACGTGGCACTGGTACCTGCGGACGAGCTGCAGCGGTTCAGGGAGAGTCTGAAGCGCTTCTCGACCGGCTTCACGGCTGGGCAGAAGGCGATGGTGGGTATCGCTGTTGTCGTCGCGATCATTGGCGCGGTCGTATTCATGGATCTGGCAAGCCGTCCCTCCTACGGGGTTCTCTACACCAATCTCCAGCCGAGTGACTCAGGATCCATAACCAGTAAGCTCGCGGCAAGTGGTATTCCCTATAAGCTCGAAAACGGCGGAGCGACGATCCTGGTTCCCCAGAGCAATATCGACCAGGAGAGGGTGAGCCTGGCAGAGGCTGGCCTGCCAGCCCAGAGTACGGTCGGGCTATCGAGTCTCAGCAAGGCGGGAATCACCACCTCCCAACTCGCACAGCAGGCTGACTATCAGGCGGCTCTGCAGGGTCAGCTGGAGTCCACGATAGACGCCATCCATGGAGTTACCAGCTCCCAGGTGAACCTGGCCATTCCTACCCAGAACACCTTTGCGTTGAACGCGCCGACACCCACGGGAGCCTCCGTTCTTGTCACGCTGAGTCCTGGCGCGGTTCTCAGCACCGGCGAGGTGCAGGCGATCGTGCATCTGGTGGCCTCCAGCGTCCCTGGCCTGAGCGCCAATAATGTAACGGTGGCCGATTCGACCGGACAGCTCCTTGCGGGACCGGGAGTCTCGACTGCAGTGACCGGGCAGAACAGCGCCACTGCTACGTATGACGCGGCCGAGGAGTCGAGCCTGGAACAGTTCCTGTCCAAGCTGGTAGGTCCGGGGAACTATGACGTGCAGGTGAACGCTGCCCTGAACTTCAACAACGAGACCAAGACCACCCATACCTTCGTTGCCAACCCGAAGACTGGCGCGCCTGTCACTGTACCGCTCACCACGACAAATACGAACGAGACTTTCAGCGGGACTGCCAGCAGCGCTGGAGGCGTACTCGGCTCGACTACAGTGCCAGCGGGAGCGACTGGTCCCGTGAAGTATGCGCAGACGAATACCACGACGAATAACGATGTGGAGACACAGACGACTAATGAGACCCTGGCCCCAGGGGCTCTGGCGCAGCAGTCGGTAGCTGTCCTGGTCAACTCGAAGTCCCTGCCGAAGGGAACCAGTCTGGCATCGCTCTCGTCGGCCGTGCGTGCTGCAGCCGGCATAAATAAGGCACGCGGGGACGTGTTCTCCTTCGCTGCTGTTCCCTTCTCGTCGGCTCAGGCAAATGCGGCCAAGCAGGCTGCCGCGGCAGCAGCGGCAGCCAAGAAGCACAGCCAGCTAATCGGGATGATCAGGGACGCTGTTCTTATAGTCGCTATCCTCGCTGTGATCTTCCTGCTATGGAGATCAGCCCGTCGTGCAGCCTCCCGGCGGGTGCCACCGGCAATTCAGAGGCCCCTTTACCCACTGGAGCGCCCGGAGCCAGCAGCTCTGACCACGACGGAGATGCCTGCCATTTCAAGGGAGTCACCCGAGCCGTTGCACCCGGACATACAGCAGTTCATAGAGTCTCAGCCAGACGAGGTGGCAACGCTGCTTCGTTCCTGGATGGATGACCAGCGCACGGAGCGGAGGAGCGCTTCATGAGCCAGGCAACTCTTACGGGTCGCCAGAAGGCAGCCGCGGTCCTGGCACAGATCGGCACCGAGCGGGCGACGAAGGTATTGAGGGCGATGACCGAGATGGAGGTCGTCGGCTTGATGGAGGAGATGGCCAAGCTCCCTCCTCTGGACGCCGCCACTGTCCAGGAGCTGATGACCGAGTTCACGCATCGAGCGGTCGCACTGGTCACGGTAGGTCAAGGCGGCCCCGATGCCGCTCGAAAGCTTCTCAGGGAACGGCTCGGGGCTGCCCGTGCCGAGGAGATCCTGGCGCAGATCGAGGCATCTGCCACCGTCAGGCCTCTCTCGTTCCTCCAGCGGATAGACCCTACCCAGGTTGCCAGCTTCCTGGCGGACGAGCACCCGCAGACCATTGCGATGGTACTGGCTCATCTGCCTCCGGACTTTGCGGCCCACGTCTTTCGATTCCTCGAAGAGAAGCTCAGGGCCGAGGTGGCACTACGCATAGCGAGAATCGGTCGCGTCCCTTCTGACGTCGTCCAGGACGTGGCTGATCTTCTCGAGCGCAAGTTGGCCATGGCTGTGCGTGCCGGCGGCGTAGGACTGAGCGTAGGAGGGGTCCCTGGCCTTGTGGGTATCCTGAACAATTCAGAGCGGTCCGCTGAACGCGAGATCCTGGGCGAGATCGAGGAGATCGATCCTGAGCTCGCCGAGGAGGTTCGCAGTCAGATGTTCGTCTTCGATGATGTGGCGAATCTCGATGATCGGACTCTCCAACGTGTTCTTCGTAATGTCGTCCCGAAGGACCTTGCACTGGCTCTAAAGGGCGCTGACGAGGCGGTACTGGCCAAGTTCCAGAGAAACATGTCCGAGCGCGCAGGAGAGGACCTGATAGAGGAGATAGAGGTACTCGGGCCGACGAGACTGTCTGCAGTGGAGGGAGCGCAGAGCGCGATAGTGCGCACAGTCAGGGAGATGGAGGCAAACGGCGAGATAGTGCTGAGCAGAGGTGACGATGAGATCGTCACCTGAGCACGCCTCTCAGCAGAGTCCATCGGCACCGGTTAGGCAGGGAAGTGTGTTGCCGCGCGAGAAGGCGAGTAAGGCCAAGCCTGTTGCCCTGCCAGGTGTGGCACACGGAGCACTGTCTGCTGGACATATAGCGCATCGAGACGTGCTGCCGGCGACGCCGGGAGCACGCCAATCGAGACGGAGGACCCGCTCGCTCGAGGAGGAGATCGCCATAGCCCGAGCGGAAGGGTGGCAAGCTGGCTACGAGGCTGGCCAGGAGGCAGCGAGGAAGGACGTCGATGAGCACCAGGCAGGGCTCGTACGGCGGGCCGTGGAGGCCCTTAGCCAAGCAGCGGGCGCCGTGGCAGCAGGGCGCGCATCAGCGCTGGCTGTAGCTGAGCGTGATGCGGCGGAGCTGGCGTTCGAGCTGACACGGGAGCTCGTTGGGCGTGAGCTCAGCGCAGCCAAGGTGCCCGGCATAGATGCGGTCCAGCGTGCCCTTGCTCTGGCGGTACCTGGAACCGAGGTCAAGGTGCACCTCCACCCGGAGGATGCCCGCGCCTTCGAGCAGTTGAACGTATGGCCGGACCTGTCGCTCGTGGCGCCGGACTGCATGATCGAGGTCAGGCCGGATCGCGATGTAGAGAGGGGCGGTTGTGTAGTGGAGGCTGGCGCATGCAGGATAGATGCCCAGATCGGTCCCGCCATGGAGCGGGTGCGCCGGGTTCTGCTCGGTTCCGGGGCAGAGGCGAGCTGATATATGACAAGTGTGCTCGATCGCTATGTGGGCGCTACGTTCTCGTCCGAGATGGTGCAGGCAGCCAAGGAGGTTGCCAGTCCCCGCATGACTGGGCGGGTCAGCCATATGGTCGGGCTCACGATAGAGGTGGAGGGATTGGTGGCTGCCGTAGGCGACGCAGTGCGCGTTGCCCGAGGAGCACGCGGCTGGCTGGATGCAGAGGTGGTGGCGGTGCATGGGTCAGGGCTCGCGTGCATGCCATTCGGGAACCCCCGTGGAGTGCGCTTCGGGGCACCGGTTGAGGCCCTGGGCCATCCGCTCACCTTCGGTGTCGGGGAAGGGTTGCTCGGTAGGATTCTCGACGGGATGGGCCGTCCGATGGATGGTGGCCCAGAACTGTCGGATGTAGAGCAGGTCACGGTCGAGGGGAGCGCCCCGCATCCTCTGGATCGCGAGATGATCGACAGGCAGCTCGCCCTTGGCATCAGGGCGATCGACACCTGCATACCTTGTGGCCGCGGGCAGCGCCTGGGGATCTTCGCGGGATCTGGTGTCGGCAAGTCCAGCCTGCTTTCCATGATCGCACGCGGCACGGCAGCGGACGTGTCTGTTCTCGCTCTGGTCGGAGAGCGTGGCCGGGAGGTCAACGAGTTCGTGCAGCACGACCTGGGCGCTGAAGGGCTGAAGCGCTCGGTGGTGGTGGTGGCGACCTCGGACGAGCCAGCCCTCGTTCGTATCCGTGCCGCGTTCAGCGCGACACGGATCGCCGAGTGGTTCCGGGATCAGGGTGCTGACGTGGTTCTCATGATGGATAGCCTGACCCGGTTCGCGATGGCCCAGCGAGAGGTGGGGCTCTCGGCCGGTGAGCCCCCTGCGAGCAGGGGATATCCTCCGTCGGTGTTCTCGCTCTTGCCAAAGCTGCTGGAGCGAGCCGGGGTGGGAGAGCGTGGCAGCATCACCGGGCTCTACACCGTCCTGGTGGAGGGCGACGATATGAACGAGCCGATCGCTGATGCTTCCCGGTCTATCCTAGACGGACATATCGTGCTGTCTCGCCGTCTTGCACAGAGTGGGCACTTCCCCAGTATCGAGATTCTGGAGTCGATATCCAGGCTGGAACCGGCGATCACTACCCAAACCGAGCGATCCCTGGCACGTGAGCTTCGCAAGCTCCTGGCGGCGTACCGTGACGCTCGTGATCTTGTGGAGATAGGAGCCTATGTCAGAGGGACGAATGCCACGGTCGACCGATGCCTGGATCTTCAGGAGCAGATAGAGGCTTTCCTGTGCCAGGATCTCCATGACGAGGTGGCATTGGCCGATTCCTGGAGGCAGCTCGAGGAGTTGCTGGCAGAAGACGATGGCCCCGTAGTCGATACCGGGCAGTTGGCGGCCAAGGGTCCTCTGCATCTACCTCGGCCAGCTTCTGCTCTGGGTCTCCCGCGAGGATCGGGCAGAGCTGCGGGCACCGGCGCGGGAGGTGTTGCGAGCCCATGAGACGCTACAAGTTCCGTCTGGAGCAGGTGCTTCGTGTGCGCAAGCTGGAAGAGGATCTGGCGAAGTACGCGTTGCTGCAGGCGAATGCTGCACTGCAGCGCACCAGGGATGAGCGCGACCGGAGAGCCGAGCGCTACAGAAGGCTCCCGCGGCGCGTGGGGCGGGTCCCTTTCCCGGTACTGCTGGAGGATCGTACGGCTGAGATGCTTGCGGCTGGAGCAGTGCGAGAGGCTGAGCAGCGAGTATCGGGAGCCCAGGAAGCCGTGATGAGCGGGCGGCTGCGCTATGTCGAGAAGCACAGGCAGGTAGAGGTACTGGAGCGTCTTGATAAGCGCAGGCGGGAAGAGTACGTAGCCGAGATGGATGCCGCCGAGGGGAAGGTAGTGGACGACATCGTTGCAAGCCGGTGGTGGCTCGCACGCCGGGTCGGGGAAGCATCGATGCCATTGCTGCCCGCACAGGAAAGTATTACACACTACGATTATAATGAACGGGCGAACGGCCATACGAACGGCAACGGGTACCGCAACGGCAACGGCAACGGCCATACGAACGGCAACGGTCACACGAACGGCAACGGGTACCGCAATGGTAACGGCAACGGCCACACTAACGGCAACGGGTACCGCAATGGCCACACGAACGGCAACGGCAGGAACGGGGGAGCGACACAGCCCGGGGCGGGTGCCACGTGACAACCTCTGCGACGAGTGGGGCAAGCCTGGATCCGACCATCGCCGAGGTCCAGTCCTTCATCACGGAGCTTCAAGGTTCTCTGGGAAGCCTGCAGGAGCGTCTCCAGAGCCTGGGAAGTGACCTCAGCTTCTCGAAGCTACTGGCCGGGGTGGAGATGGGCGGTAGCTCAGGAGCGCCGGGGTCTTCTGTCCAGACACAGCCCCCCCCTGCCATGGGTGCTCCCTGGTCCGGATACGGCACAGACATGCAGCTTGGCCTCCTGGGGTCTGGTGCCACTGGCGGTAGTGCAGGAAGCTCGGAGCTGCAGTCGATGGCGCTCCCCGTGGGTGCTGTCATGGGCGCTTCAGGGAGCACCTCCCCCGAGGAGGCTTCGGCAGAGCTCGCGGCGCTAGGGGCGCCGGCCGCCCTGGTCCCCGTTTTCGAACAGGCCAGTGCCAAGACCGGTGTGAGCGTAGCGCTGCTCGCTTCGATAGCGAAGGCGGAGTCAGGGTTCGACCCGGCGGCCCTCTCCAGCGCGGGTGCGGAGGGAATCATGCAGCTCATGCCCGGAACGGCATCGAGCCTGGGAGTCAACCCCTACGATCCCGTGCAGGCGGTCGTGGGTGCGGGGCAGTTCCTTGCCGGCCTTATCGGGAAGTTCGGGTCGGTTCCACTCGCGGTGGCAGCATACAATGCCGGTCCCGGAGCGGTGGAGCAGTACGGCGGGATCCCGCCGTACTCACAAACCCAGTCCTATGTGAAAGAAGTCATGGGGTACCTGTCCCAAGCCGTTAACGCTGCCCAGGGTGGATCGGCCGGGAGCGTGGTGGGCGCATGATGTTACCGATGCCCGTGTCGCATGGATCCGGCTCCGGAGTGGACGGCTACGAATCGAGCTCCGATGCTTCCCTGGCGGGGACGAACCGCTCTGGAGCTTCAAGTCGCCCTGGGAGCCTCACAGAGGCTGGGCAGCTGGGATCTGCGTCAGGATCCGTCAGCTCGTCGGCAGATACAAAGCCAGGGCATGGTGGCAAGGGATCCATGGATGGCAGCATCGTCCCTGGGGCGCTCGAGGCGGCTACCCCATCTCCCAGGAAGGGGAAGGGGAGGGGAAGGCCGGGTGCCAGCAGCCCCGGCGCGCTGGCCGGGACCCCGGTGAGCAGGACGCGTGCTGCCGCGAAGAGCGTGGCCTCCCCGGTCGTGAAGGCTTCGGGAGGGTCCTTCGCTGCAGTATTGGAGCAGACGACACAGCAAGCGGCGCATGGTGCCGCGGGCGTGTCTGGGGTGCCCGGGCACGGCGCTTCGCCGCCGGCAGGGGTCATCACCAGCGCTACGGAAACACCAACCGGTACCGCTCGCTCCACAGCCCCTGATGGAGCTCGTAGTTCCGGGACCAAGAACAGCATCTCCCCGACCGATACCTCGGGTCTGCACGTCTCCGGCACCGAAGGCAAGAACAGCATCTCCCCGACCGATGTCTCGGGTCTGCACGTCTCCGGCACCGAAGGCAAGGGCTCCTCTATGCCACCGGAACCATCAGCTACCGGGGCCCAGGCCACGCATTCGCTTCAGGGATCCTTGCCGCCCTCCATGACGCCCGGGACGTCCGGCTTTGCAGCGCACGGCCTTTCCACGCATGATCCCCAATACCTCGTCTCAAGAGGTCAAGGGGCCTCGGGAGGTCAAGGGGCCTCGGGGGGTCAAGGGAGCTCCGGCAGTCTCCCTCGGGTTTCTTCGCCAGCAAGCCAGGCAGGTAACAGCGCGCCCCTCGCTGCTGCCGCTGCATCGCCGGCAGTGTTGCCGACCCCATCGCTCCCGTCAGCTATTCCAGCTTCGCTTCCCCATGCAGCACCCGCTACGCAGCCAGCGGACATCACCGAGCAGGTTCTCCGCGTGGTGAACCCGCTCGAGACCCAGGCTGACGGCACCTCCGAGCTCACGGTTTCCCTGTCGCCGCCGGAGCTCGGGACTGTTCGGGCCGTGATAACGATGTCGGGTGGAACGCTCGTGAGCGTGAGGCTCTGGGCCAGCACACCGGAGGGTCAGGCAGCTCTGGCGCAGTCACTGCCAGACCTCGAGTCTCAACTCACCGCCAGAGGCCTTACTACGACCCCGGTGCAACTCATGGGCCACGGCGATGCTCCTGTGAGCAGCTCCCAGGATGGCGGCCAAGGCAGCCAGGGCTACCAGGGCAGCCAGGAGCGAGGCGCTGGGCCCTCTTCCAGTCGCAGTGGGATGGGAGAGCACGGCTCTGGTCAGGGCGGGTCCAGCGGCTCCAACTGGAGCCAGTTTGCCTCAGCCGAGGGCCTGCCGAGGGTCGGTCATGCGGGTCTGAACGGACCATCAGATGTCAGCCCTACGGGGGAAGAGTCCTCCGGCGATGCGGGGACAACGTTGCCAGGCGGGACCTCAGCGGGCGGCGGCGCAGGGAGGAAGACCAATGACGAGCATGTGATTGACGTGAGGATCTGAGTATATGGCATCAGAGATGGACGGTTCGACGCCTCGCCTGATCGGTGATGCGAGGCTCTTACTCCAGGGGTCGCCTACTGGAAAGCCAGTGAAGGCGCGAGCGAGCGCGCAAGTGCAGGACAGATGGAGGTGGACTATATGACAAACGTAGGTGCTGTTCCGACGGGAGGAGCATCAGGGGCACAGAGCAATGCTTCTGCGGGTGGCCAGACAGGGCTGGCCTCACTCGGTAACCCGCAGACCTTCCTGAAGCTCCTGGTGGCGCAGCTCGAATACCAGGACCCCCTGAACCCCGTGAACGGGAGCCAGTTCCTCTCGCAGGTCTCCGAGCTATCGCAGGTGCAGGCCGTAGAGCAGATGCAGGCTGAGGTTCAGACAGAGTCTCAGGACGCAGGGCTGCAGTCCGCGGCCTCCATTCTGGGCATGGACGTGACAGCGAAGGTGAATGGCCAGACGGTGTCCGGTGTTGCATCGTCGCTCAGCACCACTGCACCGCCCGGTTCGTCCTCCGGCTCTGGCGGGCCGTGGCTCGATATAGGCGGGACCCTGGTTCCGCTATCGGACGTAACAGAGGTGTCGCAGGGAACGTCCGGCACGGCGGGAGGTGTGTCGAGCGGTACCTAGACGGAGAATCCAGGCAGGGTGCAGGCGTGAGAAGTCAGATCTGTGCCAGGCCAGCAGAACCCATAAACCAGCAACTGTATAGAGGAACCTAGTGAAAGGAGCATGACATGGACCGAGCACTTCTAGCGGCTGTGTCGGGCATCGATGCCAATCAGACCTGGCTCGACGTCATCGGTAACAACATCGCCAACGTGAACACCGTTGGCTATCACAGTGAGTCTGTTAACTTCTCGGACTTGCTCACCGAGCAGGTGGCCGGGGCGACTGCGCCAGTGGGGGTGGCCACCGCTGCGGGAGTGAACCCGATCGCGATCGGGTCCGGCACCCGCGTGGACGCTGTTACCAACAGCTTCGTCGCCGGCTCCATGGAGCAGACGAACCAGCCTACGAACGTGGCGATCCAGGGGAACGGCATGCTCGTGGTCCAGCAGCAAGGCTTGACCTACTATACGACAGCGGGCAACCTGGTCCTCGATGCCAACGGTAATCTGGCGACGCCGACCGGCGCGCTCGTGCAGGGCTGGCAGGCGAATGCTGCGGGCGTTATCGACACGAAGGCCCCGACCACAGCGATAGCCATACCCGAGGGCTCGACGATCGCACCAGTAGCCACCACGAGCTTCACCCTCGGAGGGAACATTCCGGCTAACAACGGCTCGGCGACGCAGAGCTACTCCACGACGATCGAGTCGTACGATGCCCTGGGCAACCAGGTGCCCGTCACCCTGACCTTTACGCCCACCACCACGGCTGGCGAATGGAGTATGCAGGGCACCGTGCCAGGGTCGACGGCAGATCTCTGGACCAGCCCTGCCACGGTCAAGTTCAGCACTGCGACTGGGCAGCTCGAAAGCGTCACTGCCAATGGCACCACCTACACGATGAGTGCGACGAACCCCACGGCCCTCCCGATCCCGGTGCAGAACATGCCGAGCAACTACACCTTCCCGGCAGGTGACACGTGGGACATAACGTTCCCGCCTGCTGGATCTACCCAGGCTGTCACCCAGGTGGCTGGGGCAGACACCCTCACCGCGACCCAGAACGGGAATGGGTCAGGCACTCTGGCCTCCTACTCCATCGGCTCGGACGGGGTCATCACGGGTTCGTTCTCGAACGGTCAGAAGCTGGCGCTCGGCCAGATCGCGCTGGCAAGCTTCGCCAATCCCCAAGGGCTCGACAATTTGGGGAACCTTCTCTACAGCACTACCCCGAACTCCGGGGTGGCCCACGTGGGGACCCCTGGTACCGGTGTTCTCGGGACCCTGGTGGGTGGGAGCGTCGAGGAGTCGAATGTCGACCTCGCCAAGCAGCTCACGAACCTGATCATCGCTCAGGAGGCCTATCAGGCGAACACGAAGGTGGTAACCACCTCCGACACTGCGATCCAGTCTCTGGTGAACATGGCCTGAGGACTGGTACTGACGATCATCTCCTGGGTAGTCCGGACTAGAAGAGATGCCCGCGCCAGAGCCCCTATCCTAAAGTTCCCGTTCCGTCATGCCGATAGGGAAGGCGGGCGCGCTACGCGGGGTTGGTCGGCATCTCGTCCACCCTTCGGATTCATGCGCGCTGTGCTTTAGCAGCAGGCGCACGAGGCGCATGGCAACCAGGGCATGGAGGACGGGTGAAGGATCAGTGATCCCACTCAGCAGGTTGAACGGTGAGGCTATGGCCATAAACCCCGATTTGATAGAGCGCGTCGAGGTGACGCCCGATACGGTCATAACACTGCGTGATGGGACGAAGTACATAGTCGCAGATCCCCTCGCGGAAGTGATAGATAGGGTGGTCCAGTTCCGTGCGGCGGTCCTCGTGGCCGCTCAGCGCCTTATCGAGAAGGAGGAAGGGTCTGCTCCTGGGACCCGCCTAAGGCTGATTCCGGGTCTCCCGGACCAGCCCCCGCCCGATGGAACTCCCGGGCAGACAAAGGGGCTCGATTGATGGCAGGTATGTCACCTGGGGCAGTTATGACAGCATTGCAGCTTAGCTGGCGTGGCGTGCTCCGGGAAGGCGGCGTGCTCCGGGAAGGCCGCGAGCACTATATGGTGTTGCCCCTGAGGCGAGATGGTGTTGCCCTTGAGGCCAGGAGCACTATGAGGGTGCTTGCAACCATCCAGGAAGGACTGAGTAGGTGGCGATAAGAGAGTCAACCCCATCCGCTGGTGCATCTACGACAGGTGCTGGTGTCCGAGGATCCGATCAGTCCAGGCGAGGTCCGGGAGCGTTGAAGGCAGACCGCTTCACCGCGATGACCATCGCGCTGGCGCTCATCATCGTGTTCCTGTCCATGATCCTGGATGGGGGCAGTCCCATCGTCCTCATAAAGCCGGCCCCGTTGCTCCTTGTCTTCGGAGGGTCGATTGCTGCAGCCCTCGGCGGCCTGTACCGATCCGAGGTCGGGTCAGTTCGTTCCGTGATGAGGCGTGCATTCCGTGCTCATCAGCAGACCTCTCTGGAGCAGGACATTCCGAGGATGGTGTCGCTGGCGGAGGTTGCGCGTCGTGAGGGTCTGCTGGCCCTGGAGAAAGCCTCGTCTGGCATAGAGGATCCGTTCTTCAAGAAGGGGATAGAGCTAACGGTCGACGGGACTGATCCGGAGGAGATCAGGGACATCATGGACGGTGAGATAGATGCTCTTCAGGAGCGCCACAAGGTGGGCGCTCGCTTCTTCGGTGACCTCGGAGGCTTCGCACCTACTTTGGGGATTCTCGGCACCGTCATGGGACTCGTGAACGTTCTGTCCCACATGACCAATACAGCATCGCTGGGAACGGGAATAGCAGCGGCTTTCACTGCTACCTTGTGGGGCGTTCTGTCGGCCAACCTCATATGGCTCCCTATATCGAACAAGCTGAAGCGGGCGAGCGAGGTGGAGGTTCGGAATCGGCGTATGGTCCTGGAGGGCATACTGGCCATCCAGGCTGGAGCCAGCCCGAGAATGATCGAGGCGAGGCTTCTCTCCTATCTACCGCAGCAGGAGAGAGCCAGGGTCCAGCGCAGGAAGGCAGCGTGACAGGTGACAGCTCCGCGCAGGAAGGCCGCTTGACGGGTGACAGTTCCGCAGCGCAGGAGGCGCCGGCAGTCAGCGGATGAGGGAGGTCACTCCATGGGAGCAGGTGCAGAGCGCTGGCTGCTCACCTATTCGGACATGATCACGCTCCTGCTGGCCCTGTTCGTCATACTCTTCGCGATGTCCAACATCAGCCAGAAGAAGCTGGACGCCGTTCATCAGAGTATTATCAGCGGCTTCTCGCACTTCTTCGCCACGAAGAGCTCCGGACCAGGTTTACTCGACCAGACGAGCCTGGTAAACCATCCGGGTACCAGTAACACGATCTATCACCCTTTGACCTCTACCCCCCTGCACCCGATCACGTCTTCCTCGACGTTGGCCTCGGCTTCGACCCCCCCGCAGGCTGTACCTCCAACGAGCTCTGCCTTGCCGGGGCAGCTTCCGCTGTCGACCATATATTCACAGATCGGTCAGGCCCTGCAGGCAAAGGGCCTGGCGGCCGCCTCTCAGCTCGTGATGGAGACGCGTGGGGTAGTGGTTCGCATCTATACGGACAATGCTTTTTACGCGTCGGATGTGGCCACGCTCAGTACCGTGGGCGACGAGGTGGTCGATACCATAGCGTCGGTGCTGAAGTCCGACAGGAATGACGTGGTGGTCGAGGGCTATACCGATAGCCAGCCGATAGTCGGTGGTCCCTACTCGAGCAACTGGGAGCTCGGAGCAATGCGCGCGGTGAACGTAGTACAGAGGTTCATACATGTCGATGGGATAAACGAGAATCGCCTGGCAGCGGTCAGCTATGGCAAGACACGCCCGGTTGTCCCGAACACCACGCCGCAGAACATGGCGGAGAACCGCAGGGTGGATGTGGTGGTGCTTGCCCCGGGACAGGACCGCCTATGAGTCTGTGTCGCCGCCCATGGTGTCGAGCGGCATCCGCCGCTAGAATCCATGAGAGCGGAACGCTCTAGAAGCTACAGGAGACGAGAGCACAGGAAAAGCAGGGGGAACAGGCGTCGAAGGGGCGGAAGGATACCGGCCTCTGACTAAGGATGGGAGATGTGATGGTCGACGTCGGCCAGCAGGAAGCGATGGCACGGCAGATAGAGGACGCGCTTGGCGCCCGGGAAGGGGATAAGGCGCCCGGGAAGGGCAAGATCCTGCTGATCGCGGCTCTAGCTGTGATCGTGCTTGCCGGTGCCGGATTCGCAGGGTTGAAGATACTGCAGAAGCCGCCACATCACGGTCCTCCGGTTCCGGGAAAGATCATCAGCCTGCCTCAGGAGACGCTGAACCTATCCGACGGATACCTGCTCCAGGTCACCGTGGCGATGCAGGCAACTACCACAGCGAATACGAAGCTCATAGCCACAGATCAGCCTCAGCTCCTGAATGCCGAGATAATGATCCTGGGGGGCTTCTCCTACCCGGAGCTGCTTGCCCCGGGAGGCAAGGCTGCCGCACAGGCCAAGCTCCTGGCGAGCTTCCAGAAGATACTGGGTCCTTCGAGTGGCCAGACTCAGGTGCTGGCGATCCTTTTCACCAGCTTCGTCATGGAGGCAGGCTGAGCGCGGTAGGCGGGATCCTTGATGAAGGGTCGATCGGCCCTTCATCGTGGCAGCGGCAGTGGCCCCGCCAATGGCAGTGGCAATGGCAGCGGCAATGGCAGCGACGGTGGCAGCGATAAGTACGGAGGGATGTCCCGGGGAAATGGCGTACTTTCGGCTTAATGTTCGGGCCGAAGCTGCCGATAATCCCACTCGTGGCGACGAGTGAGACTGCAGTGCCAGGCGCCATCGGTCCCGCCGCCGCTCCAGATCCCGAGCTGGCTCCGGAGCCGCCCTCAGGCCAGCCCGTGCCAGGAGACGAGCAGGATGGCGGGACTGCTGCGCCAGGTATAGCAATATACGACTTTCGCCAACCAGGAGGTATCGAGCGCCATCATCAGCGGGCCCTGCATCTGCTTCTGGAGGTGTACGCCCACCGTGTCAGCGGTGGGTTGACAGCCAACCTCGGCGTGCCTGTCCATATGAGCCTGGCTACACTCGAGCAGCTCACGTGGGAGGACTATGTCGCGAGCCTCCCGGAGCCAACTGCCCTGGCAAGTTGCGCGCTCACCCCGCTTCCAGGTCGTCTCACGGTTCACCTGCCACTGTCTCTGGCCGGCATCCTGGTGGAGGGGCGTCTTGGCGGGGGCAAGGTTGGCCGTCCCTTCGGTCTCGAGCGGGCGCTGACGGACATAGAGCAGAAGATCCTCGATCCGGTCATAGAGGTTCTGGTGGGGGAGCTTCCCCCCGTTCTCGCGTCCCTGGTCAGCTTGCGAGCAGGGGGTGTATCACAGGTGGCCGGTGCGCGCTTCCTGCAAGCCGTAGCGGCGAGCGAGATGTGCCTGGTAGCGACCTTTCCGGTCTCGGTCGGTGACCACGACGAAGCCGATATGAGCCTCTGCTTCCAGATCAGCACGCTGCGTTCCATTATCGAGGCCATGGTTTTCCAGGAGCTGGAGGGGGGCACCGGCTCTGACGAGGAAGCCCGGGTGATAGCAGAACGCGTAGGGATGTTACCTGTCGAGCTGGCGCTTAGGTTCCCCCCCATCTCCCTGGGGCCGATGCAGATAGCGTCGCTGGAGCCAGGGGACGTCATTCCCCTCCACTACGACCAGGATCGACCCCTCGAGCTGGTACTGGGCGGTGGCGAGAGGCTCCTCGAGGGTGTACCTGCGAGCTCGGGCAAGCGACTTGCGGCGGTGGTGGTGGGACTTGCTGGAGTGACACGATATGACGATGATCGAGAGGAGTCGCTTACCTGATGAGCGAAGAGCAGCAAACCCAGGTTGCTGGGGAAGGGC
>DAHXND010000023.1 GCA_027366675.1 Acidimicrobiales bacterium
CTCGTAGGCATCCCGGCGCTCCTGAAGGGCTGCGTTGTAAAGCTCCCGGTGAGCGTCGAGGCACGGGCCCAAGGCGACGTGCTGCTTCGCTGTCGGACGGAGCCGGAACTTGTAGGCCCGCCTCATGCCGCGTCGTCCCAGCGGTGCTCGAGGTACCGGCGAACGGCCTCTTCGGACACATACCCGACTGAGGCGGCGATAGTCACGACTTCGACCACAGGACCTTCCGGCGGGCGAGCCAGGGGAGCTCAGCCCTCAGCAGTCGCGATGTGGGGCCCCTGAGCTTGCGTTCCACCTCGGCGTCGCGGTCGGTTGCCCATACCCACACGTTGATATGCAGGTGGTCGGACATCACCTCACGAGCCACGATCTGCCAATCGTTCTCAGCAGCAATCTCGTTGAGCATCTTGTCCAGGCGTTGCACCACCCGACCGCCAAGCACCCGTTTGCGGTACTTTGGGCACCACAGCCGTGGAGACCCGGCGACGTGGCTCCACCTGCCGAGCGACGAAAGAGGACATCCGACATGACCAGATCAGGCTACAGCCGGGGTGTGACACTCACTGGGAAGCTCGGGCCTGCGCCCCGAGCCCCGATTCCCCTGACGGCTGAAGCCGCCAGTGCCCTCGGGGCGATCTGATGGAATACCGACAGATGGGCTTTTCCGGCCTCACGGTCTCGGCCGTGGGTCTCGGCTGCAATAACTTCGGGAGCAGGTGCGATCTGGAGGCGACGAGGAAGGTTGTCTCTGCCGCCCTCGACGTGGGCATCACCCTCTTCGACACTGCCGATATATATGGCAACCGTGGCGGTTCCGAGTCGCTTCTCGGACAGGTCCTGAAAGGGCACAGGGACGAGGTGGTGATCGCCACGAAGTTCGGAGGAGACATGGGCGGGGGCAGTGACGAAGCCCGCGGATCCCGCTTGTACATAAGGCGGGCCATCGAGGGAAGCCTCCGCAGGCTCCAGACGGACTACGTCGATCTGTACCAGCACCATTTTGCGGACCCGCGAACCCCGATCCAGGAGACGTTGGAGGCCCTGGACGAGCTCGTGCATGAAGGAAAGGTGCGTTACCCAGGATCCTCGAATCGTTCCGCTTGGCAGGTAGTGGAAGCTGAATGGGTGTCCAGGGATCGTCATCTAACCCGTTTCGTGTCCGCCCAGAATCTCTACAGCCTTCTGGAACGCGGTGCCGAGAGCGAGCTCCTGCCTGCCTGCGAGAGATATGGCATAGGCCTCCTCCCATACTTCCCTTTGGCGAACGGCTTGCTAACGGGCAAGTACAAGCGGGGGGAGCCTGCGCCGTCTGGGACCCGGCTGGCGTCCTCGGCAAGCGAACTTACCGAGGAGCGTTTTGCCACACTGGAGGCGATCGAGGGATGGGCCGAACGCCTCGGCCACAGCATCTTGGAGGCCGCCATTGCCGGACTTCTCGCCCGGCCTGCCGTGGCGTCTGTCATAGCGGGGGCTACACGACCGGAACAGGTCATCGCGAACGCCGCGGCTTGCCAATGGAAGATGACCGGCGACGAGCTTGCATCTCTCTCGGCTCTAATGAACCGGTCGTGATTGCCAGGCCAGCCTCGGCGAACGCGGCAATTGGCAGTGGCCGGCTTCTACGGGTCGCCAACTCGGGATGGCGAATATACCAACTCGGCTGCCGAATGTAGCGGCCCTCGCGCATCCTTTAGGCCAGGCCATGCCATGCCGGCTGGCTCGATGCCGGATCGGCTCCAGGTGTGACTAACGTCGTCTCCATGCGCCAGCTACGCAGGTACGCTAAGCCAGTCCTCGGCGGGTTGGGGGCTGTGGGGACGATAGCGAGCATCTGGTGGTTTGCCTTCAGGCCGCGGCGTGCAGCCCGGCGCCGGAACACGGGCTGAAAGCGCTGCAGGGACGGCTGGCGAGCCTCCCTGGTGAGGTGTCTGTTACCTTCCGTACTTCCTGGTTCGCTCAGTGGTTCATCGGCACGAGTCCTGTTCGTTCGGAGGGCCATCCTTCCCACGATGGACTGGCATTCCCACGATGGACTGGTGCTCAGTCGTGAGCCGAGCGCTATGCTGGCAAAGCCCCGGCAACGAGTATTAGTGTTTGCTGAGCGAGTATCCGTCAGGATATTTGCAAACGGTATCTAACGGCGATAGGATAAGGAGCAATGACACCTACAGCGAAGAACCTAACCGACAAAGACTTCCAGAGACTGCTGGAGCTCCACTCGCAGTTGCGTCGCTTCGTTCACTGGACGGAGACGCAGGCCAAGGAGGCTGGCATCACGCCAGCTCAGCATCAGCTCATGCTGGCCATTCGTGGCCACGACGATCCCAGGGGTCCAGCCATCGGCGAAGTGGCCAACTACATGATGCTGCGTCACCACAGTGTCGTGGGCCTGACCGATCGCGCCGAAGAGGCTGGTCTCGTGGAGCGGAAGGCTGATCCTGACGATCACAGGGTGGTTCGCCTTCGCCTTACGAGGAAGGGCGCCAACGTGATCCAGAAGCTGAACGGGGTGCATGCCGAAGAGCTGTCGCGGCTGGGCAGGGGCATAGAGAACCTGAAGCCACCCGAAGGCTGATCGAGCGGCGTTACCACGCCGCCCGATCATCGGCGGGTCCATCTCCAGTGCAGCATGTGATCGGGCGTTGGCAGAGCGTTTCAGCTCTTGGCGCTGCGCTGTGCAACTGCGTCCAGAACGAAGTTGGCATTGACTCGTCCGAGCGAGATCAGCTCGGACGTCTTGGACAGGTCCCATAGCTCCACGGCGCGGTCGCTCTCGACTCCGATGACGACTATCTATGGCATGTGCTCGGGCGGGTAGGAACGGGCGATGGTCGCTACCTCTTGTCGAAAGCGCGTGTGCAGGGCGAACTTGAAGGCGGCACTGAGCGCGTCCAGCGGGCGGTTCACGACAGGAGCAGGTGGGTGAATCGGACCGCAGAGCAGGACATAGCATCGCCTGGCGCCGAGCTCCAGGGCACGCAGGAGTGGTACGTCGTTCACTATCCCGCCATCCGCGTAGGGTTCGCCATCTATGATCACAGGCGGGAACACGCCCGGAGCGGCAGATGACGCCAGGACTGCCTCGACGGCAGGGCCACGTGTGAACCATCGCTCGTGGCCGTCGAGCATCGACGTAGCCACCACGGAGACGGGAACTCTGGCGTCCTCCAAGAGGTCGTAGGACAGTCCCTTCTCGATCACGCGGCGCAAGCCGTCCAGGGGGAACACCGACTCCCTGTGCTGAACGAACTGCCAACGACCATGGATCAAGGGATGCGGGAACACATCATCCTCGCGGGCAGAAAGCCATACGTCGGCCATCCTGGCGATACCCGCTGGAGTCGGGTCCCCGGCATAGGCAGCAGCGTTAATGGCGCCAGCCGATACGCCGAGGACCATGTCAGCCTCTATAGCGCGCCTGGCAAGCTCCTCCAACATGCCTACCTGGACAGCGCCCCGGCTTCCCCCGCCACCCATTACGAAGGCAGTAGGCACCCTGGGGTGGGCGGTCGACGCTTCAAGTTGCCTGCGCATCCTGGAAGGCCTTGACGAGCTCCCGGCAAGCTCTACCCTTGGGGTGAGATGCGCTCCGACGCGCCCGAGCGTCGCTATGACATCACCCTCCCACAAGCCCGGTTTCTCCGGTAGTGCCGGTAGGCGGGAGGGTGGACTCGACACGATAGACCGTCTCGACCGTGCCGCCCTCAGGGTTCTGTGGCGTTCCCTGGCCTGGTCGGGCTCAGTTCTCATCGGCTTCGCCAGAACACCCAGCGGACCACCACTATCGCGAGTATCACACATGCCAGCAGGAATAGCCCGAATACCACGTCGAATGAGGTAACACCGCCCGCCTTCCCGGCGACAGCGCGGGTAGGGTCCAGGGCGAGCAGGACGTGAGCGTTCGTCGCACCGCTGCCTGGACGGGTAAATCCGTTCCCCAAACCATCAGCGAACATCTCACCGATGGAATAAGCCCGTTTCATAGCGAGTAGGGCTCTATGGGCACCCGGTGCTCCGGGTGTGCTGCTCCGGACTGACACAAGGTGCATCAGGCCACCTCGGACTGACGGG